>JAISOA010000116.1 GCA_031275945.1 Spirochaetaceae bacterium
GTATGATTTCCCGGTTGTCCATGGATGCAAGCTTTTTTTGCAGGGGCAGATCCGCCGCTTTAAGTATGTCCGCCAGGGTATAGATTCTGTCCTTAAGCAGTTTCCCCAGTTCCGGATCCTCTATCTCCAATTCCCTAAGGATATGGTCCCCAAATTCCGATTCCGAAGATTTAAGAATCGCCGCCAGGGCCTGCATACCGTCAAAGTCCGGTTCTTCTTTCGTTGCCATATGCCGGGCCTTTTCCCGAAGGGCTCCCGATACCTGTTCCAGGATCTCCGGGGAAACAGTATGCTGTCTGGCTATGTGCTTAAGAATCTCCAGCTTTTTTTTACCCGTAAAATTGCTTAAAGCCTGGGCGGATAATTTAGGGGGAAGCCGGGAAAAAACCAGGGCCGCAGCCGAGGGGGATTCTTCTTTAAAAAGCAGGGCGATCTGTTCGGGGGAAAAGTCTTCCAAAAAATCAAAGGGCTTGGGCTTGGCATCCGGCGCCGCCTTACCCAGGATCTGTTCCCCCTTGTTCGGCCCAAAGGCGGCATATAGGATTCGCCTGGCGGCTTCTATGCCGCCGCTGCCGGAAATACCGGCGCCGCTATCCGGGCCGCAGGGGACGGAAAAAAGGGAACTAAATTCCTCCAGGACCACCCGGCGTTCTTCCGCCCCTATTTTTGTTAGGGCGGCGATTTCTTTAGAAATAGCTTCTACCTGATCCGGAGGCAGCCGGGACATAATTTCCGCCGCCCGGTCAATCCCGATAATGGTAAGGAATTTGGCAGTCCGGCGGATTTTCGGTTCCGCTTTTTTAGGCTCCCCGGATGTTTTAAGAAGCCCCGGAGGGTCTTTTATATGCTCCTCTCCCATGGGCTTATCATAGGCCTTTATTTAGATTTTTCCAATGGGGGAACTTCCGGCGTATGCATTACTCCGGCGTCTTGGCTGCCGGTAAAAGGGAAAATTCCGTTTCCCGATCAAAGAACTGGGCCTTTTCCATATCCGCCCGGAAATTAACCGTCTCTCCAACCTTAAAATTCCGGCTGGGCCCGGTCCGGGCAACGAGGGGCTGCCCCCCCGCGGAAAGCCACAGATGTATATCTGCCCCCAGGGGTTCCACCACGGTAATTTTTGCCGATATGCTGTTGCTTTCGGGTTTGTCAATATAGGTAAGATCTTCCGGCCTAATGCCAAAATATACCGTTTTATTCAGATGGTCCTTAAGGATTGACTCCTGATCCGCCAAGGGCCGCAGTTCATAGTCTTCGGCGGCAAGCGCAATGCCGTTTTTATCCGTTACCTTAAGGGTGAGGAAATTCATGGGCGGTGACCCAATAAATCCCGCCACAAATTTATTGGCCGGATAGTTATATAAGTGCAGGGGGCTTCCTATTTGCTGGACTTTACCGTCCTTCATGACCACAATTTTATCCGCCATGGTCATAGCCTCTACTTGATCGTGGGTAACATAGATCATCGTAGCGTTAAGCCGCAGGTGAAGATCCGACAGTTCCGCCCGCATTTGGACCCGGAGCTTGGCATCCAGATTTGAAAGGGGTTCGTCAAACAGGAACACCTTGGGGTTTCGCACAATGGCCCGTCCTACCGCCACCCGCTGACGTTGTCCTCCGGAAAGAGCCCTGGGTTTGCGGTCCAGAAATTTTTCAATATCCAGAATCTTTGCCGCCTCATGAACCCGCCTGTCAATATCGGCCTTGGGAACTTTTTTGATCGTAAGCCCAAAAGCCATGTTTTCGTACACCGACATATGAGGATACAGGGCATAATTTTGAAAAACCATAGCAATATTCCGGTCCTTGGGCGGTACATCGTTCATTTTTTCATCATCAATATAGAGACTTCCTTCGGTAATATCCTCCAACCCCGCGACCATGCGCAGGGTGGTGGATTTGCCGCAGCCCGACGGGCCAACAAAAACCACAAATTCCTTGTCGTCCACCACAATATTAACGTCATCTACCGCCTTAATACCACCTTCGTATATTTTTGAAATATTTCTTAGTTCAACTTTTGCCATAGTCCGCTCCATTTATTCCTAGGGAATCTCTAAAAACCCCGGTTGGGTTTCCGGAGATTTCTCGGAGAAAATTGCTAATTCTTTATTATATAACGAATTACGCAAATGCCATTTTCTCCGGGGGGCAAGAAAACCTCTATATTCTATGTAAGTTTAAAAGAATCCGGTAAATTTGTCAAGAAAACGCATTGAATCATCAAAAATCTAACCCAAATATGCTTATCCGAAGGAGGGTTCGGAACGCACCATGGGGTTACCACCGAACATGAAAAAGGCGTTGACAGGGGAGTTGGCTCCCCAGTACCGAAACGCGGGAAAAAAAGAGAAATCCAAAATGCTGGATGAGTTCGTCATGCATACCGGCTATAATCGTAAGTCTGCCTGACACTTGCTGACCCATTGGGGAAAGGAGGCCTTCCTCACCATGGACAGCAAGCCGGTCAAACTGAAGGCGGGAACGGTGAAACGGCGGGGTGGGGGGGGCGGGCTACGGACCGGGTGATTGCCCCTTCAGGGCCATTTGGCCTTCTTCCGGTACCCCTGCGGTCGGACCGAGGAGCCCCAGCTGTCCCCCTATCCGTATCCGGGAGCAAATACCCTTTTTTTGAGGCCCAGCAGCCTTTAGTCTATCCGCCATCGACCGGGTCCTCAAAGATAACCGGAAAAAACGGGCCTCTAAGAGCATAAGCGATATCAATTCGCCATTTAGTAATAGTAAATAGATGCAAACACAGCGCTTGCAAAGTAGCATGGACATCCGCAGAATATCTGCCCGGTTATGGATCCTTTGCTCCCGGCTGCAAACAGGCCGTTTTGAGCTCTCCCACCGCTTCGGTAAAACGCTCGTTCAGTTCATCAAGATACCTGTGGAGCTGTTTTGTCTGTGTCCCATCCAAGGGATTGGTCATAAAAAGTTGATAGGGTTCCACCTCAAGTACCGTCATAAGCTTGGCAATGGTATCGGGGGATACCCACTTCTTCCTGTTTTCAATATCATTTACGAAATTGTGGGCCAGCCCTGCCAGGTTTGAAAGGGCAAACTGGGAAAGGTTTTTCCGGGTTCGGAAGAGCCGTAAATTCCTGCTAAAGATTTCCCGAATATCGTCGCCCCGGAACTGTTTTGCCATATCTCTGTGTAACCCTATATACGCATTTTGGCAAATAACCACGGGACGATTCATACAGCTATTAGATGTTATTGTGCGTACAATAGACCGGAAACAACTTTTCTAGTGTTCTGTCTTATACAGTTTACATAAGTGTTCCTTCACGGGCTTTCTGAATTTTCACAAGGATTTCTTCCGGCTCTTTTGTCCACTTGAAACTGCGGCCTAAGGCATTCCAGTTTTGTATGAATTCTTTTATCGCTTTCTTCCGCTGTGTCACCGATTCCCAGCTTCCCCGGCGAATTCGTTTGTTCGGTATTTCCGCAACCACCGCTCTATCATATTCAGCCACGATGCATGGGTCGGGATAAAATGGACCACAAATCTGTCATCACCTGATTCTATATATGCTTTCTCTTCTTTCGCTTTGTAGGTGGAATAATTATCAACAATAGACTTGTTCAATAACCCGGTTGGTTATTTCACAAGTCTTGCAAAATGCTCCGCATTTTGCTGTTTTTAAGCGGTTGTTGTTTAAAAACTGAGGGTTTTTAAACAACTCTAATGATATGTAGCGCTTTCCCTTTCTCACAATCCCTGTCTAGTTTTTTCAAAAACAGAGCCTGTCCAACAAGTAAGGGTGGTCCTATTTTTTTGTAGACACAACCGGCCCGGGTCATGGTAACATTCCCCCATGAGCAAAGGCAAAAGCGACAAGATAAGCTACAAACCCTACGAACAAAAGCAGGTATACCTCATACCCCCAGCGCGGACGAACTTATCCCGGCAAATCACTTGGTACGGCTGGTCAGCGAAGTGATAGACAAGATGGATATAGAACGGCTTTTGCGGAAGTACCAAGGAGGCGGCGGGGCAAGCCGGTACCATCCACAGATGATGACCAAGCTGTTCGTGTACGGGTATATGACGAAAGTATGCTCAAGCCGGATGCCGGCGAAAGCGGTGAGGGAGAATGTGATGTTCCGGTGGCTGGCCGGGGGGCAGGAGCCGGACTTCAGGACGCTGAACGATTTCCGTGGGAAACTGCTTACCGGGGTGATGGAAGAGAT
>JAISOA010000074.1 GCA_031275945.1 Spirochaetaceae bacterium
GTTCATCTATCGCGGGTTCCTTCCCATTTCATCCGGCGCCAGGGAATTGTTTCCGGCGAGCGGTTCAGCACCGAAAAATTGGCCTCTTTGGAATCGGATATTAACAGCGCCTCGGATACGCTCGTCGCCCGGGAAAGGGCACTGTTTCTGGAAATCCGGGAAAAGGCCAAGGGTCAACTGGACCGCATTGCCGCCGCGGCAAAGCTGGTGGCGGAACTGGACACGGCCCAGTCTCTCGGCTGGGCGGCAACAATCCGGGGCTGGGTCCGTCCTGCGGTGGACGAAGAAAAACGTATCTCCATTGTCGAGGGCCGCCATCCGGTGGTGGAAGTCCACCTGCCCGGTGGAGAGTTTATCCCCAATGATCTTAACCTGGACGGAAACGGCATTTTCTTTGCCCTTATTACCGGTCCCAATATGGCGGGAAAATCAACCTATCTTCGCCAGGCGGCGCTTATTACCATCATGGCCCAGATCGGAAGCTTCGTTCCTGCCCGGGAAGCGGTAATCGGAATAACCGACCGGATCTATTGCCGGGTGGGGGCCTCGGATAATCTTGCCCGGGGGGAATCGACTTTTTTGGTGGAAATGAACGAAACGGCCCATATACTCCATACCGCCACGGAACGGAGCCTGGTGATCATGGACGAGGTAGGCCGGGGAACGGGAACCACCGACGGCCTGGCAATCGCATGGGCGGTCTGCGAGGATCTGCTGCGGCGGATCAAATGCCGAACCCTCTTTGCCACGCATTTCCATGAACTGTCTCGAATAGAAATACCCGGACTGGTAAACCGCTCTATGGAAGTTCTGGAAAGAGACGGGCAGATTATTTTTCTGCGAAAACTAAAAGAAGGCCCCAGCGAAGAATCCTACGGCCTCCATGTCGCGGGCCTGGCGGGACTTCCCGAGCCGGTGCTGGAACGGGCCCGGCTTATTCTGGACAGGATCCGTAAAAAAGATACCGGCGTTCCGGAAAGAATTCTTTCCCCCCTTCCTGAAGGAGCGGCGCAGGAAGCGGCGCAGGAAGCGGCGCAGGAAGCGGCGCAATATGCGGCACAAAAATCAGGGCAGTTTGAAACTCCCCTGATACAGGAAATTAAGAACCTGGACACCAACCGCATCACCCCCCTGGAAGCGCTGGAACGGATATGTCACTGGAAACAGCTTATAAACGACACGGAGGAACCTGCACCCATAGGGTTCACGGCACCGGAAAAAAAACGAGCTTCCGCGGTAAAAGCTACCATTCCATCCCTCTTTGACTAATCCTGAGCGGGGGATAGAAGCGCCCCGCAGGGCCTTGCCCTTATAGGGATATGAAACACAGCACTGTGCGCTGGGGCTGGGTGTTCCGGAACTGGTTTTTTCCCGAAGGATGCGCCCTCTGTGGAAAGGCCCTGCGGGGCGCAACGGAGGCCGCAACGGGACTCTGCGGCCCCTGCGAAAAGAATCTTTCTCTAAGCCCGGAACCCCGTTGTTCCTGCTGCGGGCAGCCCCTGATTTCGGAACGAACACGCTGTCTTTCCTGCCGGAACGGTCCGCCCCGGTTTTTTAACCGGGCACTTTCCCTTTTTCCCTACGAAGGAAGGTATCAAAAGCTCCTTGGGGCCTACAAATTCGGTGGGCGCCGTAACCTGGGGAATTTTTTTGTACCCCTGCTCTGGCAGGGCCTTGAAATTCTGCGATCCCGGGAACCACGGCTCTTTCCGGATTCCGCAGGGGAAAAAGAAGGTTTTGGTGAAACGGCCTGGGTACCGGTTCCACCCAGACCGGGCAAGATCAAAAAAACCGGCTGGGATCAGGTTGAGTACCTGGCAAAGCTCCTGGAAGCATATTCTCCAGCGCCGGGGCCCGGAGCGCGCAGCCCCCTCCGTTTCCGGGGTGATTCCCCCGCAATTCCGGTTTGCCGCTGCCTGGACAGGCTGCCTTCGGAAGCCCAAAAGGAACTAAACCGGGAAAAACGGCGGATAAACCTGCGGGGACGGATGGTCGTAAAAAGTCCTCCCCCCAAGACGGCAGTACTATTCGACGATGTCTACACCACCGGATCCACCCTGGACGCCTGTGCCCAGGCCCTTATATCAGGCGGTACGAAAACGGTGTACGGCATTTGCCTCTTTTACGATTAAATACCCTCGTAGCCCGCCTTTTTAAGTTCTTCCAAAATCAGTTCCCCCATGAGGAGTCCCCATTCCTCCCCCAAAGACAAAGATTCGGCGGTTATGAGGGGGGTTACTTCCACAACTTTTTTACCCACCGGGGACTCGTAAAAGGTAATCAAGGCCCTTATATCCTCCAGGGTATAGTGCCGGTCATACAGGGGTACATAGGCCTTAATAAAAAGGTCAAGATCCATCTTTTCTATAAACAGGTCCCAAAATTCCTTGGGTACCGAAGGGGCCAGGACCTGCATTCTGGGGATGAACATTTCAATGGTCTGCTTTGCCAGATTTTTAGTCCCCATCAAGTCTAAAAGCCGCATAATTTCTTCTTCCTTGGTCTGGGAGGAAGCGGAAAACACGGAGCCGAACACCAAGATGATCCATATATACTTTTTCATTATTTACTCCTTATCCGGGCCTCGTACGTATACATGGTTACAGTATACCATACTGTATTCCGGATTGCCATCCGGTCCGCCTTGTGGTATAGTTACCCATGGCCGAAAACGCTGTTGAAGATTCTTCCAAAACGGGTTCCCCCGCCAAGGCGGAACCGGCGCCCACGGGAAGGTATCTTATCTTTTCCATTCAGGGGACTTATTACGCCCTGCCCTCGAAGTCGATAAACGAAGTAGCCGCCTTCGAGAACGTTTTCCCCCTGCCGCTTATGCCGGTCTATGTCCGGGGAATCATTAACCGCTACTTTGTACCCTACGCGCTTATTGACATAGGTCTTTTGCTCTTTAAAACCCCCTCCGAAGCCTCCAAGATTATTGTGCTGAAGGAAGAAATAGACAAGCTGGCCCTTCTTATTGATGACGTTACGGACATTGCAGATATTGCCCCGGCGGATTTGGTTACGGTAGAACAGGAATCCGCCGGGGCCTCAGGCGAACTGGAAGCATCGGCCTTGATAAGCGCCTCGTTTAATTGGAGGGGCGACCAAGTCCTGTGCCTGGAGATTGAAGAACTTATCCACCGGATAAAATCGGAATTCGCGGCATGAAATGTTTTATATGTTCCCTGGATGAAATAACCCTGGGAATTCCGTCAAAACCGATTGCACAAATAATCAGCGCCCCCCGGGTGCAAGATGCTCTCTTTGCGTCCGAAAACGGTGAGGGGTATATTTCACTTCCCGTGTTGTTTCAAAAAGAATCCGTCCCCGCTCCCCACGGAATACGCCTAAAAGACCGCGGCAATGGGGGTTCCCTGGTCCTGCTGGTTCCCCGGATCGATACGGACATGGAAATTCCGGAAGAGGAGATCCGCTCGCTTCCGGACCTGGTAGAAAAAAAACTCCCCTGTTTTTCCGGGGTTTTCTTTTCGGAAAAGGGTCCCGTACTGGTGGTGGATACGGAAAAACTAGGGGCCCTTCCGGTTCTAAAGGCCGGGGGCATGGACCCGGTTCCGCGGTAGTTTGCTTGTATGATTAACACCCTTATTGTGGATGACAGCGCCATGGTGCGGGATATCATCAGAGATTTTCTTCAAGGGGATGAAAACTTCACGATCATCGGCGAGGCCGCGGATGGTGAAGAGGGGGTCCAAAAGATCCTGGCCTTGAATCCTGATTTGGTTACCCTGGATATAGAAATGCCCAAGCTCAACGGTCTTGAGGTAATTGAACGGGTTATCGAAAAAAGCCATGTTCCCATTGTGGTTATTACAAGCCAGGACACCGCGCAAACCGCCTACGAGGCAACCCGCCGGGGCGCCTTGGAATTCTATTCCAAGGATCTTTTTACCGCCTCCCTTGGTCCGGCAAAACGGGGGGAAATTTACGAAACCCTCAAGCGGATCAGCGGCATAAAGGCCCGGCAAAACTTTTCCGTTTCCGCCGCGGCACAGGCACGGCGGCCGGAAAACCGGAACATCAACGCCGTGGTAATAGCCGCTTCCACCGGGGGCCCCAAAGCCCTGTCCCGGGCCCTGTCACTGTTGCCGGCGGATTTTCCCGTTCCCATTGCAGTGGTTCAGCATAATTCGCCGGGTTTTGACAAGGGCTTTGCCCAGTGGCTTGATGCCTACACCGCCCTGGAAGTAAAACTTGCCGAAGACCGGGAAATTCCCCGTCCCGGCAGGGTGTATATTGCCCCCACAGGAAAACACTTAACCATGGACGGCCTTGAATTTTATTATGACGACGGCGATCCGGAAAACAACCAAAAGCCCGCGGCGGACGTGCTGTTTAGAACCGCCGCGGAAAGCTTAAAAGATTCGGTGGTTTCGGTGGTCCTTACCGGTATGGGCTGCGACGGCGCCCGGGGAACCAGACGCATCCGGGAAATGGGCGGCATAACCCTGGCCCAGGATGAAGAAAGCGCCCTTATTTACGGTATGCCCGGAGCGGCGGTAGAAACCGGATGTGTGGACTTGGTCCTGCCATTGGACAGGATCCCCCCGGAATTGGAGGCTTTGGTTAGGAGTTCCGGATGACCGGCGAACTGGAACGGCTGTTTTTACGGGTAGAAGATACCCTGGGTATTAAAGCGGAGGAGGACGCCCTAAAAAAATTCCGGGAGTACCTTATAAGCGCCTACGGACCTTCATGCGAAAGGCCCGGGGTATTGGAAAAGGTTTTTACATCCGGAGAAGCAGCGGGCTTTCTAACGGTGAACGAAACATATTTTTTCCGGGAGCCCGCGCATTTTTATTTCCTCCAGGAACAGCTGCCGTCCTACGGGGAACAGATCCGGATCTGCTCCGCCGCCACATCGACGGGATGCGAGGCCTACAGTATCGCCGCAGTAATAGAGCAATACAACAGGGCCCACAGGCCGGTTTCTTATCACATCGACGCCTTTGACATTAATCCCCGGGTAATCGAAACCGCGGAACGGGGCCTTTACGGTATCCACAGCCTTAGGGAGGATGGAAAGGACTTACGGTACCTGTTAAACCCCTATCTGGAAAAACAGGAAAACGGATACGTCATAAACTGCGATTTACGAACCCATGTCCGTTTTTTTGTGCACAACATTCTGCGCCCTCTGGAAGAAGAACCTTACGATTGTATATTTTTCCGAAACGCCTTTATTTATTTTTCTCCCCGGAACCGGGAAAAACTCCTTTCCAATATGGCCTTCGCCTTAAAAAAAGGGGGCATACTGATCATGGGGGTTTCGGAAACCGCCGGGGCAAGCCATCCCCGGTTTGATGAAAAAGACAGGAACGGGGTATTTTACTTTGAGCTATCCCCCGCCGTAAAAACCGGTTTAAACACAGCGGGGGCCGCGGAGTTTTACCGGGAACCGCTTTTTACCGGGACTGTTTTTAGCCCCGAAAACGCCGCCGGAACTCAGGCGCCTTCGGATGCGGAGACCGGAGACCGTAAAGGGCCTTCACCGGGGAAGACGCGGGACCTCCACATCGACGCCGCCGGGGTAGGGGATATCCTGGATGGCGAAGGGGAAGCTGCGGAACCGCCGGCGCGGATCCGGGAAATTGTAAACGAACCCGGCACCGGTGCGCAATTCGGAGGGAACGAACTGGCCGCGGCGGCGATCTTCCTTCTTAACCGGGGGGATTTTACCGGTACCGGCAGGATCCTCCGGGTTATGGAAGAACGGGGCGATTTGTCCTGTACCGCCTTTTTACGGGGGGAATACTTTTACTTTCAGGATATGTTTACAGAAGCGGAATTTCATTATAAAATTTCCCTGGGCCGGGATACCGGATTTTGGCCCGCGTTGTACCGGCTTAGTTCTTTGGCCCCCACGGAGGCGCTGCGGAACTACCGGGCGGAGCAGGCCCTGGAAAGCCTTAACCGGAGTAGAGAACTGCGCTACGAAGTTTTTATCGGGGGTTTTTCTCCGGATTATTACCTGGGGGCACTCCTCAAACAGAATGCCGGATAGGGGGCAACCCCGAAACCCGCTTAGGACGGGACCTGTTTCCGGCGGCGGGAACGCTGCCCGGTCCCGTGTTTTGTCCGTACATTAAGGCCGCCTTCCCGGGCATAAGGGTTTTGGGAAGGCTTCGGAGGGTATATGTTTTTTTCCAAACTGAAAATTTCCACCAAACTGATCATCTCCAGCGCCGTATTTCTGGTACCGGTGGGAATTATGCTCTTTTTTATCTATACCGGAACCATCGACGGGATACGAAAAAATCTTAACGAACGGGACGGTATCAACGCCCTTCGTCCCACGGTGGCGTTGCTGCAAAAAGTACCCCGATACTTTAATGCCGTTCTGGGCCTTGAAGAAGGGGACCCGGGCAGGCTTGAAAAGGAAATAAACGACGCTCTCGGCTCCCTAAACCGGGAACTTGCCTGGTATCCCGGCGTGGCGGGGGATCTTTCCAGTCTTTCCGCAGCCTGGGGAAACCTTAAAACCGCCGAAAAAACAGGTGATGGGATTTATCAGGGGTACCTGGATTTTGCTCTTTCGGTGCGGAGCCTTATCAGCCGGATAGGGGAAAAATCAACCCTTATTTTAGTTTCCGACATGGGGACCTATTATTATATCGAACCGGCCCTGACGGTATTGCCCGAAACGGTGATGCGGCTTATGAATACCGGTAACGCGCTCCGCAGGGGACTTTTTACCGCCGAAAGCAATATTGAACGATGGAATACGGAACTGGAGGAAGCCCAGGCCCAGGGACGCCGGCTTACCCAGGCCCCCTTTGAAGGCGATCCGGGAGCCATAACGCTCATGATGCTTCCTTCCGATGACTGGCAAGCAATTTGGAACAACAGGCCCCTTTTTAATTCCGATCAGGAACAGATTCTAAACAGTCTTAATCTTGCCATAGAAGAACAGGAAGGCCCGGAGGAACTCCGGGAAAAACTGGAACAGTATGAGGAATCCGCCACGGCCCTGAACGCCCTGTACGCCAGAATGTTTGGCTTTAATATCACCAATCCCAGTACCGTGGCGGAATGTCTGGTGGGGGTCTCGGATCTAAACGATAAGGCCGCGGCGCTGTGGACCGCGGTGCTGGATCAGTTGGATGAACTCATCCAGGTCAATGCTCGCAGGTCCCGCGGGCGGCTGACCTTGTACCTTATCATTGCCGTGGTGTCGGTCCTTCTGGCCTTTGGATTTGTCGCCGCCAGCACCCTGGATATTAACAAATCCGTCAAGAGCCTTAATACCCTGTTTAGGGGGCTTAACGAAAACGATCTAACCCTGTCACTGGAGATAAACTCCCAGGATGAATTTGGAAATCTAATGACGGCCTTTAACGGGTTCCTTAATATCCTCAGATCCACCTTCGGATCCTTTAAGCAAAGCGCCCAGTTGATGGCCAATTCGGTCTTTGATCTTTCTTCCTCGTCAAAAGAAATTACCACCACCGCCAATGAGCAATCCGCCAGCGTCTCCGAAATTGTCAGTACCATGGAAAGCAGCAAGAACCTTTCCGAGCAGATTGCCCTAAAAACCACGGAAGTTGCCCGGCTGTCCATGGAAACCCAGGAGCTAAGCAGCAAGGGGGCACAACTGCGGGAAGCCAACCAGGCCATGATGGAAGATATCCGGCAGCAGAATCAAAAAATTATTGCCGAGATCCGGAACCTGTCGGATATGATTATCCGGATCAGCGAGGCCATTAGAATAATCGACGGAATTGCGGATCAAACCAAGCTTATCGCCTTTAACGCGTCCCTCGAAGCATCTTCTTCCGGGGAATCGGGGGCCCGGTTTTCCGTGGTGGCCGCGGAGATCCGGCGTTTCGCGGATAACGTGGTGGAATCCACCAGGGAAATTAAGCAAAAAATTGAGGAAGTTCAGGGGGCTTCCCGGATCTTGATAGCCGAGGCCAATACCGGAACAAAACGGATAGAAACGGGCTACGAAAAAATGGCCGAACAAAAAACCGTGTTTGAACACATCGTTGAAAATTCCCAAAACGTAGCTACCCGGTCCCAGCAGATCTCCAACCTGAGTAAGCAGCAGGAACTGGCGTCGTCCCAGATTTTTACGGCCCTTAAAGAAATATCCGCGGGGGTAAAACAATTTGTTATCGCCACTTCTTCCACCGCGAAGATCGCCGACAGCCTTAATGGGATGTCGGAGGAATTAAAAGAAAAAGTGGAAAAGTACCGTACCAACGGCTAGGGGAACGCCATGGCAGCCAAATATCCGGATAAAACATTCAAATTCTTTTTAAAGGTCCTTGTGGGCGCGGTCCTTTTATGGAATCTTATATACCTTGTCCTTTCCTGGAAAATCCTGGCGATACCGGGGCTTGTAACAATAATCCTCCTGGGGCTTATAGCCTGGCTGGTCTTTACGCTTACGGGAAACTACGAAGAACGCCTGCGGAACATGGCCGGTCAAGAGACCCGGCGGGATCCCGGTTTTTCCGCTAAAACCATGGACATGGTTAAGACAATCCAGGGTTCCGCGGGAAAAATCTCCCTTTCCAGCAGCGATAACTTTAGCACCGCCCATGCCCAGGCTGCCAGTATAGAAGAAATAGAGGCCACCATTAACGAGAACGTCAAGATTGCCGCGGAAATTGCGGATAAAACAGGCAGCGTGGCAACCATTGCTTCCAAAATGGAAAACGATGTTCTTAGCGGTTTTTCCGTACTGGAAAAAAACGTACAAAAAATGGGGGATATTAGAGAGCGGAACAGCGGCATCATTAACGGCATTATCGCATTGGGAAACAAAATAAATAAAATCAGGGATATTGTGCGGGTTATCAATACCATCACGGATCAAACCAAGGTTATCGCCTTTAACGCCGCGCTGGAAGCGGCCAGCGCCGGCGAAACGGGCAAACGGTTTGCGGTGGTGGCCGCCGAAGTAAACCGCCTGGCGGACGATATTGCCGGTCTTACCCGGCAGATCCGGGAACAGGTGGAAGAAATCCAAAGTTCCTCATCCTCCCTTATTATTTACAGTGAAGAAGGATCGGATCGTATTGCGGAGGGCTACAAACTTATAACGGATCTGGAGGATATTTTTAAGGAAATCCGGGCCGGGGCGGAAATTACCTCGAACCAGGCCCAAACCATCACGGTGTCCACTCAAAAGCAGCGCAAATCCAGTGAACAGATAAACATCGCCATGGCCGGCGTTTCCCGGGATCTAAAAAGTTTTATCAGTTCCGCCGAATCGGCAAAGGAATCCGCGGAAACTCTGGAAGAAATAGCCGTGAGCCTGGAAACCTTCTTACGCGATGAACAGACCGGGTCGCCGCCGGTGGTAAAGGCAAAGCATGGCGATTGACAAGTCAAAATACATCGGCAAATTTGTCGAGGAAGGGATTGAAAATATTCAGGCGGTAGAGACCCTGCTTT
>JAISOA010000125.1 GCA_031275945.1 Spirochaetaceae bacterium
AACAATTCTTACGGGTAGTAAAAGAAACGTTGTATTCATTAATGCGCAAGCCTTCTATCATTTCAGCTTTTTTTAGAAAATCATCATTACAATATATATGAGTTAATATTTATGAAAAGCTTAGTAAATTCACCGCATTCATGTATTCCGTTAATATGTTGTCTGTAGTATAATTTTTCCATTCTTCGGCCTCATTGGTATAATTTTTTCCTGCTTCCCCTTTTAGTTTTTCCAGTAGTAAATTTGTATTATGAGTATACTTCCCTTTTTCTTTTGTCAAAACCTTGCGGTGCCTTACGGTAAATCTTAGCTTGGCGGAACGAACACTTCACGTTAAAATCTTACCGTAGCCCGGTACAAAACCCGCAATGCCAAAGACAGGAAAAAATGATGCTTGCTATGCAAGGAAAACGGACGCCGGTCCGAGACGTGGCGCTTCGAGGGACGGTACACTGACCCTGCAATCGAGGTGAAGGTTATCCGAAAAACCTTAACGGCCTTGCAGCTTATCTCCATGAGAATTCCCCAAACGGTAACAAGCGGTTTCCGGGAACCGGGGTTTGAAAAAATTTGCCAGGTAGACGTGTTTTTTACCATTGTGGACATAGTATACCATGGCGGGCTATGATAGTACCATGGAACAGCATAAACGGACCGCCACCTGCGGCGAACTCCGCGGAACCGATGCGGGCAGGACCGTTACCCTGAACGGCTGGGTGAACCGCCGGCGGGATCACGGGGGCATTATTTTTATCAATTTGAGGGATCGGTACGGAATTACCCAAACGGTGATAGACCAGGACGCGCCGCCGGAGCTTTCCGCCCTGGCGGAGGAGCTTCGCAACGAATACTGTATCGCCGTAGAGGGCCTTGTCCGTCCCCGGCCCGATACGATGGTAAACCCCGGCATGGATACGGGGGAGATCGAAGTGGCGGTGCAAAATCTGGTGATTCTTAACCGCTGCGACGTGCTTCCGTTCCAGATTGACGAGGAAACCAACGCCAACGAAGACCTGCGCCTCAAATACCGTTACCTGGACCTCCGTTCCGCCGGTATGCAGCGGCGGCTCCGGCTTCGCAGCGACGTTGCCTTTGCCGTCCGGGAATGGATGACAGGCCGGGGCTTTTACGAAATTGAAACCCCCACGTTTATCCGCTCCACCCCCGAAGGCGCCCGGGATTACCTGGTGCCGTCCCGGCTGTATCCCGGAAAATTCTACGCGTTGCCCCAGTCGCCCCAGCTTTACAAACAGCTTCTTATGGCGTCGGGTTTCGACAAATATTTCCAGATTGCCCGCTGCTACCGGGACGAAGACGCCCGTGGGGACAGGCAGCCTGAGTTTACCCAGATCGACATCGAGATGGGTTTTGTAGGCCGGGACGATGTGCTTTCCATGACCGAGGGCCTTATGGGCCATGTGTTTAAAAAAAACCTGGGGGTGGAGCTTCCCGGACAGTTCAGGCGGCTGAGTTATGACCAGGCGATGGAAACCTACGGCACCGACAAGCCCGACCTGCGTTTCGACCTGCCCCTTAAAGACTTTGCTCCCTATGTGGATGCGGGAAGCTTCCAAGCCTTTAAAGATGCCCTTGCCGCGGGCGGGGCGGTGAAGGCCCTGGTTGTTCCCGGCAGGGCGGATTATTCCCGTAGGCAAATTGAAGAGCTTGAAGCCCACGCGAAGATATACAAGGCCGGGGGCCTTGCCTGGATAAAGGCCGCCGGCAGCGAAGCCGCCCCGGCGCTGGAAGGCGGGGTCTCGAAATTTTTTCCGGATACGGCCGGAACCGGCGCCGGAAACGCCGCCTCCATAGACGGCGCTTCCGCGTCCGGCATGTCCGGCGGTCCGGCGGCGATTGTGCGGGGTCTTGGCGCAAAGCCGGGGGATCTTATCCTTATCGTGGCCGGTGAAAAGCGCAAAACCGTCAACACCGCGCTGGGGGCGGTGCGTTCCAAACTGGGAAAAGACCTGGGCCTTGCCGCCGGGCCGGGGCGTTTTGAGTTTGTGTGGATAGTGGACTTTCCCCTGTTTGAATACAACGAGGAAGAACAACGCTGGGAGGCGGCCCACCACATGTTTTCGTACCCCCAGGAACGGTACCACGACTCGATGGAACAGGATCCCGGCGCGGTTAAGGGCGATCTTTACGACCTGGTCTTGAACGGTTACGAGCTGGCATCCGGCTCGATCAGAATCCACGACCCGGCGCTCCAAAAGCGGGTCTTTTCGATTGTGGGCATCGGCCCGGAGGAAGCCAACACCAAGTTCGGCTTCCTTACCGAGGCCTTTAAGTACGGGGCGCCTCCCCACGGCGGTATTGCGCCGGGGCTGGACCGGCTGGTGATGCTTATGGCCGGGGAAACGTCGATTAAAGAGGTGATCGCGTTCCCAAAAAATTCCTTCGCGGTAAGCCCCATGGACGACTGCCCCGGCGAAGTGGAACAAAAGCAACTGGACGAACTGCACCTGACGGTGCGGCAAAGGGAACAACCGGTTTAACCCCGGCGGGAATCACCGGCACAACGGTACAATCAATATAGTAGAGAATATATGTATGACCGAATGGATTGATCTTATCTGGACCTTTATAAAAATAGGCGTGTCTACCTTTGGGGGCGGATACGCGATGGTACCGGTCCTGGAACGGGAACTTATTAAAAAAAAGGGCTGGATTACCATGACCGAGGTGATGGACTACTATACCATCGCCCAGGTAAGCCCCGGGATTATCGCAGTAAACATTTCCACGTTTGTGGGTTATAAACGCCGGGGCATACCGGGGAGCATTGCCGCCACTGTGGCGTTTATACTGCCCGGCATCCTTTTTATGACGGCGATTTCGCTCTTTATCGGCCGTTTTGCCGGATATGCGGCGGTTCAACATGCCTTTGCGGGGATCCGGGTTGCCGTGGGGGCGCTGATCCTCGACACAATACGAAAGCTTATCGTGGAATTATTTAAAAAAGAACGGATCCCCGATACCGGCGAAGGGGTTCCCGGCGCCGGTTCCCCGGGGAAAAACCCGCCCGTCCGCAGACGCCCCCACAGGCGCGCCTGGCGGCATGTGTTTACCGCTTGCATCTTTGCCGCGGCGTTTTTGCTTTCCGTGCTGCTAAGCCCGTCGCCGGTATGGATTGTGGCCGGGGCGGCTTTGGCCGGCTTTGTGTTTTTCCGGACCGGGGAAAAAACCGCCAGGACGGATCGGGATGGAGAGAAGCCATGAGCCTCTTTGTCCTTTACATGGAACTGTTAAAAATCGGTCTTTTTAGCATCGGCGGCGGTCCTGCTACTCTACCCTTTTTTTTCGATCTGGCCGCCCGCTACGATTGGCTGAGCCCGGAAAAACTGGGAAATTTTCTTGCCATATCCCAATCCTCGCCGGGGGCCATGGGGGTAAACATGGCCGCCCAGGCGGGCTTTGCCGCCGCCGGCATCCCCGGCGCCTTTATTGCCCCCTTGGGCCTGGTCGGCATCCCCATCGTGGTGATCATCCTCGTGGCCCGGATGCTCGACCACTTTAAGGAAAACCGGACCGTGGGGGCGGTTTTTTCCGGCCTGCGCCCCGCGGCGGCGGGACTTATCGGCGCCGCGGGTCTTGGGGTGTGGAAGCTATCGCTGTACGACGGGACCGCTCCGGTTTGGTATAACGCGCTGCGTCCCAGGGAAGCCCTGCTTTTTGCCGTACTTTTCGCGCTGATCTGGAAATTCAAAAAACACCCCATCGTGTATATTGCCGCGGCGGGAATCACCGGGATTGTGTTTAAGTTTTAAAAGACCCGGATTCCCAGAGCTTCCCGCCGCTTATAAGGGCCCCTCAAAAATTTTCGTTTTTGAACAGCCTCCATTACAAACCGGACAGCATACGGCAACCCCTGGACTGTCGAAACATCCTACCAGATCCGGCATTATATTTCGATACTCCGGTTTACGAATAGGCTTGTACCGCGGCGGGATATTTCGCCGGTGATAATTTCTTTGGTAAATTGATACACTTATAAGCGGGTATACTTGAACTTAAGGAGCGTAACAGGTGGGCAGCGGAACAGATACCAGCGCATCGTCGGCACCCCGCGAAAAGCGGATCGAATTACTGGACACAACCCTGCGGGACGGCGTCCAGGGGGAGGGGATAAATTTTTCCCTGCAGGATAAATTTACCGTCATACAGGCCCTGGACGAACTGGGGGTCCCCTGGATCGAGGCCGGCAGCCCCGGCAGCAACCCCAAGGATGTCGAATTATTCCGGGCCGCCCAGGGGATTTCTCTAAAAAACGCGGCCCTCTGTTCTTTTGGATCCACCCGCAGGCCGGACACCGCGCCCGAAAAAGACCCCCAGCTTCAAAGTCTTCTTGATGCGGAAACCGGGGCGCTTACGATCTTTGGTAAAAGCTGGGATTTCCATGTACACCAGGTGCTGCGGGTAAACCTTGAAGAAAATCTTGCCATGATCTCCCAAACCATCGAGTGGCTTAAGACCCGGGGCCGGATCGTATTTTTTGATGCGGAACATTTTTTTGACGGCTGGAAAGAAAATTCCGGCTATGCTCTTGCCACAATCCGGGCGGCCCGGGCCGCGGGGGCGGATCGGGTGGTTCTTTGCGATACCAACGGCGGTACGTTCCCCGCGGACATCGCCGCCGCCGTGGCCGCGGCCCGCCAGGTTTTGAACGAGGACGCATCCTCCAACACCGGCCGGGAACCCTTACTGGGAATTCACGCCCATAACGACACGGGACTCGCCATTGCCAATACCCTGGCGGCAATCCAGGAAGGCTGCCGCCATGTACAGGGCACCCTTGTGGGCTTTGGGGAGCGCTGCGGAAACACCAGCCTGGCGGCACTGATTCCCAGTCTGGAACTTAAGCTTGGATATACATGCTTGCCTGCCGGAAAACTTCCGCATATTTCGGAGATTACCCGGCGGGTCGCCGAAACGGCCAATGTGCCGATACCGGCGGCCATGCCCTATGTGGGTTCCTCTGCGTTTTCTCACAAGGGAGGAATGCATTCCGACGGGATCCTTAAAACGGCAAAATCTTTTGAGCATATCGACCCTGCCGCGGTAGGAAACGACCGGCATTTATTGATGAGCGAGGTGGGGGGGCGCTCGGTCATAGCGGAGCGGGCCAAGAAGATCGAGCCTTCGATTACCCGGGAACATCCGGCGGTAAGCGCCCTGACGGAAAAATTAAAGGCCCTGGAAGCCGGGGGATGGGCCTTTGAGGGGGCCGGTGCCAGCTTTGAACTGCTCGTCCGGCGGGAGCTGGGCCGCTACAAGCCCCTTTTCAGGATCCTCGCTTACAGGGTCATGAGCGAACATCCCACCGGCGAATCCATCGCCTGCTCCCAAGCCTGGGCAAAGGTGTGGGTAGACGGCCAGGACGAAATTGCCGCCGCCGAAGGGGAGGGCCCTGTGAACGCCCTGGATGGGGCGCTCCGCAGGGCCCTGGTCCGCTTCTACCCGGATCTGGATCAGGTTCGCTTAACGGATTACAAAGTCCGGGTTATAGACGGCATGGCGGCCACCGCCGCCAAGGTCCGGGTTCTTATTGAGTCCACCGACGGCCCCAATGTCTGGACCACCGTGGGGGTTTCAGCGGACATCATCGACGCCAGCCGTTCCGCCCTGGTAGATTCCATCGAATACAAACTCATCGGGGACATCGAACGAAAATTTAAAGCCTACCCGTAAAACTAGTGCCCCACCTTAATCATTTCCCAGGCTGCATTGTACATTTCCAGGGCGTCCCCCAGGTCGTCTTTAAGCTCCGTATTGGCTATATCTTCCGCGGAATACAAGGGCGCTTCTCTTTTAAAAGCGCCCGCGGCGGAATTAGCGGTGGCAGGAAAGCCAAAAGTGTCGGTAAATTCCGCATATATCTCGGGCCGGTGGATAAAGTCAATAAATTTATAGGCCATGTCGATGTTCTTGGCCCCCTTAAGGATGCACATGCTGTCGATGAACGCGGGGCCTCCATTGGGGGGAATAAAAAATACGGTGTTTTTTATTAATTCTTCGTCCCCGGCAATTTCTTCAAAAACCACCTCCGCATAGCCCTGGACCACCCAGAAGTCTCCGTTGGCATACCCCTTACCGAAGGCTTCGGAATCAAATTTAACCAGGTTGGGCCGCCAAAAATTATTTACCAAATCCCTGGCCTGTTGTAATTCTTCGGGGTTCTTGGTGTTTACCGAATAGCCCAAAGAAACAAGGGCATCCCCTAAAACTTCCCGCATATCATCCAACATGGTCATATAGCCCCGTAAATCGGCCCGGGCAAAAATAGACCAGCTTTTTTCAAAGTTAGGCACCTTTTCGGTGTTAACCGCAATTCCTGCGGCGCCCCAATAATAGGGAACTGAGTATTCCATGGCAGGATCGTAGGTGGCCTGCTTAAGTACCAGGGGATCCACATTGCCCAGATTAAAAAGCTTGGTCTTGTCGAGCCGCTCCAGCATACCCTGGTTAATCATAATCGACACATAATCCCCCGAGGGAAAAATTATATCGTACCCCGAGCCCCCGGCTTGAAGCTTGGTGTACATTTCTTCGTTGGATGCAAACTCATCGTAGACCACTTTTACGCCATACTCTTTTTCAAATTTTTCGATTACCGAAAGGGGCGTATAGTAGGTCCAATTATAAATGTACAGCTTGTTGCCCGAGCAGCCGCCCATGATCGCAGCACCCAGAATGGCGGCTGCCGCCAATACAGGTATTTTCTTCATTTGTTTCCTCCTTAGTGTTGAACGGATATTCAACATCCCTTTTAATTACAGCAGAGCCAGGCCCCGCCGGATTGCCACTGGAATCCGTTTATTTTGCGGCGATATACTTAAGAAAGTTTCGCAGCAAAAAGGTCAATAGTACCGTTCCCAGGATCATCACCACGGAAAGGGCGTTAATTACCGGGGATACGCCGAACCGGATGGCCGAATAAATATAAATCGGCAGGGTAGAAGAACCGGGACCGGTAACAAAATAGGTAATTACAAAATCTTCCAAAGAAATGGTTACGGCGGTTAAAAAACCGGAAACAATACCGGGCATGCAGACCGGAACCGTAACCTTGATCAGGGTTTGAAATTCACTGGCCCCCAGATCGTGGGCGGCCTCGATAACCGAAAAGTCAAATTCGTCCAGCCGGGCCATAACCATAAGAAACACAAAGGGCAGGTTAAAACTAATATGGGCAATCAGGATCGTTCCCAGGCCCAGCTGCATTTTAAGCCCCGTAAAAAAGATTGAAAGGGAAACCCCGATAATAATTTCCGGAAGTATCATGGGAAGGAAAGAGATGGTCTGGATATAACTGCGAAGCCTAAAGCGGTACCAGTTAACCCCTATGGCCCCCAGGGTGCCGATTATGGTGGCGCTTACCGCGGAAGCGATGGCAATAAAGATGCTGTGCCAAAAGGCGTTCCACAGCCCCTTGGAATGGAAAAAAAGCTGCTCGTACCAAACCAGGGAAAAGCCGGTCCAGTTCATCCCTTTCGACGAATTAAAGGAATAAAGAATAAGTACAAACAGGGGAAGAAACAGAAAGACAATGGTGGCTATGAATATGGTCTGGGAAAAGGAAAAACTCTGGCGATAGGCCCGGCGGGCATGGCGGGCCGCTTCCCCCGCCGGCGGGGGTTTAAGGGAGGTGATCATGTTGCGGACTATATTCTTAAAGTTCATATTCTTTTTCCGGCCTCCGGGCCCGGTATGCCCGTTTCTCCAATACCGGGAATATCATTTTTACTCTTTGCCTCCCGTTTTTGCAGGGTCATCATAATGATCACTCCGGCGGTGGTAATTACCGTTAGAACCAACGAGATGGCCGAAGACAGGGGCCAGTTCCGGGCCTTGGTAAGTTGATCGGCAATGACGTTTCCCAGCATGTACGAATCCTTACCACCCACCAGCAGGGGAATCGCATAGGCCCCAAAGATGGGGATAAAGGTAAAAAGTACAGCGGTGTACATACCGCTTTTGATATTGGGAAGCAGTACCCGGTTAATGGCCCCCAGCTTAGTGGCCCCCAGGTCCCGGGCGGCTTCCAGCAGGGAAAAGTCGAATTTGTCAATGGTAGAGAAAAGGGGCAGAATCGCGTAGGGCAGGTACATAAACACCAAGACCAGAATTACCGTTTTTTGATTGTACAGAAAATGAACATAATCCTTAATTAATCCAAATCTTAGCAGCAGTTCGTTAAGAAAACCCTTACTTCCCAGGATGTTCATCCATGCAAAAACCCGGATAAGAAAATTGGTCCAAAAGGGGATAATGATTAAAAGAAGCAGCAGGGTCTGGTATTTGCTACGGGCCATGTAGTACCCGCAGGGCAGGGCAATAAGAATCGTAATCAAGGTTGCCATGGCGGAAATAACAATGGTCCTAAAGGTAATGATTATAAAATTAGGATTAACCAGACTACGGTAGGCGGCCAGTGAAAATTCCGCCGTTACCCCGCCGTAAATACCCTTTTTAAGGAAACTGTAAACCACAATGATGATAAGGGGGGCAAGAAAAAAGATGGTAAACCAGGCCGCCATGGGCAAAGAGTACAACAGGCCGTAGTTTCGCTTTAAAGCCCGGGTCTTCATTGATCCCGTACTCCCACTATATAGCCGTCGTTGGCGCTCCAGGAAAGGTATACCAGGTCTTGCCAGACTATGTCGGGGCCTTCATCGGAATACCGGGCATGCTGTTTAATGACCCGGATCATGATGGAATCATGTATCTTTACATAAAACTTAGTCTGGAATCCCGAATAGATGGGTTCCTCTACCTGGCCCTGGAGCAAGTTAATATCTTCCCGCTTGGTGGCGGGTTTTTCTTTGGAGATAACCACTTTTTCGGGCCGGACGGTAAAACTTACGTTCTGCCCCGGCTTTACCTGATCCACCGTGGTAACCTTAACCGGGCCCAAACCGGCTATGTCCAATTCCACCATATATTCCGGATCTTCCTTGGGAAGTTTTTCCACCCGCACTACCGTGGCATCGTAGAGGTTTGTCTCCCCAATAAAGCGGGCCACAAAGTCGGTACCGGGGCTTTCGTAAATATCGTGGGGGGTCCCAACTTGAAGCACATCTCCCTGGTCCATCACGGCAATATGGTCCGAAACCGAAAGGGCTTCCTGCTGATCGTGGGTAACGTAAATAAAGGTAATGCCTATCTTATCGTGGATCTGATCCAACTCTATAAGCATGTGCTGCCGCAGCTTGGCGTCCAGGGCAGAAAGCGGCTCGTCCAACAAAAGCACCCCGGGCTCACTGATGAGCGCCCGGGCTATGGCCACCCGCTGTTTCTGCCCCCCGGAAAGCTGGTTGGGCTTTTTGTGGGCATGGGCTTCCAACTGAACCAGGTGCAGATAATCCTTTACCTGGGAATTAATTATCCCCCTGGGCTTTTTCTTAAGCCGCAGGGGAAAAGCCACATTTTCAAACACCGAAAGGTGGGGAAAAAGCGCATAACTCTGAAACACCGTGTTGGCCTGCCGCTTATTTGGGGGCAGGGGAAGCACATCGGTACCGTCAAAGGTTACGGCGCCGCTGTCGGGTCTTTCAAAGCCCGCAATGATCCGCAAAAGGGTTGTTTTTCCGCACCCCGAGGGACCCAAAAGGGAAAAAAACTCCCCCTTTTTAATGATTAGGCTTACATTGTTTAAAGCCCTAAATTCACCGAAGAGTTTTGATACCCCTTCGATGATAACATCGCTCCCTTTCAATACCTTCCTCCGTAACGGGAAGATATACGGCCCCAAAGCCGCCCGGCCGCCTGAGTTCGCATTATTCACCGCCGTTAAAGACTTTGTGAACCGCAGGAACGCATGCAAATCGTTAGTCTAGAGGATACAATGAGGATTTTATGCCTCTGTGTCAACAGGGTAACGCGGGTTTTTTAGTACGAACTTCCGCCGGATTGTCCTTCCAGCATCAGGAGTGCCATAACCTTGGCATCCCCCAGAATATTGGCAATCCGGGCGTATTCGTTAGGCTGATGGGCAGTGTCGTCCATGCGGCTCCACACGGCACAGTGGATGCCCCGGTTCCGCAGAAAGGATCCCACGGTCCCGCCGCCTATGCCTATGGGCCGGCATTGGACTCCGTACACCTTCGCCACGGCTTTGGACAGCATGGCGACCAAGGGCGAATCCGCCGGAGTGGATTTGGATTCCACCTGCTGGGACGCCGTATAGCCGATGCTTACCCCATGTTTGGCCTCCACCTCCCCTTTGATCCGGTCCACTTCCGCCAGGACCGTTTGTAAGGGGTATTGGGGCAGGAGCCGCATGTCCATGCAAAAATAATCTTCGCCGGGAATGGTGTTAATGTTCGGCACATTAGCGGTTTTTTTTGTGGGCTGGATGGTGGAATAGTCCGGCTCAAAAAGCGGATCCCGTCCATTAAATTTTTCTGAAAGCTCGTAATGGAGATGCAGAAGAAGTTCCGCCCCCGCCAAGTGGGCATTGTTCCCCAAATCGGGCCGGGAACCGTGGGCCTGCTTTCCCCTGGTGGTAAATTCAATCCATAAAAGATTCTTTTCCGCAATTTCAATAGTTTCGCCTTTACTGTCCCCGCCGTCGGGGATAAGGACCAGATCGTCCTGTCCAAAGAGGCCGGGCCGTTTTACAAGCTCCGCAATGCCATAGGCGCTGCCGCATTCTTCATCGGCACAGAAAAGAAGCTTTACCGGCAGAGGGGGGCGTATTCCCCCCTGCTTAAGGGCCATGGCGGCAATAAGGGAAGCTACCAGGCCCTGCTGGTTGTCTTCCACCCCCCGCCCGATAAGCCGTGGGCCCAGGGGACCATCGTCCTTACGAACCACGGTCCAGGGATCGCTGTGCCACAGGGTCCTGGCGCCGGGGGGTACCACGTCCAGGTGGCTCATGATCCAAAAACAGCGCCCCCCGCTGTCCGCCGGCGGGTCCAGGGGTACCACGATATTAGGCCTAAGGCCGTTCTTTGCCCGTCCGTCGGCTATGTTGATCCTTTCAAAGGTAAAACCCTGGAATGTAAGCCAGCTTTCCAGGTATTCGGCCTTTTCCAGTTCCCCTTCCCCTCCGGACTGGGGCGCAATCGCCGGCCGCTTGCAAAGCTCCGTCTCCAACTCCACCGCCAGCACTTCGGCCTTATCGATGTACGAAAATATCTTTTCTTGCATACCCGTAAGTATACTATGAAAAAAAAAAATTTGTAGAGATTCAAGCGAAGGGGCCCCAAGAACCGGTCCGCTACGGCGCCGGTATTTTTAAGGGCAAGGTCGCGTTAAGGGCCGCAATGTTTTCTTCTTCGTATTGATTTACCGCTGCCATATTTGCCGTGAACAGGGATTCCAAAAGAGGATCGAAAAATTTGTGGTAACTTAGATCAAAGGCAGCGCGGAAACCCCGGCGTATTTTATGGGGAGAACCGATGCCGGGATCAAAATACCGGATTCCTTCCCGGATACAGTAATCCATGGGAGCATAGTAACAAAGGGCAAAGTGCAGATCTCGTATATCCTCGTAGGTTCCCCAGTAACGCCCCCAGATACGATCCTCTTTGCGGAACATCATCGCCATGGCCAGGGTTTCTTCTCCCCGGTCTCCCAAACGCCGGGCTTCGGAGAAGACAGTCCGCCCCCGGTACATTTTGCCGCAGAGGCGAAAAAAATCCCCGTTTACCCACCGGGCGTCCCATGGCAGGAACTTATCGTTGGTAAGGCTGTATAGTTCAAAGATCCGGTCAAAGGCATTAGGTTCCGCATCCGGGCCCTCCAAGATCCGCAGCTTAATGCCCTGATCCGCATGGCGGCCATATTCTTTTTTAATGTTTTTTCGCTGATTTTTATTGAATTGGGCAAGGTACTGATCAAAATCCGTATACCGGTTTTCCCAGACAAAGCGGGAATGTTTCCAGCCGCCATAGGCTCGGTCAATAAGCGAACCCGGCCAGGCCGCCCAGGAAGGATCGGTAAAAAGCAGATGGAGTCCCCGGATGCCGGTTCGCCGGCACAGATATTCCACCGCATCAAGAAGGATCCTGTTAAGAGGCCGGGGATCCTCCTCCGAGGCAAAGAGAAACCGGTAGCCCTCCGCGGGGGTGGCGGGAATGGTTCCCACCAGCTTGGGGTACCAGGACCGGCCCATGGAAGCCGCGGCCTCGGCAAAAAAATAATCCCAGACAAATTCACCGTCGCTGTGGTATTTGATATACAAAGGAGAAAGGGCAAGAAGCCTGCGCTTGTCCCAGAGAGAAAGATACAGGGGATGCCAGCCCGTTTTTGGACAGATACTGCCGGATGTTTCCAGCGCCGCCAGCCATTCCCACTCCAGAAAGGGTATGGCATCCCGGGGTACCATGCCGTTCCATTGGGAGGAGTCAAATTCCGTTATGGATGAGGCGTATTTAAGCGTATAGGGACTTTTAAAATTGAGTTCGTTCATAAGGGAACATCGGACTTGTTCAATAACCCGGTTGGTTATTTCACAAGCCTTGCAAAATGCTCCGCATTTTGCTGTTTTTAAGCGGTTGTTGTTAAAAAACTGAGGTTTTTAAACAACTCTATCTAAAAACTCAGGCTTTTTAAAATGTTTTCGTACCCCCATGCATATACGCGCAAGACTATAGCACGCTTTGAAGAAACTGTCTGGTTCTGTCGTTGGCAGGGTTGGTAAAGATCTTGTCCGGATGATCCATTTCCAGGATCGAGCCCTCAAACATAAACACCACCTTATCCGCCACTTCCCGGGCAAAGCCCATTTCATGGGTAACCACCAGCATGGTCATTCCCGCCTGGGCCAGACCCTTCATGACACTTAGGACCTCTCCTACCAATTCCGGATCCAGAGCAGAGGTGGGTTCATCAAAGAGCATAATTTTGGGCTCCATGGCCAGGGCCCTGGCTATGGCAACCCGCTGCTGCTGACCCCCGGAAAGCTGCGAGGGGTACGCGTCGATTTTGTCGGAAAGCCCCACCCTGTCCAAAAGCCCTATGGCCTTTTCCCGGGCTTTTTCGTGGGGGATCTTTCTAACATGGACGGGGGCCAGCATAAGGTTTTCCAACACCGTCTTATGGGGAAAGAGATTAAAACTTTGAAAGACCATTCCTACCTCAAGCAAAGAGGCGTTCAATTCCTGATGAGGAAGATGGAGGTTGCTAATCCCGCCGGCATAATCAAAAAGGAGCTTGTCCTCAACGTAGATCTTCCCCGATTCAATGGTTTCAAGCCTGTTCAGGGTCCGCAGGTATGTGGATTTTCCCGCCCCGGAAGGGCCGATAATACAGACCACTTCTTTCTGTTCCACCGTAAGCGACACATTCTTAAGCACTTCCAGGGGACCCCTGCCCGGTTTTCCGTGGAAGGTCTTGCAAATGTTAACAGTTTTAATCATCGACATGGTGCAGCTCCAAAGCCCCGCGGATTGATCTATACATACACGGAATACTTTGATTCCAGCTTGTGAAATATAAATGTAAAGACCGCAGTAATAATAAGGTACAGTACCATGGCCGGTATATATACCATGGCCGATGCGGTGGAAGATGAAATGGATCGGGTTACCTTGGTTATATCGGTCAGGGCTATGATCGACACCAGGGACGCATCCTTAAGCATCATAATAAATTCATTCCCCACCGGCGGAATAAGGCGCCGGATAGACTGGGGAATAATTACCAAAGACATGGTTTGTCCATAGGACATGCGCAGGGCCTTTGCCGCCTCAAACTGTCCCCGGTCGATACTTAGTATGGCCGCCCGGATAATCTCCGCACAGTAGGCGGCGGAGTTAAGGCTAAAGGCTATAAAGGCCGCAAGAAAGCGGTCGTTGATCGTAAAAATCTGGGCTATCTGGGGAAGGCCGTAATAAATAAAATACAACTGCATTAAAAGCGGGGTGCCCCGGAAAAAGAACACATACGCGGAACAGGCCCGGTTAATCCAGAAGTTTTTTGTCATTTTGCCCAGGGCCAGAAAAAGACTTAACACCAGCCCGGCGGAAACAGCCAGGATCGTAAGCCACAGGGTAATCCGGGAACCGTCCATAAGTTGCACTGCCCACAGGGCTATTTTTTTACAAAAATCCAGGACCGTCTTTGGGGCAAAGCGGAAAAAGGCAAAAGTCAAGGCGGCTATACACAGGGCCGCCGCCACCAGGAATAGGACATGCACCAGGATAAATACAAATTTGAGCTTAATTTTATAGACATGGTTTTTTCGTAAGGCATAAGCATCCCCGGTACCCAGGATCCCCAGCAGGGCGCCCCAGCATACACAACAGAGAATTCCCAGAACAATGGTACGGTTTGCCATAACCCTGGCAAAGAGGTTAAAGGGCAGATAATAGGCCACCACAGGGCCCCATAGGATCCAAAAAACCAGGGTTACAAGAAACCAGCGTTTCCGGTATAGGGGGATGCTGCTATAATTGACATGACCTTCACATACATTAAACATCAATACGACCCTTAGTTAGCCCTTGCGTATACTAGAGTTGTTTAAAAACTTTAGTTTTTAAACAACACCCGCTTAAAAACAGCAAAATGCGGAGCATTGAAACCCGCAGGGTTTCTTGCAAGACTTGGCGGTTAAAGCCCGTTGGACTTTAACCGGCGCTACGCCGCTTAGCAAATAACCGACCGGGTTATTGAACAAGTCCACTGTTAAAAAGAACCGGGCTTCCCCAAAAGCGGGAAGCCCATACGCGGTTGTCTTTCGTTACCTTACGGAAGAAACCACATCGGTCCTATTAAAAAATTTCTGCGAAATCGCTTCCAGTGTACCGTCGGCATACAATTCATCCAGGGCGGTGTTTAAGGCATCCACAAGGGCGGTGTTGTCCTTTTTTAAGCAGATTGCCAGTACCTCATCGTTGCTTACTTCGGCGGTGATTTCATAGGGATTATCGGGTTTGGAAAGATACTCCGCCGCCACTACGCTGTCAACCAGAATAACATCCACCCGGTTTAAGGTAAGTTCGTCAAAACAATTCATTACCTTGTCGTACTCAAAAACTTTTACGCCGGCCCCGGTACTTTCAATCCACTGGGTAGCCAGGGTATCGGAGGTGGTTTCCGCCTGATAGGTAAGCCTAAGACCCTGGACCGCATCCAGGCTCGCGGGCTTATTGGCGGAATCTTTACGTACCACCAGAAGCTGGGAATTGGCAAGATAGGGTTTGGTAAAGGCGTATTGGGTCTGCCTGTCTTCGGTCAGGGTAACCGAAGAAATGATACAGTCATATTTGGACGTATCCACCCCCGCAAAAATACCATCCCAGGCGGTATCTATAAGTTCAAGTTGGAGCCCCAATTTTTCGGCCAGCGCCTTGGCCATATCCACATCAAAGCCCAGGGGAGTTTTGCCGTCTTCGTCATAAAACTCCATGGGAGGGTACCCAATTTCCATACCCACCGAAAGAACCCCTTCTTTCAAAGTAGAAGTTCCTGATTCTGTCCCGGATTCCGCTCCGGGCTTTTCCCGGCATCCGGCGGCGGTAACAATAAGACCCGCCATAACCAAAAACCACAACGTCATTGTTTTAATACGTATCATCCTTAATCCTCCTTGGAAAACACTGTGGAAGAAGTATACCGGGTTTTGTCAGGGAAGTCAATAAAGAATGTATATATATGCAAGAAATCGTATAAAAATACGCATGGTCCTAGTTTTTTCCGGCTCGGTCCAGGGCTTCTTCTACCGCCTCGGTAAACTGGTTATACGAAATCGTGGCCCCGCTTACCGCCGCTACACCGTCAAGGCTGCCCGAGCGGCTTAGATCCGCCGCATAGGTTCCCATGGCCGCCACGGCAAGCTGGGCCTTTTCGTAGTAGGACTGGTTTGAAATTTCACCGTTTATCTTTCCGTAATTTTCGTCTTTGATCGAACCGTCCTTTTGGCGGGTAACGAAACTGCAGGCGGTGATCTTTCCCCCCGCGATGCTAAGGGTTACTTCCCCAAAAGCGCCGTCGTCGTCCGGGGCACTTTTTCCCGTGTAGGTTCCGTCCCGGTATTCTTTTTTTTCACAACCCAGCACTGCCAGCACCGCAAGAAAAAACAAAATCCCAAAATATCTTTTATTCATGCGTTTTTCTCCTTAATTTACGCTCCTTTTGTTACGCGCTCTGCCCTACACCCTCTTTGTTTGCATTTTCCACGATCCGCGCTATCTTGCCATGTTCCAGCACCACCGTCCGTTCCGCATCCTCGGCAACTTCCGGATCGTGGGTTACCACAACGATTGTACTGCCGCCGGCATGGAGTTTTTTGAAAATATCGATCACCATGTTTTCGTTGGCTTCGTCAAGATTTCCCGTGGGTTCGTCGGCCAGGATAAGTTTGGGATAATTGATCAGCGCCCGGGCAATGCAGACCCGCTGCTGTTCGCCGCCGGAAAGCTGGCTGGGAAGGTGTTTTGCCCTGCCGGAAAGTCCCACCCGGTCCAGGGCCTCCAGGGCTTCTTTTTCGTCGGGGATACTGTGGTAGTATTGGGCCACCATCACATTTTCCAGGGCCGTAAGGTAGTTTACAAGGTGAAACTGCTGGAAAATAAGACCTATTTTGTCCCGCCGTATGGTGGTAAGGTTTCTGCTGCTTTCCCTGGAAATGTCCACTCCGTCAAGGAACACGGCCCCCGACGACGGCTTGTCCATGCAGCCGATGATATTCATCATGGTGGTTTTGCCGGAACCCGAGGGACCCATGATCGCCAGCCATTCGCCCTGTTTAACCGTAAGGTTGACGTCCGTTAGGGCTTTGAGATTTCCGTACACCTTCGAGATGTCTTTTAATTCCAATAAATCCATATTCCCTTCTTAATTTTTTGGTTTCCTTATATATATTTCGTTACTCTTTTATTTTTAAGACGTTTCATGTTCCTTTTACTCCCCCCGCAGCACGATAGCCGGATCCACGTCTGTGGCGTTCCGTACCGGAATAACGCAGGCCAGGGCGGTAATGATAACCGACGCGGCCAAGGTAAAAAGGACAAATAGGGGATTGAAGACAATAGACCGGTTAAACACATTAAGGCCCACGGCCTGGGCAAAGATATACCCGGCCACGGCCCCCAAAATACCGCCGAAACCGCCAAGGAAGATCCCCTCTCCCATAAACTCCGTTACCAGACTTTGGCTGGATGCCCCCAGGGCCTTACGCAGTCCGATTTCCCTGCGGCGTTCGGCCACCACCGCCATCATCGTGGTGGCTACACATATCATAATAAGCAGGAGCACGATAACCGTTACCAGGGCTACCAAAACCTGGAGCTTGGTCAACACCGCCCCCTCCGAATCCGTAAGGCGTTTTACCAGCCGGGGGCTTACGCCGGGAACGCTCGCACTGATTTGCCGGGCCAGGCTTTCCAGAACCCCGGCACCGGCAGAGATGCTACATTCCACCACGTCGATCTTATCCCCCTCGCCGATCATGGCTTCAAAGTCCGGCAGGGCCATAAAAACAAAGGCCTCTTCGGCCCCGCCGGTTTGGAGAACCCCCGACACGGTAAAATCCACGCTAAAGGGTCCCGCCGGGCCGGCACCGGTAAGGGTAAAGCCCTTGCCCGGAAGAAGCCTAATCGCATCGGCAAGTTCCTGGCCTATCAGGGCCTCCCCGGCGGCTTCGGGCCAGCGGCCCTGAACCAGCCAATAGGGGCTTGTCTTCCGCGCTCCGGCCAGATCCGTTCCCGCGGCCATAAAAGGCTGTTCGTTGATCTTTATTAAATGATAGCGGTACGGGGCGATTCCGGTAACGCTTCCGGGGGGCAGAAACGAAAGAGCCCGCTCCGTCAGTTCGGCGCTCATGGAATCCTGGTTTCCCGAAGGGAGAATCACAAAATTGGCCCCGTAGGAACGGAATTCCTGACCCATTTGCCGGGGAATGTCGTAGTAAATCGTGATAAGTCCCGAAAGTATCGTCGCCCCGATGGTTACCGCCAACAGGGCCACCAGCATCCGGGACTTCCGTCTAAGGAGGGAACTTGCCACCATCTTTACATAAAACCGCTGCCTGTTCATCGTATTGTTTTACCGTCTTCCTGTTTGCATGTTACCGTTTCACCGTCCATGGAGCACCTCCGCCGGGCGCAGCGACAAAAGAAGCCGGATCGAGGGGAGGCTTCCCGCCATGGTTACCAAAAATACCAGTGCCGCCACCAAAGGTATGACCACGGGCTTAATGGTGATGGCCGAAGAAAACACCGTTTCCCCGATGATTTGGGCAAAGCCCAGACCGGCGAAGTACCCGGCGGCCCCGCCGGCGATCCCCGTGATAAGGACCTCGGTAAGTATAAGCCGGGATACAGGGCCGTCCCATGCGCCCACAGCCTTAAGCAGGCCGATTTCTGCGGACCGTTCCATTACATCGGCGGTAACCAGGTTGGAGATCCCCAGGGCCGAACCGGCAAGGCTTAGGATCGTAATAAGCAGCATAAGGAGCTGGGTCTTTTCCAGGATCGCCCCTTCCGATTCGGCCACCTGCCTGATGGGTTTGGACACGGATCCGGTGAGCACTTCGTCGATCTGATAACAAATTGCGCTGACATAGGCGGTGCAGTACCAGGTTTCCCAGTCCTTTATGGAAAGGCTTGCCGGATCCTGGGCGGCCCGGCGGGAAAGCTCGTTGTCCGGCGTGGTAAGGGCGCTTACCTCGACCCGGCTTACCAGTCCCGGCTTTTCCGCCAGGTTCTGGACGGCGCCGAGGGGGGCGTAAAAATATTCGTCCTCGTCTCCGCCGGCATGAAAAATCCCCTTGACGGTAAAGATCCCTTCCCCCGTGGTTTGAGTTGTCCCGGGGTCCGGGTCAAGGCGGAAAGATTCATTCCCGTCAAGGGCCCTAAGGCTTAAGGCGTCTCCCACGGCAAGGCCGTAACGCCGGGCGGCCTCCCGCCCAATCATCACGGCGCCGGCATCGTCGTCGTCGATCCAGCTTCCTTCAACGTCCCACCAGCTTTTAAGGGGCCGCATCCCGGTGTTAAGAACCTCGCCGGTGGGAAGCTCCAGCCGCCGGTTAAACCATGTCCCCACCAGACGGATATGCCCAGCTAATTCTGCCGGCGCCGGGGCAGCGGTTGCCGGCCCGGCGCCCGTAAGACCCGCCCGGGTAAACAGATAGGGGGTAAAATCTACTATGTTAAAGGCCCAGAAGATTGTTTTTATTTTTCCCAGTTCCGCCTCGGAAAGGTACTTGTCTTGAACACCGGCGCCCTCGTTCACCCCGTACAGATCGTCCAAAAGGGACGCCCCTCTGGGCATGACATTGATGTTGGCCCCGTAGGTTTTCAGTTCCTGGTTTACCTTGTCGCCCACATCGAACATGACGTTGAGCATCGCCGTAGCCAGGGAAGAGCCAAGGGCTATGGTAAAGGCTACCATCAGCATCTTGCCCCGCTGCCTAAAAAGAGCCCCTCGAACCATTCTCCAAAACATCATTACCTCTATAAAAAGCGACGAAATCGCCGTTCATTCGCAGTGGGATCTCATATCCCGCCCTTCAGGCGAGGTTCATTTAAACCTGAGCCGTTCGGCCTCCAGGTCCGCCATTTGAATCACCATATTGCCTGCCCTCATTGTATAGGCCAGGGGAACCGGATTGCAGCCCCCCTTGAAGCCTATGGTCGAGGTGTTCATCACCACATCGCAGAGACGGCAGACGACCCCGTCCTTTCGTTCATAATAGCCGGTGGGACCGCAGATGTCGCACGCGTCGAGGCCCACCCCGTAGGAGGCCTCGTTTTTTCTAATCACGATAAACCGCATCTCGATGTTTTCCCCCGCGGTGTAGTTGTACCGGTGTAAATGTCCATCGGCTATTTTTTCAATGGGGATGATGATCTCGTCCCCCTGGATGCTTATGGGCTCCGCGGGGCTTAAGACCACGGCCTTTTCCGAATAGGCCTTCACCGTGGTCAAGGTAAAAACCGCAACCAGATAGCCTAAAACGGCCGCGGCGCTCCGGCGCTGTAACGAACGCTTCCGGGCCCTAAGCTTCCGGTGTTCCGCAGGGTTCCGCCAGGTCCCGGCGATCCTCCGGTTTTTTATAAAAAGTGCCAGCGGAAGAATAAGAGAAAGGCCCATCAACATATACAGAAAAATCACATTGTGGTTGATAACTTCGACAAGAATTCTAAAGACCCAGCGGGGCACTTTGATGATCCGGCGGGCCAAAAGAAACTGAACGATTACGGAAAGCTGTTGTACCACGTTTACCGCCAGTGCGGCGGCAAGAACAATTCCGGCAAGGCGGGGAAGGATCTTGCCGGCCTGAAAAAGGGCCAAAACCGGGATGATCACCACGACAAACCCGGCAAGGTAGCCGGAAATTTTAAAAAGAACCTCGGTACTAAAGGGGCTTGCGCCGGGAGGAACAAATTCTCTGATATACAAAAAAACCGTGGGCAAGGTATAAAACAACACAAGGGCAACAAGGGCAGAACCCGCCCAGTTAAGGATCCTTGCCCGGCGGGGTTTTTCCCGTCCCGGCAGAGTCGCGATAAAAACAATCGCCACCGGAATTGCCAGGGACAAAATCGCGGTATTTACATATTCACGGTTAATAAGCCGGGTGGTGCCCCGGAGAATCGAAAGCATCAAGGCCGCGGCGGTTCCCAGCACGGTCCCCCAGAAAAGGCGGCCCAAACCCCGCCCGGAGCGCGCAGAGGCTTCCCCGCCCGGGCTATACAAAAGGGCCCACAGCAGGGAAACCAAAATTGCCCCAGGCAGTGCATTCTGCACCACCTGGATAAGATACTTTAGCACAGCGGATTTATCTTACCAAACTCTGGGCACCCAGTCAAAATCCCACTCGGCCACCAGGGGCTGGTTCCAGAACCTGCCCGTTACGCCGGTTTCCTGATCCACGTGGAGGAGGTATCCCAGGGACTCAGGATTCTGGATGATAAAGCGTACCTTGTAGACTCCCGCGCCGTCCAGCTTGAGGTTTGTACCGTAATGCGGACCATCGCTGGCGCTCATCGGCATAAAAGCCCCGTCGGTTTGCCAGGAACCGTCGCTTTTGGCAATCTCATACCGCACGGTCAGATAGGGAATAAAATCCCCCACGCCGTATCCCAGATCATTTTCCAGGGCGGAAATATCCGCCTCTATGTGCATATCCGATTGGGACGCAGGAAGGCTGGTCCCCTCGGGCAGCATGTCTACAGGCTGGAAATAAACCCCCGCCACGTTGAGGGGGCCTAACTCAATATCCGCCCCGATGGGGAATTCCTCAAAACCCGCTCCTTCGTCCGCACCGGCCACTTCGGCGGGCCGTTCCGTTTCGGAGACCTGTTCTCCCTGCTGCGGGCAACCGGTAAAAATCAAACCGGCGTACAGCACAACCAAAAAAAGTACCAAAAACTTCTTCATGTACTTCTCCTTAATTTATTGTTCTCGTATGGTCAACGACCACGAGTTCGTACCTGTTTCATGCCCGAAACTTCCCGCCGGGCCGGGTTTGACGTTCAAGCGTCCCAAACGATTCCACGCCCCGGCCTGGCGGCCTTCGGCTTCAAGCCGCCCGCTCCAGCGAAAGGCGCTTGTTTTTCCTGATCTGGAACATAAAGACCGCGACGGTAATGACCAGAAACGCCGCCTGGGGGATCAGGGTCTGGAGGGTAGGATAAATACCCAGAATGTCCACGGTAAAGCCAAAGGGCAGCATCGTGGCGGAAATTACGCCGGCTTCTTGAAATTCCTTGATCCCCGCGCCGACAAAGGAAACCGACATGACAAAGAGAAGTACGCTGGTTCCCAGAAAGAAGGGTTTAAGGGGGAGAGCGAGGCTTAAAACCCGGATCAGGATGTAAACCACGACGAGGACCGCCGCTCCGATGCCGAAGCCGAGCCACACCATGTTGACATAGGTGCCGTTTCCCGCAAGCAGGGCCTGATAAAACAGAATCGTCTCGGCCCCTTCGCGGAACACGGCAAGGAAAGCGGCAAAGGCAAGGGAGAACATTGAACCGCTGGTGATAGAACTTTGCACTTTACCTTCTATATAGTGGGCCCATGCTTCGGCTTCGGCCTTGGACACCATCCAGTTGCTTACATAGAACAGTACTACCACCGCCAAAAGCATGGTGGCCCCCTCGATAATTTCCTGATTTCTGCCGCCGGCGGTGCTGGTAATGGCGTTGAGTATGACGGCCATAACGGCGCTGAAAGCCAGGGCGACAACGGAGCCCCAGTACACATGTTTGACGTTCTTTTTGTTCCCGCTTTTTACAAGGTACGCGATAATCGCCCCGACGATGATGATCGCCTCAAACCCTTCCCGCAGTATAATAAGGAGGGATCCGATAAAAACCCCCAGGGCGTTTTCCACCTTGCTGTCAAGCTGGGCGGCGTCTTCGACAAGGTATTGGGAAAGGGTCTCAAGGCTGCTCTGTACCTCCGCGTCGTCTCCCCGGCTGATGGCTTTTTTTGCAGCGCTGAACTGGTATTCCACGGTACTGGCCCGTTCCCCGGAAAGCCGGGTCATGACGATTTTCTCAAACCCCAGCTTTTCGTAATACTGGAAATAGACCACGTCCACTTCGTCCCTGGCGCCTTTCGCATCGCCGGCGCGGTACTTGTTCCATGCGCCGGTTAAAATCCTCGCCATTTCTTCCGCGGTCTTGGTCCAGTTTCTTGCCTCGGCCACAGGTTCTTCCTTGCCATCAAGCCGCCCGGCGCTTATCCTAAGAAGGTAGGTAAGTTGATTAAAACTTCCCCGGACATCCCGTTGGGAAACCCCTTGGCGCATGGAACTTTTTATATAGTCAAACCAGTCGTCAATGTTTTGATCCCGTTCTTCGGATATGCGTTCCAGAACTCCCTGTTCAAACCCCGTATCCCGGTAATATTCAGTAAAGACCCTGTCCACCTGGGCGCAGGCCCCTTCAATATCCCGGGAAACATAGGTATAGAAGGCTTCGTTAAGAAGAAGCCTCATTTCCGCTTCCTTCTCAAGCCAGGATCCGGGAGGAGGCACCTCGGCAAAAAGAAGTCCGGAAAAAAGAACCAGAAACGGCAAAAAAAAGGATTTTTTCATCGCAAGCTCCTTTGACCTGTTAGTATAATATAACTAAGATAGGTCAAACTAACTATGTTATACATAATTAACAAAATTTAGTCAAGCGGCCGGAAAAATAAAGAAAAAATGTAACTATTCAGCCAGATCCACTTGAAAAGAACTTAATTTTAGAGTAAAAGAAAGGAGGGAAGGGAAAGAACAATAACAAACCAGGAAATAGATATAGATGCTGCCATTGCAAATG
>JAISOA010000143.1 GCA_031275945.1 Spirochaetaceae bacterium
AACGGGGCTGGTTCCCCAAAAAAGAAAAAAAGTCAAACGTAATGAAGCAAAAAAGGCCCTGTCCTAACGTCTCCTGAAAATTCTTACGTTTTTTTGTTTTGCGTGATTCAATGCGTTCCCTTGACTTTTCCGGAGATCCTGATCAGAATAGTACCATGTCGAGCGCAGCCCCCGTCCCTCCTGCCAAAAAACGAAGTCCGGCAAAGTTTTTTAAATTTATTCGTATGGTTTTTTTTATTTGTATTCTGCTTCCGGTGGCGGCGGAACTGGTGTTTTTTCTTATCCGGCTTTCTCCTAACTCGGTTATACCGGATCGTTTTTCCGCTTACGTATATATATCAAACCCTGTGGCGCTGGGGTCAAAGATTCTTGACCATGAATCCCTGCCGGAGCTGATGGTCAATCCTGCATTGGCTTCCTTTACCCCGGCTCTAAGCCATCTGCGGACAAGCGGTATACTAAAAAAATTTTGGATCCGCCTTGCCCTGCGGGGTTCCCTTGTCGCGGCCCTGGCCGGGCCCGGTCAGCCTTTGCTTGCCTCCTGGGATTCCGCCTTTCTTGCACCCCTGCTGCCCCTGCTGCCCTTGGCAGTCCGGTTTATGGACATTCCCAACCTAGACTATATAGAAGAAGGCCCCCCCCACTTTGAATACCGCAGTGAAGAAACAGTTTTTTACATAGGTATCCGGCGAAATTTACTTATTATTTCCAACAACGAAACCCTTTTTCTACAAGCCCTTTCTTCCGACGGGGCCTCCTATGCGTCCAAAAAACCGCTTACCATGAAAAGGCAGGACATTTCCCTGCTCGCGGTGCCGGAAACGGTTATTTCCATATTGGCGGAAAACAATCCCCTGCTGACCCGGGTCTTTGCCCGGCTGCAATTTCCCGACACCCTGGAGGTGGGCATCAATATAGAACCTAAACAACTGGACATAAATGTGGTAAGCCCCGTAGATACGGATAACCCGGCTTTTGACGCGCTGCTTGCCAAAAATTCTATTCCCCCTTCAATTATGAACATCCTTCCCGGCACTACCCAATACTGTACGGGACTTACGGGTATAAAACTACAGGAGATCTTTCAACTGGCGGTGGAGTTTCAGGGACTGGAATTTCAAAACACCTTTTCCACCGCCAGCCGGACCGCAAAAACCCTGCTGGGCCTTACGGTGGAAGATATGCTTTATTCCTGGACCGCTGAAGAATTGGCGGTCTTTGGCTTGGAAGACAGGCCCGCGCCGGTTTTTGCAATAAAAATAGGGGATGAGTCAAAACGAAAAGCGGTATTCGACAGGATCTTCCGGTCTATTTTTCTGTCCGAAGATTCCCGGATGGTGCTGGATGGAAACCGCATTCCGCAAATTACCCTTCCCCCCCCGGTGAACGCCTTGCTTAGGATTATCCAGATAGATATTCCTGAACCCTACTATTTGGTTCACGAAAACTGGCTTTTAATCTCCGAATCGCCGGAAAATATTTTGGCCACCATAACTGCGATCAGGCAAAACCAGCTTTTAGCAAAAACCCCGGACTGGCGAAAGCTTTCACGGACCGGCGAAAACGCCCTGTCCGCCTATGAAGCGGATCCTTCTTCGGGCAACGCCTCTCTTTCCCTGTATTACTCCCTTAACCGGTCCCTGCCCTTTTTCCTTAGGGGCGGAAGCGCCGCAGCCTCGGTACTCCGGATGTATCGCCAGGGCCTTTTTAGGGTTTCCGTCAAGGATAAGATCCTTACCCTAACCCTGTCGGTGGAACCCGGCGTCAATAAGGGGCTGGAACTTGTAACGGGTTATCCCATCAATCTGGGAAGAAAAGCCGGCAATCTGGTTTATGAAATAATGAACCACGGAAAAACCGAAAGCCGGCTGCTTCTTTCCCGGGGGAATACCGCTTTGGCCTTTAATCCCGCGGATCATACGATATACGAGCTGCCGGGCGAAGATCCGGTATGGGTTATTCCTGCGGAGGGGCTTAGGCCCCGAACCATGAAGGACGGCGCCGCCTGGGTGGTAAGTTCCCGGGGGCTTGTAACGCTGGTAAACGGAAACATGGAAGCCGTTGCGGGGTTTCCGGTTATTACCGGCCTTAGGCTTGTCTCCGCCCCGGCGGCAAAGGACGGCAGGGTGTATCTTCCCGCCGAAGAATCCGGTGGAACGGGGGTCCTGTATACCGTGGACAGCTTTAGCCGGGTGCTTAAGCTCCCCGGAGAATTTGAAGCCCTTCTCTCTTCTCCGTCTTTTCTTCAGGAATCTTCTGAACAAAAACGCAAACCGGAGGCAGCCCCCTTGATGGCCCTGTACCCAAAAAGTTTTCTGGGAGAGATCTACCTTTGCGATACCGCGGGCAAGCCCAGACCGGGCTGGCCCATACAGGTTCCGGGCATAGCCTACGGATCCCCCCTGTTGTTCCGGGCCGAAGACCCGGTGTACACGGCCTTTATAACCATGGCGGGGGAACTTTTTGTTTATACCGAAGACGGCTCCGTGCTGCCGGCCTTTCCTTTGGAACTGAAGGGGGTATTTTATCTTCAGCCGGCCTGGGACGGCTCGTACCTGTGGGTCGTTTCCGAAGAGGGGTCCCTGTACCGTATTGGGCTTGACGGCAAGGCAAGCGAACAGCGTGCACCTGATTTTTCCGTTAAAGAAGAGGGATATATAGGAAGCGCCGATATAGACGGCGACAAGGTTCCGGAGATATTTATCACCGGAGAAAAAAACGCCCTTTATGGATACGCACAAAACATGGTATCCATCGAAGGATTCCCCCTGCCCGTCTGGGGAAGGCCGGTCTTCGCGGATCTGGACGGGGACGGAAACATAGACTGCGCCGGCGCCGGGATGGACAACAAACTATACCGGTGGCGCTTTACAAAATAAACGGCGGGGGAGAACCCATGAAAAAACTATCTATGGCGGCGCTGCTGAGCATTGTTTTAGCGGGCTGCCAAAGTCTTCAACAGGATATCCAATATACTTCGGAACGGGACGAGGCTGTTTTTTCCGGCTTGGCGGAGATGATCGTGGTTCTGGATAAGGACCCCCATGGAAATGCCGCGGCCCGAAAACGGATCACGGAGCTGGAAAAGAGCAATATCAAAGACAGAAATTTCGAGGGCCGCCTGAGCGCCTGGTCCGGGCGGCTTTTTTTAATCGAGGGGAAACGGCGGGAAGCCCAAGCCCAGTTTAAAAAGGCGGAAAATCTTTTTCCCGGCAGTGTGGAAGGACGGGTTCTTGGCATCCGCCTTGAACAGGACCCGGAAAAGCGTCGTACCCTTTGCGAAGAAGCCCTGGCCGAAGCCAGAGGCGGGGGCTTCCTTGGCCGTCAGGGCGAGTTCCAGATAGAGTTGGGCAGGGCCCAGCTGGAATTAAAGAATTACCCGGAAGCCGCCGCCGCCTTTGACAGCGCCTTTCCTTTGTTAAGCGCCGTATACCGCAATGTATACGGCGAAGACCGTCAGAAGGCCTGGCAGCTGCGAAACCTTGATCCGGAAGCCGCCCCGCGAACCGCCGAGATAAGCCTTAAACGGACCATCACCTGGGAAGATGCGGTGGAATTGAGCAGCACCGAAACGGGGCTGTTGCTTTTTATCAGCGGAGGGGAAAATCAAGGCGCCGCAGAACTTTTCCGCCGCCTGGCGGATCGGTCGATTATTCCCCCCACCCAGGATATGGCCGAAACAAACCGGGGTATTCCCCCTAAAGCCGCCCTCTACGATACCGTCCTCCGATCCGGCGCAGCCTGGTACCTCTGGCGCCTTTTGGCGGAAAACCGGGCGGACCAAAGCCTGCTTACCCGGTATTCGTCCCGGTATGCCGAACGGAGCCCCATACCGGATCTAAACCGGGATTCTATTTTCTTTGATTCCATCCTGGGTTGCATTGAACGGCAATTTATGGCCCTTACGGATGGAAGAAATTTTAACGGCGCCGGCAGTGTAAACGGCGCCGAATTTCTTTTAATGCTAAAAAAAATAAAGTAGGTTTTACAGGACCGGAAATGCCCGGCGGTCCGTGAAGAACCTTCACAGATCACCGGGAACCGGTTCCATGGAAGAAGAGGCCTGCGGGCCAGCCGTCTACCGCTTGTATTTGGGAGTTTCCAGGGTGGAATCTCCCCGTTGTACATCAAACCATATTTCCCGGCCTGCCTTTTCCCGCATTATCCGGTAAAACGACGCGATGTCTCTTACCCGCTCTCCGTTAATGGCGGTAATAATATCCTGCCGTGTAACACCCACCACCGCGGCGGGGCTTCTTGAGATCACCTGTCCCACATAAAGACCCTCGATCTTCGAATCCAGCTTAAGGCTTTGCCTGATGGCATCGGTAATCGGAATTACATAGACTCCGGGCCACAGCTTGGAATTTTCCGCGGCCACCTCGTTGCTCCGGGTTTCAATCCGCACATCAATATTGCGCTGGACCCCGTCCCGGATCAGCGAAAAGCTTACCCGTTCTCCGGGTTTAAGATCCCCCACCATAAGGGTAAGCTGGTTCATGCCGCGTACTTCTTTGCCGTTAAGCGCTGTTATAAAATCCCCGGGCTGGATGCCGCCTTTTTCGGCAGGAGACCCCAGAAACATCTGGGAGACCAGAGCGCCCCGTTTTCCCGAAAGGTTCAGCCCCTGAAGTGTATCACGGTCCGGATCCGTTAAAGACACCCCCAGCCAACCGTAGCTGATTTCGCCGTTGTCAATAAATTCGTCAATTGAACGCTTTGCGTTATTGATAGGAATGGCAAAACCCAAACCCACCGAACCGCCGCCGGAACTGCTGGCAATCCAGGTATTGATCCCTATTACCTCGCCCCGGATATTTACCAGAGCGCCGCCGGAATTGCCCTGGTTAATGGATGTATCGGTCTGGATAAAGTCGTTAATGTTCCCGGCGGGCCCCCCGGTACGTCCCACGGCGCTTACGATCCCCATGGTCATGGAAGACATAAACCCCAGGGGGTTCCCGATGGCGATTGCCCAGTCCCCCACCATAACGGTGTCGGAATCCCCCAGCACCGCCAGGGGCAGATCGTCGCTGCACTGGAAGGAAACCATAGCCAGGTCTTTGCGCTCATCCTTTCCAATAAGTTCCGCAGGGTACTCGGTTCCGTCGTTTAAGGCGATGGAAATTTCGTTGGCGTCTCCCACCACGTGGTTATTGGTCAGCACATAATAGGTAAAGGTCTTGGAATTGCCGCCGTTTGCCTTGCGGACTATAATTCCCGAACCAAGCCCCTGGGAACGGAATTCCCGCTCCCGGCCTTCTCCGTTATTGGGATCGCCAAAGAAAAATTCCCAGGGAATACCGTTAAAATTCGGAACCTGCTGGCGCCTTACAGAAACGGTTTTAAGCTCCACCACCGAAGGTAACACTTTGTCGGAAATTGCCCGGAACGCGGTCTGAAGGTTCTCTGCCGCAGAAAGGGCGTCCTGGGGTATTACCACCGAGGGATTTTCCTGGGCCTGGGCCCTATTGCCGCCCTTGGTACAGGACAGGGCCAGCACAAAGCCAAAAAGTATTCCCAGTAATACCAGATTAAACACAAAAAAATTTTTACCCGAAAGTCTTTTTACGAAATTCATCTTCACACACTCCTCTCTACTATAGTAATATAATACTTGTTTGATTTAATTGTTACACTATCTAGGCTAAAACTCCGCAGGAAGCCGGCTTTCCGCAATCTTCGGTTAGAATTTCCAGGGTACTCCCGGTTACCGCCACGGTATGTTCCCAGTGGGCGGAAAGGGATCCGTCGGCGCTTACCACGGTCCAGCCATCGTCAAGGAGGTCTACATCACCGGTTCCCATGGTGATCATCGGTTCCACCGCAATTACCATGCCCTTGGAAAGCCGGGGATTAGGACCCTTGGGAACATTGGGAACCTGAGGATCCTCGTGAACCTCCAGGCCCACCCCGTGGCCGCAATACCGGGTAACAATGCCATACCCGGCCCCCTTGGCATGGGTTTCTACGGCCCGGGAAATCTGTAGCAGCCGGTCCCCGGCCTTTGCCGCCCCTATGCCAAAGACAAGGCATTCTCTGGTAACCACGTTAAGCCGGTGGGCTTCCTCGCTTACCTGCCCGGCCTCTACGGTTACCGCCTGATCGCTGATAAAGCCCCCTAAGTCTATGCCGCTATCAATAGAAACCAAATCCCCCTTTGCTATCCTTCTCTTTGAGGGGATCCCGTGAATTACCTCTTCGTTGATCGAAATGCACAGGGCACCGGGGAAGGGATTGCTCCGGGGCCCGTAGCCTAGGAAGGCGGGTTTTCCCCCCGCATGGCCGATCCAGCGCCGGGCCCACTGATCAAGATCAATGGTGGCAACCCCCGGCTTAACCAGGGGAATAAGTTCTCTGTACATGGCGGAGAGCATCTTGCAGGATCTTCGTATCCCCTCTATTTGCTTTTCATTCTTCAGCCGGATCATCTTTGGCTAAAGTATAATGATAAAAACAAAGAAAGAAAAGGGGCCGCGTTGACTTTTTCTATAAATGTGGTATACTTGGCCCTATGACAACCGGTGGCGCCGTACCAATACCGGCCCGGTATGATTTTTGTGTCTTCTCTAATCCTCGCCGCTATATAAAACCGGCGCGTTTTCCCTGTAAAATAACCCCGGATTCAAGCGGTAAGCCGATTTTGTTTTTTAGGTGTATTCCGTTCGCTTTCAAATGGCAGCATAATAAGGTAATCTCCAGCACCAAGATTGAGGGAGGGACTGTAGCGCTTAGGTAAAATGGTAAGGGTCATACCGGCGTAAAATTCGTTTGGATTTTGTCCGGGGCAAATTAAAAAGGATGTTGCTATGAGAAAAAAAATCGTTCTTCCGGTGATTTTTGCGTTGTTTGCCGCATGTTCCAGCCCTTTGTTAGAATGGATAGAGGCCGAAACCGGAATCGCTCCCTATGCATTTTCCGGCAAGGGAATAACCTACTTTTCTTTTACCGGTGATCCGAGTGAAACCGATACCATACGGGAAAAGCCGTCCGGCGTAAGCGGTATTACTCCCATCACGGTAGTGTTGCCCGCCGGCAGCCCGGTAACCAATCTACGTCCGGCTATACAATATATCGGAAAATCCATAAGTCCCGGATCGGGGGAACCGCAGAATTTTAGTTCCCCGGTAACATACCGGGTTACCGCGGAAGATAATTCCTGGCGGGACTACGAGGTGCAAGTCATCGTAAAAACTCCCGCGTCCGCCGAACTATTATGGTTTGACCTTGAACTGCCGGGGGGTACGTATCTGGCCGAAGGGGCCGTTACTCAAACCTTCACGGGTGGTACGGTTACCCTCCATGTCCCCAGCAAAACAGATCGCTCTTTCCTTACTGCAAAAATAGTACAAACCGGCAAGACCCTTACGGCCCCAAATGCATTTGGCGGTGCCACATATTCGGGAACGACGATAAGTTTAGCCGGTAATTTTTCCAATCCGGTTATATATACGGTAAGGGCGGAAGACAACTCCACAAAGACGTATACCGTTACGGTTACGGAGGATAAGTCCGGTGATACCGGGATTTTTAAGTTTGAGGTTACCAAAGCGGACAATAGCCCAATTCTTAATTCCCACGTGGTTATCGGAACGGTTCCCCGGGGGGATGGGAAGATCCCCATTGTCATCCAGGTACCCTACGGGACCGATGAAACCGCCATGCGGGCAAGAATTACCTTGAGTGATTCAACTAGTACCATAACTCCCCTTTCCGGCCCGTCCCTTGCCGGATCCTCCCCTGGACCCTTCACCGGCATAATTACCTTTGGCCCTTCAAACAACCAGGAAGCGGTGTATACCGTAACGGCGGAAAACGGCGCAACGCAGGATTACGTGGCGGTGGTAAGCGAAGGCCCCCAATATTATTATGTGAACGGCATAAGCGGAAGGGATACCTGGCCCGATTATTACAACGGCGGTTCCGAATCCCACCCCTTTAAGACCCTGGCCTATGCGGTGCGAAAAGCCGCTCAAGACGGGATAGAAAAAGTCCTTATCATGGGCGACCTTACCACTGCGAATGGAGGCGCCCCCGGCGACAGTGCTTTTGCCATTGATCTAAGCCAGATTACCAATAAAAAAGTAACCGTCGCCAGCAGCGATCCCGGGGTTACCAGGACCCTCACGGCCGGTTCCCCCCAGCGGGTCCTCGGCATTTCAGGCGGCGCGGACCTAACTTTCCAGAACATCAAGGTTACCGGGGGCTATACCGCCGGTAACGGCGGCGGTATCTACGTCGGAGGGAACAGCAAGGTTGATTTTTCCGGGAATATCACCGGGAACAGGGCCGGCTCCGGGGGCGGCGTGTATGTGGAAGCAGGCACGAACCCGTCTGATTCCAGCAGCTTTACCCTCACGAGCGGTACAATAACAGGCAATACCGCCACCGGTACCAACACAGCCCCGTCCACCATGGGCGGTGGCGGCGGTGTCTATATCAAGGGTAACGCCAACTTCTATCTTAAAACCGGCGGAACCATCTCCGGCAATACCGCCGATGGGGGCTCCGGGGGCGGGGTTCTGGTAAACGGTAACGTTGACGGTAGTACTGAATACGGCTTATTTATGGAGGACAACAGCCGGATCATCAACAATACTTCCACCAGTGCCACCTATCCTCACGGCGGCGGCGGGGTCTATGTGGCCCAGGGCGTCTTTGAAATGGCCGGGGGCGAAGTTACCGATAATACCGCAACAAACCGGCAGGGCGGCGGAGTCTTTGTCCACTGGGCGAATTCTCCAACCTTAACCGCCCGGTTCACCGCCTCGGGCGACTCCGTCATAACCGGGAACTACGGGGTCGGCAGTTCCAAGGCCATATGCAACCGGGGAATTACGGAATTGCAGGATACCGCCACGGCGGACTATGTGTATATCTGGGATTACGGCGACCCGGCAGTGCCGTCGCAGAGCTTTACCCTGGCGAACAGCACCAAGATTACGGTGGGTATAGCCCTTGCCCGTTCGAATGACAAGACGACCGCTAATAAAAATTTTATAACCCTTGTGGCCGGCTATACGCCGTCGCTAAATCCGATTATCATCGACCTGGAAAGCCATACGGAGAACGGTTCTTTTGCGGGGACGCTTGAACCCGACTGGCTTAACGAGAAGCTGATTGAGGGCGCCAATCCCACCTTGACTACAATGCTCAACTATCTCATTCTCAATAGCTTTACCGGGGCAGGGCCGACGATGAATGGCCTATACAACAATTATAAAATTGCCATTGCCGGTACTACCGGGACCTTTGTTAACAAATGAGTTACCCCCATTGCCTAAAGGAGGCGGTCCTATGAAAAGACATCCCCGGCATAAAGCGTTGATAGCACTGCTTTGCCTTGCCCCTTGCTTTGCCGCCGCCCAGGCCCGGACGGAGGAGTGGGTTGACACGGGGCGTTTCGGAGCGGAAGAACCGGACGATCCCGGCGCATCCCCGGCCGCGGCAAAGGGGCTTAATACCGACTGGCTCTACCTGGGCCTTAGGGCGGGGCCTTCGCTACGGTTTTATACTCCCTCGAACGATACTCCCTATACCGGGAACGATACCCGTTCCGTTTCCGTGGACATCGCGCTCTGGGCAAAGCTGCAGGTTCTTTCGTTCCTAAGTATCCAGACAGAGGCGGGTTTTACCTGGGATAACGCATCCCTGTGGGCCTATACGGGCACGGTTACCGCCTATGATCGCTATACCGAAGACTACACAGCCCTTTCTTTTCAGTTCCCTTTTATGGTAAAGCTTGATTTTTACCCCGGCAGATTTAGGCTTTCTCCGTTTGCCGGCGCCTATTATCTTTTACCCCTAAGAAAGATCGAAGCTTCGCGTTCCCTAAACGATGACAAAGAATCTTTTAGTTACAAGATTTCCCCGTCCATAGGTTTTCTGGGCGGTTTAAGCGGAGCGATGAAATTCGGACCCGGCATGATCATCATCGATCTTCGCTACGCCGCCGATCTGGGCGAATTTAAAGTCGAGGACACAAGGATATTCAAGCGCAGTATGATCTCGTTTACCGTGGGCTATGAATTTGGATTTTTTACCAAACAAAAAGGAGGAAGGCCATGACCGGAATGCGCAGATTCCTCCTTGTAAGGACCGGGTTTTTGGCGGTCCTGTGCGCCCTGGGCGTATCCGTCCCGGTTTCTGCCCAGACCGCGGGAAACAGGTGGGGCGTGGATTATGAAGGAAAGGCAATTACCGCGGTGTTTCCCCTGGCGGGCGAAGAAGCGGAAATGATCCGGCGTTTTCATGGAAAGATCATGGAGTCGGTAGCCGCCCTTGGAAAGTACAGTCCCAGGGAAGCGGATATTATTTTTGGCACCAGAATCCCGACGGACATGCCCCCCCTCCCCAGTCTAACAGGCGGCGCCCGTTATGCCCTTACCGGAGGCGTGTACCCGGGGGACATCGCCGGGGAGCACTACCTGCAGTTGTGGCTTTGGGACATGGCCGGATCCACAATGATCTATACCGACGATCTTGTATACGACGATATTAACGAAGCCATGGAAAGCGTACCGGGCCTTGTGGAATGGCTTTTTTCCCATATCCACGAATTAACCATTGAAACACCGGCATCCGGCACTTGGCCGGATCCCCTCTTTATACTCGGCGTCAGGGCCGGCCTTTCCCAGCGCTGGTACGTTAAACCTAACGAACAAACTCCGGGCGCTTTTGCGCCGAACCTTGAGGGGGGCGTTTCCGGCGCTCTTCGGCTCAATTCCCTGTTCTCCATCCAGCTTGAACTGCTCCTTACCGGAGACACCCTGGTCTACCGGGGCCTTGAAGACAGCGCTTCCGGTCCTGTCTTGAAAAATAAAAAATACACAAACCTTTCCTTGGAAATTCCCGTTCTTTGCAAGATGAATTTTAGGGCCGGCAATATTAGGCTTTCTCCCCTTGCGGGGATCTATGTAAACATTCTGCTGGGACAGACCACGTACCGGGACAAAGACGGAAAGACAGACACGTTCTCCTGGTCTGTTTCCAATCCCCTGGGATTTACCGCGGGGCTTGAGGGAGCGGCGCCCTGTGGACCGGGGATGCTTATTGCGGGCCTGCGTTACGGGATGGATTTTGGTGCAATTTCGATTAACGGCGGGGAAAGAGAGTACCGCCGGAATATGGTTTCCCTGTACCTGGGTTACGAATTTGGATTTTTTGAAGGAAAAAAACTTTTTTAAAAAGACCGGGGCTTAAAAGAGCCCGGAAAATAGGAGGTTTTTTATGAAACGGTTAAGCGCGGCGATGCTATTCGGCTTTTTGATGGGACCTTTCTGCTTTGCCCAGATCCAGACGGGAAACGCTTCATATAATTCGTCGAAGGCCGGGTTTACCATAAGCCATTCCAGCCTGTCCTTTAATACCCGCGTTAAGGTTACCAATCTGCGGAATAACCGTTTCGTGGAAGCTACGGTGAACGGGCGCATTCCCATAAGCGCCGAACGGATCGCCGACATTTCCCGGGACGCCGGGGACTCCCTGGAAATAGACAAGAACGGTATGAGCCTCGTGCAGCTTGAAGTTCTGCCGCCCCGCAACGCCGGCTCCACCACTCAGGCGCCGGTCCAAGATACGCCGTCTTCCGGTTCGCAGCAGTCCGCCTCGCAGCTTATACTCCCCCAGACCCAGATCCTGCCGCTTCAAACCGTTACCGAATATGTTCCAGCCGCCGCCCAGCCCTGCTGTAATGCACGCCTTTTGTGGGTACTCCTGTTACTCCTAATCCTCGTCATCGCAATCCTTGTGGTGATCCTGATCTTGCTGTATCGCCGTATTCCCCTATGGCCCTGGTATGACCCCCTTTGGATTCGCCGCCGTCTTCGTTACCTTAAAAGAACCGAGAGACGTTTGCGGTAGGGCGTTCACTCCCTGCCAAAAGAGTTGCTCCGGGGAACGTAACGGAACCGGCGGATACGCGAAGGGCCAGGCAAAACGGAATGAAGCACCTTGGGGTATGGACGGCCGCTTTCTAATCATAGGCTGAATCAGGCCCGCTTGGCGAAAGAATTACGGCATGCAAACCGCGCCGGCGCGGGGCCCTTTTCCAAACGATGGAGCGTTTCCGCCATGGCATCCATCCAGCGGCGCTCCTCTTTGGAGGAGAAACCAAGACCCAAAAGGGATTCCAGACATCCCAGGTAGGTTTCCCCGTCCACAGCGGATTTTAAGCGGAGCCGGACCAGCTCTTTAAGCAGTTTTTCCACATCTTCCATAAAGTGCTTAAAATAAGGCCGCCGCCGCTCTTCCCTGGTGATCCCCAGCAGAAGCATAAAGGCTTCGTAGGGACGCCGACGTTTATCCAGTTCCTCCGCCAAAAGAAAGGCGCAGTCCATCCAGTCTTCCCGATCCAGGTATTTTTCCAGGGAAAAGTCCAGGCCGCCGTTTTTATTCCATACTTCCAAAGCCGCTTCGTCCTCCAGGTGAAGGAGCAGAAAAAAGACAAGCCGGGCCTGGCTTGGGGGATCGGCCCGGTCCTTTAAAAAATTCCGGTAATCAAAACCCTTGGAGCCGATAAACCGTTCATAGGCCCGGTCGTATTCAAAGCGCCGGTCGGGACTGGAAAGGACCTCGTAGGCCGTAAGAAGCCGACGCATCTGGGCTTCGGCGCTTTTACCCGCAATGTCCGGATGCAGGACCTTGGCCCGTTCCCGAAAGGCCCGCTTAATGTCCCTGTAGGAGGCGTTTTTTTCGATGTTGAGGAGGGTATAATAATTTTCCATGCCGGTGTGTTCAGGCCTGTTTATAGAGTTGATCTATGGCGGGCTCTTTTACCAGCAGTACCGAACATTTTGCGCTGACCATGATTTCCCGGTGGGCGTGGGTAATAATGTCCCGGGCGCTCCGGTCCTTTTCCCAGCCTCCCAGGATGATTAAATCTGCCTTCCGTTCATCGGCGGCGCTGAGGATCTCGGTATATACCGCCCCCCGGCGTATCTCCCGCTCCATCCGCACCCCCTTGGCCCGGGCCAACTCTTCCACAAAGGAAAGATACCGTTCCCCGTTGGCTTCCAGGCTTTTTTCGTATTCCAGGCTTTCTTCCTGAATAAAGATCTTACTAAGGGTAAGCTGCCGTATGGTGGCGGTGTCTATTACATAGATCCCCGACAAGCGGCAACGGTACAGCTTAGACAATATAACCGCATACTTGGACGCCAGAATCGAAGCGTCGGAACCGGAGACGGCTACCACAATGTTGGAAAAAAGACCCTTTATCATTCCCTGCCAGCCTTCCTTTTTAGCAGCTTGCTTGTAAAAAACGAGTCCCTGTCCCGCTCTTCAAGGGCCGCTTCAATGTAGTGTTTAGTATCCTTGGCGGCGGGAATAACCATCTTTTCCAGGGCGTTGACCCGCCATTGGGTTTTCCGGACTTCCCGGGCAAGCCGCCAGACCACGGTTCGTACCGCCGCCAGCTCCGTAAGAACCTTAAGCAGTTTAAAGAATTCTAACACGGTTTCATCACATTCGGCAAATGAATTCGCCGGGGAATATTTTAATTGTGCATTGGGAAGCCGTACTTCCAGACTGGGAAGGTTCATTCCGGCAATCACAATTCGCTTTTCTTCCAGTTCAAAGGGATACTGTATTCCCTGGGAAAGCCGATCCGCCCGCTCCCGGCCCACCACAATAAGCATGCGTTTAAGGGCAGGATACGCTGTTTCGACACAGGCATCCAGATCCTTTTCCAAAAGCTTTACCTGTTCCACATGCTGCATCAACTCCATTACCAGGATCTCCCGCTTCTGTTCCAAGAGATCGTGGCCTTCTATGGCCGTAGAAAGCCGCTCTTTAACCCGGAAAAGGTTACTTTTTGTAGGAGCTATCTGTTCATGGGGCATGGTTAAAATGTATACCATTAAAGGATTTTTCACAATACCGGCGAAAAAACCGTGGATTCCTGCCGGAGAACAAGCGCCCTGAACATCTGTCTTTACGCGTACCGGCGCCGCTCAAAATACAGCCCTTACTGCCGCAGGGGTTTCATATACTTTTCGATATATTCCCGCTTAACCCGCACAAGCTCGTCCTGGGGTATTTCGGAAAGAACCTGCCAGCCTATATCCAGAGTCTGCGCTATGTTCCGGTCTTCGTACTCATCCTGGGTAAGAAACAGGGATTCAAATTTTTCGCCGAATTTAAGATACCGTTTATCGCCCTCGGAAAGTTCTTCTTCTCCGATAATGCTGGCCAGGTTGCGGGCCTGCTTAACCTTTGAATATGCGGCAAAAAGCTGGCTGGATACATCCTTGTGATCCTCCCTGGTCATGCCGGACCCTATGCCGTCTTTCATAAGCCGGGAAAGGCTGGGCAGTTCGGCTATGGGCGGATACACCCCCCGGTGGGACAGTTCCCGGTCAAGGACAATCTGGCCTTCGGTAATATAGCCGGACAGGTCGGGTATGGGATGGCTTATATCATCGTTGGGCATCGTTAGTATGGCAATTTGGGTGATGGAACCCGTGGAATCCTGGATCCTGCCGGCCCGCTCGTAAAGGCCCGCAAGGTCGGAGTACAGGTACCCCGGGTATCCCTTGCGGCTTGGCACTTCGCCCCGGATAGAAGAAACCTCCCTAAGGGCTTCGCAGTAATTGGTCATGTCGGTCATAACCACCAGTACGTGCATGTTCCTGTCATAGGCCAGGTACTCCGCAGCAGTGAGGGCACAACGGGGCGCCACCAGCCGTTCCAGGGAAGGGGCATCGGCCAGGGAAAGAAATACCACCACATTTGCCAGGACCCCGGAATTTTCAAAGTCATCCAAAAAAAACCGGGCCACATCGTACTTTACCCCCATGGCGCAGAAAACCACCACAAAGGATTCATCGGCGTTTAGGATCTTTGCCTGTCTGACTATCTGGGCCGCCAGCCGGTTGTGGGGAAGGCCGTTGCCGGAAAAAATAGGGAGCTTTTGTCCCCGGATAAGGGTGTTCATTCCGTCGATGGCGGATATTCCGGTTTGGATAAAATCCCGGGGACAGGTTCGGGCATAGGGATTAATGGGAAGGCCGTTTACATCCAGGCACAGGGAAGAAATAATATCCCCGTAACCATCGATGGGTTCTCCAAGGCCGTTAAAGATCCGCCCCAAAAGCCCCGGCCCAACCCGAAGTTCCATGGGTTTTTCCAGAAATTCCACTCTGGTACCGGCCACAGAAAGGCCCGTGGTACTCCCGAAGATCTGTATGGCGGTCCATTGGCTGCTCATGTCCACCACCCGGCCCAGCCGCCGGCCCTCTTCCCGGTCGTACACGGCCACCATTTCGTTAAAGCCCACATCCCGGCTTCGCCGGGTAATTACCACAGGGCCCTCTATATGGGTAAGTCCCCGGAATTCAACGCCTCTCATGTTTCTTCCTTTTTGCCCTCTCCGTACACTGTCACCGGTTCCGTACAATGCACCGGTTTCTTACAGTACTTCTTTATTCCGGTACGTCCGTTCAAGCACTTCCAAAAGCCCCGTCATATCCTGTTCAAAATCGGCCAGGGCCTGTTCATCCCCGTTTTTTATTTCTCCCTTAAGCCGGGAAAGCCGTTCCCGCAGGGACCGGCCGTCTTTTTCCGCCCCCAGGGCGCTTATCTTGTACAGGGGCGCCCCCAGACGTATACAGGTGCCGGCCCGGCGGTAAAATTCCATGATAAGTTCCAGAAGCCGTATTTGCTTTGAGGGAGCACAATACATGTCCATTTTGTCAAATGAATTTTGCTGCAAAAAGCCGTTTTTTAGGATCTCCGCCGCCAGAAGGACCAGCCGTTCTCCATCGGGAAGGGCATCGGGTCCGATAAGGTGAACAATTTCTTCCAGCCGCTGTTCCCGCTTTAGAAGATCCAGCGCTTCCTGCCGGACGGCCGCCCAATTAGGGTCGATGGCTTCCCACCAAGGTTTTACCTCCCCGGCGTATTCGGAATAACTGTCAACCCAGCTGATTGCCGGGTAGTGCCGGATATTGGCCAGGTCCCGGTCCAGTGCCCAAAAACAGCGGATAAAACGCTTGGTATGCTGGGTTACGGGTTCGGAAAAATCGCCCCCCGGGGGGGACACGGCCCCGATAATAGAAATGGATCCCTCTTTATGTCCCAGAGTCCTAATTCTGCCGGCCCGTTCGTAAAATTCCGCCAGCCGGGTAGGAAGATACGCGGGGAACCCCTCTTCCGCGGGCATTTCTTCCATACGGCCCGAAAGTTCCCGCAGGGCCTCTGCCCAGCGGCTGGTGGAATCCGCCATGATCGCCACATGGTATCCCATATCCCGGTAAAATTCCGCCAGGGTTACCCCGGTGTAGATTGAAACTTCCCGGGCCGCCACGGGCATGTTGGAGGTATTGGCAATAAGGATAGTCCGTTCCATAAGGGAGCGGCCGGTACGGGGATCCTCCAGACCGGGAAACTCCGTAAGTACCTCGGTCATTTCGTTGCCCCGCTCTCCACAGCCTATGTAGACAATCACATCCGCGTCGCACCATTTGGCGATGGCATGCTGGGTCATGGTTTTACCGGTGCCAAATCCGCCGGGTATGGCCGCGGTTCCCCCCTTGGACATGGGGAAGAAAAGATCGATTACCCGCTGACCGGTTACCAGGGGTTGATCCGGGGAAAGCCGTTCCCCGACAGGCCGGGGAATCCGGACGGGCCACCACTGGGCCAGGGGTATATCCCGGTTCATGTTGGTTTTGGCGATAACATCCCCGCAGGTATAATCCCCCTCCGGAGCAAGCCAGGTAATGGTTTCGGATGCAACAGCCAGGCCGGATCCTCTGGAAACCGGCGGAACCATAATGGTACAGGTGATGCTTTCCGTTTCCTTTACCGTACCCAGAACCAGTCCCGGCGCCGCCTTAACAAGCTCCGAATGGGCCCGGCCAAGCTGATCCACCAAGGCCGGGTTAGGCTTAAAGGGCCATTTTTTTTTCATATCAAGACATTCGGCCCGGACGCCGGGGCTCATAAAAGGCCCGGTGGCGTCATACAGTATCTTTAAAGGCCGTTGTATGCCGTCGTAAATGGTCCCGATCAGCCCCGGTCCTAAAAGCACCGAAAGGGGCCGTTCGGTAGAAACCGCGGCGGCGCCGATCTTAAGGCCCGTGTTATCTTCGTAAACCTGAATTATCGCTTCGCCCTGTTCAAGCCGGACTATTTCGCCCAGGATCCGCCGGTCCCCCACTTCTACCACATCAAAAAGTCCCGCCTGATCCAAACCGCCGGCCCTGATGATGGGGCCGCTGATCCGCGTAACGGTTCCCTTAATCATGGGCGGCATCTCCCAGCAGGACGGCGGCCAGTTCCATCCGCTTTTCCAAAAGCAGGGTTTCCGCAGCCAGATCCACCGACGCGGTGATCCGCAGGCGGCTAAAGTCAATTACCAGGGCGGGAAAAGAACCGGCCACGGTATAAAGGGGATCTTCCATAGGATGCAGGGAAAATTGGACAAGGTTTTTTTGTATCAACGCGGCCAGTTCCTTCGAAGAAAGACCCCGGTAACGAAGATTGCCCTCTTCCGCAGGAATATCTTCCGGCAGCACTTCCCGAATCTTGGAAGAAAGTTCCTCTTCTAAAATACCAAGCAGCCTGGGACGGTCCAGGGCGTTTATAAAATCCATCATGGCCGTGTTTAAGAACGATTCGATCTTCTTTGACCGGATTCGCCGTTTGTCCACCGGGAGCCGGGCCAACACTTCTTCCCGGGCACGCTTTTTTTTCTCCTCATAGCCGGCCCGGGTCTTTTCCAGGGTACTTTGAAGCTTCTGCTCCCAGTTTAGCTTGGAAGCGGCCACCGAATCGTCGGCCCCCTTGAGGATTTTAAAGGCTTTTTTTCTGGCGTCTTCCAGGATCTCTTTTTCCAACGCCTCTGTTGATTGTAATTCTTCCATTTAATTTAAACACGAATCCCTATGGCTTCCCGGATTGAATCCACCAGGGTTTTTCTGCCCGCAAGACGGCCCATGGTACCGGGAATCTCCACCACCAGGGGATATTTACCGCCAATCTGCCAGTCCGTTAGGGTTTCGCCCAGCCAGCCGGCGGTTTCTTCGGTAAGTATCAATACCAAGCAGGAACCCTGTTCTTCGGGAAGAACCATCCCGGCGGTTTCGTCCCAGTTCTTGGTCAGTCTGTTAAAGATCTCCAGGGCCTCTTCTTTTCCCGAGACCGAATGTCCCCGGATCCCCACAAAGCGAAAAGCCGTAACCAGTTCCGAATCTCCAATAAAAAAATAATCCATTACTCACAAGAATAGAACAAGCATGGCGACCAAAAAGCCCCATAGGCATATCCCCTCCGCCAAACCCACGTACAGCAGGGCCTTGCCGGAAATATCAGGATTCTCGCTCAGGGCCCCCATGGCCGCGGATCCTATCTGGGCCACGGCGATGCCGCCGGCTATACAGGAAAACCCCACCGCCAAAGCCGCGGCAAAGTACTTCCATACCGAGGTGGATTGGGCAGGGACTTCTCCGGCAGGGGCTTCCTGGGCAAAAAGAAGCGTTCCAAAAATTAATAACAACGCTGCAAACAACAACATCTTACGCATACCTATACTCCTTTCTTTGTAAACCGGAAGGGTGCAAAAGCTACGCCGGTTTCGGTAAAGAACTTGCTAAAAAATTCATAGTATTGAAGCCGAATAACCTGGATTGTTACAATCATCCCCTCCAGCAGGATAATGATCGCATTACCCAGAATCATGATAAGCAGAGAAAAGGCGGACCCCAGGGGAAATTCCATTACTTTTTCCGACAGGGTAAATACAATAAACGAAAGCACCGCATGGGACAGGGCAAAGGCCCCTACCCGCAAAAAACTTACCGTATTGGAGATATAGGTCGATACGGTTTCCAGAATCTCTACGAACCCCTCTATCACGAACACAAGAAATCCGTGTTCAAGTACCGGTCGTTCACCGGAAATCAAGCGCCAAATCGCGGGGCCGAAAAAAAGTATTCCCCCGGGAATAAAAATACCCAGGCAATCGTACCAAAAAATAGCGTTCCCCAGGATTAGCCGGATCGCGATAAAGATAGCGTACCAGAATAACATAAGCCCCGCTAGGCCGGTTTTGGCAAAGAAGGCTTTTTCGTATTTTTTAAGGGACCACTGATTCACGATATTTACGATAAGCCCGATGGAGTTTAAAAAGACCCCCACGGCGACGGTAAAACCAAAAAAATAAAACAGCTTGGTTACATTTCCCTTTTCGGGCATTAGGTGAAGTATCCGCTCGGGGGCTTCCCCGGCGATACCCGCAAGATTCATAAAAAACCCCAGTACCGCCTGGGTGGGCTTAACCAAAATTTCTTCGTTGGTAAAAAACACGCCGTTCAAAAGGCCCATGATCATGGACGATATTCCCACCGCCTTAAGGGGAGTGGCAAAATGCCCATAGGCTCCAAAAATCGTATTGGCCTTGCCCGCCACAAAACCCGCCAGAAAAAGCACCAGACCCTGACCGGCGTCCCCGAACATGATCCCAAACAGCAGGGTAAAGAAAAACGCCACAAAAAGGGTGGGATCCAGGGTGCCGTACAGGGGGGCTCCGTAGGAGAACACCAGGGGTTCAAAACCCCGGACAAAGGCCCCGTGTTTAAGAGAGACGGGCACCTTTTTTTTCCCCTCCCGTACATCCTGAAATTCTTCCGGGTCATAGGATCGTATGGCCGCCCGGCCTTCCGTACGGCGGTCCATTTCTTCCACCAGCGCCGCCACCTCATCCGCAGGAACCCATCCGCCGATAACAAATACATCCTGGGTTCCCCGAAGCCGCCCCTTCAATTCCTCCACCGCCCGGGCCATAAGGTAGGATGCGGTAAGCTTTTTAAGGGACGGGCCGTATTCTTCTTTAAAGGCTTTTTTCTTTTCGGCTATGGCCTTAAGATCCCGTTCTACCTCGGCTATTTTTTCCGCCAGACGGTCTAAAATATCCGTGGGAATTCCCGTATAGTCCTTGGGAATCGCGATGGGGGTAAAAGATAATTTCTTAAGCGCCGAATCCAGGGCAAAACGGCCCTTCCTTGAGGCCGCCGCCAGAATCCGGCCCGAATCGTCCAGGGGGATAATCACCGCCCGGTCCGCTAGGTTTTCCCGCAGTTCCTCCCGGCGCTTTGGATCCAGCCGTCCCACCCTAAGGGTTAAATACGAAAGCTGTTCTAATTCCGAAAAGGGGGCGTTGATCTTAGAGAAGGACCGGGCTTCGCCAAGGGTTTCCTGGAGCTTCTTCTTTTCTTCCTCCTGTTCCTTTTCTTTGGCGCTTAACCCCAAAATAGCCGTCACCAGGGTATCGCTTAGGCGATCCTCCGCATCTGCGGGAAGCATGGTATCCTCCTCGCACTCCTCGGGCAGGCTAAACCCCAGGTACAGGGCGGCAGAATGAAGACGGTTAAGGTTTTCCTGGATGTGCGAAATCTGGCCGGCGTTAAGTTCCCCTGTTTTTTCTATCAGGGTATCGTCGGAAAAATGCATAAGTCCCCGGCGGCCCAGGTATTCGATTACCGAATCTATATCCCGAATGTGCACGGTCATTTCCAGGTGTTTCATTTTTTGGGGACGAATCATGTATTTGTCTCCAATATACCTAACACATCCCTGCCGGCCATGCCCATATCCAGGCCCTCCGCATTGCTTGTTAAAAGGTCTTCTTCAAACTGCTTTAGCTTAATAAAACAAAAAACGGCGTCGATAGACGAGGGGTTCCGCCTAAAATTATGAAGAGCAAGCTTATAAAGGTACGTAGCGGCGGCATTTTGAAAATACCGGGGATCCGCACGCCACAGTTCACCGCCGGGAAACACCCGCCGGGAACGAAAGCCCTCGGGATTAAGAAACCGGACCCGGCTCCACCGCTCCCATTCGATGCGGCTGTCCAGGGGAAGTTCCAGGGCTTCCAGAGCATCCTTGCTCAGCCGCGGCTCATCCTCCAGCATAATAAGATGCCGTTTTACCTCTTCTTCAAGCATACCATAATAGGTGCGGAGCCGCAAGACCCAGGCGCAATTACGAAGGGATATTTCTTCGGCGCTAATATGTTCCGCAGACCGGCGATCGGATTTTTTTAGCCGCCGGATACTCTTCCACAGCTTTTTGTAGTAATGGCGATCCAAAATTGTTTCCAGGGGCAGCCCGTCGTAGTCTTTCTTAACCCTGCCGTCCTCGTCTAATAGAAATTCAAATTCTGTTTCTTTAAGCATGGCCTTTGCATGGGGCCACGCGGAAAACCGGACAGTTCCAAACCGGCCCAATTCTACAAAGGCCGGTTTATTCCCAAGATGAGTTTCCGTCGCGGCGCTCATGGCCAGGGCGTTTTTTAGATCATTGTATTCATATACCCGGATCAGCAGAGAAAGCAGTTCTGGAGGATTTTTATATGAATTAACCACAGAGATAATCGCCCCCACAGAACGCGTAAGAAGCCGTTTTTCAAGATCCGGCAGCAGTTCCCGTTCGGGAAGTTCCCGGGCAGAGGGGCCGAAGATAAGACGGTCCAGTTCGGAAAGGCGGCCAACGGAATGGAGAGCCGCGGTACGGCGGCCCACAAAGGACTTGCCGATAATTCCACAGGCTTTGGCGTACCCGTAGGCCCGTTCCCCCAGCCAGATCACTACTTTTCTCCGAAAAGCAGAGAGGAAACCAGGGCGGCAAAAGCCCCCGTATTAAGCGGCATGGCATCTAAACTATGGCTGTATTCCGCTAAGGATTGGTCATACCCCGCCTTTACAGCGGCTAATTCTTTTTGGTAGTCTGCTTCAAGTTCCTGTATCAAGGCATGGTACTGTTGATCATGTACGGAACGGTTCTGTTCTTCCGCCGATTTAACCCGCTTAGCCGCTTCTGCCTGGGCATCGCTTACCAGAGCGGAAGCCTGCCCTTCAACTTCAAGCAGATACTGCAGAATGTCTGAATCGTCCATAACCCATCCATTGTATTAATCTACGGTGGTAAGAATCGCTTCGTATTTTTTTATTATATCACAGGCCGCAAACGGATCGGTCTGGACCGCCAGATCGGTAAAAAACTGGGGATTTTGAAGCAGTTCCGCCAGCCGTTTAAGGATCCGCAGGTGTTTTTCCGATTCTGTCTGGGGGGCAATAACCATAAAAAGCATATACACCGGTTCCCCGTCCAGGGAGTCGTAGTCGATGCCCCGTTTGGAAATACCCAGGGTTCCGCAGACCTTGCCGACCGCATTGGTTTTACCGTGGGGAATGGCGATTCCTTTTTGAATACCCGTGGACATTTTCCGCTCCCGTTCCCGAATCGCTTCTAAAATATCTTCCCGGATATTAAGACGGGAGCTTTGACAAAAGGCATCGGCAAGTTCCTCAAAGGCTTCGTCTTTATCCTCGGCCTCAAGACCTATCTTTATATATTCCGGGGCAAAAAGTTCACTTAAAATCATGGCCTATTCTTCCGTATTGGCAGCGCCGTTATCTTCCATGTACCATTCGCTGTCCTGCCCGGCTGCCTGCCGCCGGCCTTCGGCCTCGATCCCCGCTCCGCCGGAACTGCGGTGCAACAAGGCCAGGGCAAAACTTAGGATAAGGAAACAGGCCCCCAGAATGGAAGTGGCTCTGGTCAGCACATTCCCCGACCGGGAACCGAAGGCCGAAGAACTACCCCCGGCAAAAATACCGCCTATACTGTCCCCTTCTTCATTCTGGACCAGCACCAGCAGAATAAGCAGGATTGCCACCAGAACAAAAATAACCAGGAGCAATATGCCAAGTAATTCCATTACCAACCTCAAAATTAGGAAAGAATATGCTATAAAGTATACCGGGGGAAGAAAACTTATTCAAGGGTTTAGGCCCCTGTCCGGCCTATTCCCTGATATCCTCTACAATTACGTCGGGGATGCTGTTCATTACTGCTTCCAATTCCCCCCTGGAAAGACCCTCTACTTTGATGGTCCCCCGGCGATGGGCGACGTCGTCCCCTTCGGAGGTAACAAGGGAAACGATGTTACCCCCCCTTTCCGCAATGGCCCCGGAAATTTGGGCCAATTCTCCGGGATGCTCCCCCATGCTTACCGTAACCCGGACCCCCTTGTGGCGGGCCCCGAAGGCGTTTACGAAAACCCGGAACAGGTCCGTATCGGTGATGATCCCCACCAACAGGGATCCCCGCATAACCGGAAGGCAGCCTATATCCTTATCGGCCATAATACGGGCAGCCTCTTCTACCACCTCGTTTTCATCAACCGTTAGAACCTTCTTTACCATAATTTCCTGGACCCGCATTTTGGAAAGGAGGTAGCTTATTTCATACATGTCCAATGTGGTGGCTTCGGAAGGACTGGCTTTAATCATATCCTCCTTGGTTACAATACCCACCAGAGCGCTGTTATAATCCAGCACCGGAAGATGCCCCACCTTCTCCCGGTCCATAAGGGAGCGGGTTTCTGTCATCGACGCATCCGGATGAACATATATGGGATTTTTTGTCATCACGCGGGAAATGATCATAGCTAATCCTCCTGGCAATAAATTACTGTAATCCCGGATACTCTACGCTATTCGGAATTACCGGTGTATAGTTTATCCCCCTAAATAGGAGGTTTTTACCGCATCGTCCTTCATCAGTTCCGCGGCCGGCCCGGACTTTACCACCCTGCCGGTTTCAAGGATATAGGCCCTGGCGGCGATTCCCAGGGCCTTGTACGCATTCTGTTCCACCAGCAATATGGTGGCCCCGGCCCGGTTAATCCGCCTGATGACATCAAAGATCTCGTCCACCAGAATGGGGGCCAGACCCATGGAAGGTTCATCCAGCAGAAGGAGCCGGGGTTTTGCCATAAGGCCCCGGCCTATGGCAAGCATCTGCTGCTCCCCGCCGCTGAGGGTTCCCGCCACCTGGCGCCGCCGTTCCTTAAGCCGGGAAAAAAGAGAATATACCATCTCCATATCCGCCCCAATTTCCCGGTGATCCCTGCGGGTATAGGCCCCCATTTCAAGATTATCCTGCACCGAAAGGTTGGCAAATATCCGCCTTCCTTCGGGCACCTGGACCAGGCCGGCGGCAACAATTTTATCCGGCGCCAGGCCGGTGATATCGGTTCCGTTAAATTCTATTTTTCCCGCGGTTTTTTTTATCACGTTGGAAATACCGTTTAGGGTGGTGGATTTACCTGCGCCGTTGGAACCGATAAGGGTAATAATTTCTCCCTGGTCAACTTCAAAGGAAATGTCCTCCAGGGCCTGGATAGCCCCGTAGTGGACCGTTAAATTCCGCACCGAAAGGATCATATCGCGTCCTCTCCCAGGTAAGCCTTAATAACCGCCGGGTCTTTTTGTATTTCCTCCGGGGCCCCCGCGGCTATGGTTTTGCCGTAATCCAGCACCATAATCCGCTCACAGATCCCCATTACCAGCCGCATATCGTGTTCAATAAGCAGGATGGTGAGCTTCCACTCCCGGCGGATAAAACCGATAAGTTTCATCAGTTCCCCGGTCTCCTGGGGGTTCATTCCCGCCGCAGGCTCGTCCAGCAGCAGGAGCAAGGGATTGGTTGCCAGGGCCCGGACAATTTCCAGTTTCCGCTGTTCGCCGTAGGGCAGGTTCCGGGCCAGTTCGTGCTTTTTATGGTCAATTTTAAAAAGGGACAGAAGTTCCTGGGTCCGGCCAATCATCCGTTCTTCGTCAAGCCGAAAGCGCTTAAACCGGAACAGAACGTCCAAGGGTTTTTCCGCCCGCCGGGAATGAAGGGCAATGCGGACATTGTCTTCCACGGTCATGTTGCTAAAAAGCCGAATATTCTGAAAGGTCCGGGCAATACCGATGTGGTTCAGGGCCGCGGGCTCCATGGTTCCCACGTTATAAACCCGGTTCCGGCGATCCCAAAAATTAATCTCCCCCGAACTGGGGGTATACACCCCGGAAAGCATGTTAAAAACCGTAGTTTTTCCCGCCCCATTGGGACCGATAAGCCCCACCAGTTCTCCACGGTACAGGTCGCAGAAAAAGCCGCTTACCGCCTTGAGGCCCCCAAACACAATGGAAAGATCCGTTATTTTTAACAGGAGATCCGTCATTTTCGATCCCCCGCGGTTTTGGTTTTTCTTGCTGAAACAAAAAGCATAATCCTGTCCCACAGGCGTACAAAGGAAAGCTCCTTCATCCCCAAAAGGCCCTTGGGCCGGAAAAGCATGATGAAGATCAGTATAAGGGGATATATAAGAAGCCGGTAATCCTGCAGGAACCGGAGAAATTCCTGAAGATAGGTAAGCACATAGGCGGCAATAATTGATCCCGTCATGGAACCCATACCTCCCAGGACCACATAGATAAGAAAATCAATGGATCTAAGGAATTGGGCTATGTCGGGCTTTACAAAGCCGTTTACCATGGCAAACAGGGAGCCCCCTATGCCGGCAATAAAAGCGGCGATTACAAAGCCGGCCATCTTATAACGGAAGATGTTGATCCCGCAGGAGTTGGCGGCAATTTCATCTTCCCGGCAGGCCATGATTGCCCTGCCGTAGCTTGAACGGAGAAAATTTTGCAGCAGGGCCACCACAAAAACCAGCACCGTGGTTACCACCAGCAGGGCAAAGCGGTTATTCATGGCCAAAATAGTGGTAAACTGCCTTCCGTTGGGGCCCCCGGTAAGGGCCTTGATATTAATAAACACCACCCGGATTATTTCGCCAAACCCCAGGGTAACAATGGCCAGGTAATCCCCGGAAAGTTTAAGCACCGGAAAGCCGATAAGAAAACCCGCCAGGGTGGTAAGCAGTACCCCCAGGATCGCCGCCAGAGGCAGGGGGAGCCCTAAATCCAGGTTAAAGAAAATACAGGAATAGGCCCCTATGGCCAGGAACCCCGCCTGACCCAGGGAAAGCTGGCCGGTAATGCCCACAATCATATTTACCGACATGGCCATGATCGCATTAATGCCCCCCAGGGCGATGATCCGGGCCGTATACAGGCCGATAAGGCCGGCGCCCGTGAGCCCAAAGGGGACGCATACCGCCAAAATTCCCACGGTTGTTAAAATGGCCGTTGTGCGAAGGGGAAAACCGTTCATACCTTTACCCGCAGCTTTTTGCCTAATATACCGGTGGGTTTAATCAGCAAAACAACGATAAGAATAGAAAAGGAAATGGCGTCGCTGTACTGGCTGGAAAGGTATCCCTTGGTAAAGGTTTCCGCGATACCGAGGATGAAGCCCCCCAGCATGGCGCCGGGGACGGACCCTATACCCCCCAGGACCGCGGCCACAAAGGCTTTAAGGCCCGGCATCATTCCCATGAGGGGACTAATCTGGGGATAGGCAAAGGCATACAGCACCCCCCCGGCCGCGGCAAGCACCGATCCCAGGGCAAAGGTAAAGGCTATAATGCCGTTTACCGGAATACCCATAAGGCTTGCAGCGGTCATATCAAAGGACACGGCCTGCATGGCCTTACCCCGTTTTGTATAATTTATTATGTAGTTCAGCCCTAACATTAAAAGGGCCGAAAGGATAATCACAATAATCTGGATATTTGAAATAGAAAGGTACCTGCCGTAAAGTTCAATGCTGCTTACCGCAGGGCGGGGAAATTGCCGGGGGTTGGGTCCGATAAAGGGCAGCACCCGGGCGCCGTTTTCAAGGATCAAGCTTACCGCAATGGCGGTAATAAGGGAGTTAAGCCGGGGGCGGAACGGAGGGGCCGGTATGCCAGCCGTTCTATGGTAATCCCCAGGGTAGCGCAGATAATCATGGAAATGATAAAGGCCGCAAACATTCCCAGGGGACCTGTCCCTATGGCGCCCAGGGCAAAGAACGCCGCATAGGCCCCCACCATAAGAATATCTCCATGGGCAAAATTGATAAGAAGCACGATGCCGTAGACCATGGTATAGCCCAGGGCAATTAATGCGTAGATGGATCCCAGAGACACGCCGTTAATTAATTGTTGTAATACATTCATCTTTTCATAGTGAACCGCTGTGGCGGAACCAAACCCCCGTACAAATAAACCGCCGGGAATATACCAGGAAAAAGCTTCGGGCCCCTCCCGGTATACTCCATAGTATCAGAGAATTCTCCGCCCTGCTTTACTCCGGGTTAACCGTGGTCTTATACGCGTTCGCCAGCTTTCCATCCCGGCTGACAATCTCCAGGATTTCAACAGCCTTAATGGGGTTGCGGTCCGCATCGAAACGGATATTACCGGTTACATAGGAGCCGTCGATCTTGGCCATGGCGTCTTTTACCGCGGCGGTATCGAATGTTCCGGCGGCTCTAATTCCATCGGCCACCAGCATCATGGCGTCATAGCCCAGGGCGGCAAACTGCGAAGCGGGCCGATTATATTTTGCCTGGAAATTCTGTACAAAGGCCTGCCCCTTGGGGTCCGTAGTATCCGCATTAAAACCCGCGGACCAGAAACCATTAAGGGCCTCTTCACCGGCATTATCGATAAGGGTATCCCAGCCGTCGCCGCCCACCAGGGGAACGGTAATATCCTGGGCCCGAAGCTGCTTGGCCTGAAGGGCCACATCGTTGTAGTAGTTGGGCAGGTATACGACATCGGGGTTCTCGAACTTAATCCGGGTTATTTGGGCATTAAAGTCCACATCGCCGCTCTGGTAAGCCTCGTTGGCTACAATTTCCCCGCCAAGAAGCCTAAAGTGTTCTTCAAAGGATTTCGCCAAATCGGTGTTATAATCGGCCCCTCCGTCGTAGAGAATCGCCGCCCGGCGGCTTTCCAGGCCGTTATAGGCAAATTCCGCCCCTACCACCCCCTGGAAGGGATCGATAAAGCAGGCCCGGAAAATATAGTCCCCCGGGTTGGTCACATTCACATTGGTGGCCGACGGGGAAACAAGGATGATCTTGTTCTGCTGGGCCTGCTGGGTCATGGACATGGTGGCCCCGGAAGTACTGGACCCCAGGATAAAGGAAACCTTGTCCTTGGTAGTAAGCTTGGTAAAAGCGTTAAGGGATTTTTCCGCATTCCCCTCATCATCTTCCGCAATCAGGACCAGCTGCTTGCCTAAAAGCCCTCCCAAAGCATTGATTTCTTCGATGGCTAACAAAGCCCCGTCTCTGGATTCGGTACCATAATTAGCAACCGAACCGGAAAGGGGAAAAACCGCCCCAATAGCCACGGTATCGCTGCTTGTTTGGGTACAGCTCCAAAAGGCCAATGTACAACATAGGATCAAAAACAGTAAACCAAATTTCTTCATAATATTCCTCCATAGTTTGAAGATACCCTATTTTACCGAATATTTATACAGAATGTCCAGGGGTCGCGTAAGAATCTTGAATAATTATGCAAGGTACGGAGCCGTCCGGAACACAGGGCGTATCTGTGTTCCGGAACCCCGGATCGGGTTAAAATTTGGCTATGGGTACAAAGGAATCGGCTTTCAGGGCCGCCCCGCCGACCAGGGCCCCGTCTATGTTTTCTTTCGCCATAAGCTGGGCGGCGTTTTCCGGCTTTACCGAGCCTCCGTACTGGATGAGGATCTTCTCCGCTTCGCCGGCGCCGTAGAGCTTTCCGATAAGCTTCCGCACATAGGCATGAATGGCGTCGGCGTCTTCCGGCGTGGCGGTTTTGCCGGTACCGATGGCCCAGACAGGCTCGTAGGCGATGACGACCCGGGAAAGATCCCCTACCTCTTCAAGGCCCTTTACCACCTGTCTTTCGCAGACCGCCTCGGCCCTGCCCGCTTCCCGCTCTTCCAGCAGTTCCCCGATACAGAGTATAACCTCAAGACCGTGCTGGAGGGCAAGCTTGACTTTTTTGTTGATAAGCCCGTCGTCTTCTTTATAGATATGCCGCCGTTCGCTGTGGCCCAGGATCACCGTATCCACACCCAGATCCTTAAGCTGGAGAACCGACACTTCCCCCGTATGGGCGCCCTGAGTTTCGGCGGCCATGTTCTGCGCGCCCAAAAGGATATTGCTGCCTTTGACAATGGGGGCAACGGTTTCGATCAGCGTAAAACTTGGCGCCACAAGGTATTTGTGTTTTCCGTCCTTAAGCTGGGCAACCAGGGCTTTCGCAAGCTCCGCCGCTTCGGAACGGGTTTTGTGCATCTTCCAGTTTCCCGCTATATAGTAGTTTCTCATGTATACACTCCTTGTTTTTTTCCTGCCGCAAACCCGCGCACATTTGGAGGGCTTTAGGCGAAAAGGTTCATTGGACTTGTTCGATAACCCGGCCGCTTATCTGCTAAGCTTCGGTTAGCGCTGGTTAAAGTCCAACGGGCTTTAACCGCCAAATCTCAGCAAAATGCCCCACATTTTGCGGTTTTTAAGTGGCTGTTGTTCAGAAACTGAAGTTTCCGGACAACTCTATTCCCTTACAACCTCAATGCCCGGCAGTTTTCTGCCCTCCAAAAGTTCCAGGGAAGCGCCGCCGCCGGTACTGACATGGCTCATGCTGGAGGCCAGGTTAAACTTGTTCACCGCAGCTACCGAATCGCCACCGCCGACAACGGTGATGGCCCCGCGCCCCGTCGCTTCGGCGACAAGTTTGGCCACTTCTTCGGTTCCCTTGGCAAACGCGTCGAATTCAAAGACCCCCACAGGGCCGTTCCATACGATGGTTTTGGCTTTGGCAAGCACGTCTTTGTACCTGGCGACGGTCTTGGGACCTACGTCAAGGCCCATAA
>JAISOA010000023.1 GCA_031275945.1 Spirochaetaceae bacterium
GAGATCGTGGGTACCGGCGGGGACAAGTCCAATTCCTTTAATATTTCTACCACCTCAAGCCTGGTTATTTCCGCCGCAGGGATCCCCGTGGCAAAACATGGAAACCGCGCCGCTTCCAGCAAGTCCGGCGCGGCGGATGTGCTTGAAAGCCTGGGGGTAAACATCAAGCTTAGCCCGGAAAAAAGCCTGGAACTGCTAAAAACCATCGGTCTTTGTTTCCTCTTTGCCCAGAATTATCATATTTCTATGAAGTATGTGGCCCCGGTGCGTAAAGAGCTGGGGATTAGGACGATCTTTAATATCCTGGGACCTTTAGTTAATCCGGCGGGGGCCAATATGGAACTACTGGGGGTGTACAGCGAAGACCTGGTGGAACCTCTGGCCCAGGTGCTTTCCAACCTGGGGGTTAAAAGCGGCATGGTGGTTTACGGCCAGGACGGGCTGGATGAAATTTCCATGAGCGCCCCCACCAGGGTCTGTGAATTTACCCAGGGGAAGGCCCCGGCAACCTATACGATCACGCCGGAGGAATTTGGCTTTACCCGGTGCGCAAAAGAGGACCTTACCGGGGGCGCCCCGGAAGAAAATGCCGGGATCACCAGGGGGATCCTGGAGGGTTCCCGGGGCCCCAAGCGGGAGGCGGTGCTTCTTAATTCGGGGGCGGCAATACACATCGCCCGGCCGGAGCTTTCTATGAAAGAGGGAATTAAACTGGCTGAAGAAACTATTGATTCGGGCAGGGCCCTGGCCCAGCTTGAAACGTTTATCAAACTTTCGGCTTCATAGACAATGATTCTGGATGAAATTGCCGCCAAAACCCGGCTTAGGGTTGGGGCCGCAAAACAAACGGTTCCTCCCGGCCTAATGCGTTCCCGGGCCGAGGCCTGCGGCGGGACGGAAGCCGCGGCTGCCGGACCTTTACCGGCGGAGCGTCTGCCCTTCGAGGGGGCCCTGGCAGCGCCGGGGCTTTCGTTTATCTGCGAGGTAAAGCGGGCGTCTCCTTCCCGGGGGCTTATAGCGCCGGATCCCGAAGGATTCCCCTACCTTGCCATTGCCAAGGAATACGAAGCCGCAGGGGCCGGGGCAATATCGGTGCTGACCGAACCGGATTATTTTTTGGGGAGTACTGTCTACCTTAAAGAGATCGCCGCGGCGGCAGGGATACCCGTACTGCGCAAGGACTTTATTATCGATGAGTATCAGATATACGAAGCCAAGGTCCTGGGCGCCCAGGCGGTATTGCTGATCTGCGCCCTGATCGATAAAACTACCCTGGGGAATTTTCTAGCCCTGGCCCGGTCCCTTTCCCTTGCCGTATTAACCGAGGTCCACCACAGGGCGGAACTGGAAACAGCCCTGGACTGCGGCGCCCGGATCATCGGGATCAACAACCGGGACCTTACAGACTTTACGGTGGACCTGGCCCGTAGCGAAGAACTTTGCCCCCTCATCCCCCCGGGGCATCTGGTGGTTTCCGAAAGCGGAGTCCACACAAAAGAAGATGTAACGCGTCTGGCGAACTGCGGGGTAGACGCCCTGCTGGTGGGGGAAAGCCTTATGAAGGCCCCGGACAAGCGGGCGTTTTTGCGGAACCTGCAAGGAGTCCCTGGACTTTCCACCGGGCGGCCAGTTCTTCCGGGCTAAGCGCGGCCAGTTCCTGCGACAGGTCCGCCTCGTAACCGTTCCGCAGGTAAAAAAGCCTGCATGCGGCGGGTTTTTTAAATATATCTTCCACGGCCCGTTTGTATATGGCCATCTGCCCCAGATACCGGGAAATATCTTCGTCCCTGCCGGTTTTAAAATCCACCACATACATCTGCGAATCCCACTCAAAGAGCAGGTCGATTTTTCCCATGACCGTTACGATCCCGCCATTGCTGCCGGCGGCATCAGTTCCGCCGCCCGCTGCGGCGCCGGCATGTTCCGCGGCGGGCAGGGTCAGGGCGGTGAGGACCGGATACTCGGTTTCCCGCAACGCCGCCCCCTGGGCCTTGCGGCCCAGGGCCGAATCAAAAAACCGGTCCGCCATGATCCGGGCTTCTTCGGCAAGGGACACAAGTTTTTCTTTGTCCTCCACGGCGGCGCTGAAGCGGCGGGGAATGCGCTGGGCTTGGCGGTTAAAACGGCTTTCGATAAAACTGTGGACAATGGTTCCAAAATCCCGTTCCCCCAGGCCGGTTCGTTTAAGCAGATCCTCCAGGGCGAAATTGGCGGAACCGGCCGCTCCTCCGGGGAGGGCGGGGCCCTGAAGATGCGCCGTATGGAGGGCGCTGGCGGCAATGGTTTGGGGCACGGGGCGATGGAGAGAAAAATCCGGAATGGTTTCGTATTCCCCCTGGACCTGCCGGGCCCGTTCTTTCATGGAGACCGCCGAAAGACGGTCCGATCCGCCCTGGAGGGTTTTTACAATATCCCGCAGTTCCTGGGGCGCATAGACGTCTATCGACTCAATGGTGTAAAGGGGATCGTCCCGGTGCAGGGCGGGCAAAAGCTGCAAAAAGCTTATGGACTCAAGATCCGTCCGGGCCCGGTATTGCTCCCTCCGTTCAGCAATAAAATCCGCATTCCGGGCAAAGGCCCGGGGATCCAGCTGTTCCCGTTCGGCTTTGTTTTGTTTGGGTATGCCGGCGGTAAGGTACAGTTCGGATTCCGCCCTGGTCATGGCCACGTAGAGCAGCCGCCGAAGTTCCGCCAGGGTTTTTCGCTTATGGTCTTCTTTCTCTTCCAGATAAAAATAATCCTCCGCGCCGGGCAGTTCCTCTGTCTGGGGCAGCCGCAGGGAAACTCCCCAGCGGCGGGAAAAAAGACTAAGGCCCCGGTCCAGGGCCGTATCTTCCCGGCGTCCGCATCCGTACAGAAACACTATGGGAAATTCAAGGCCCTTGCAGCGATGAATGGACATAAGCCGCACTCCCCCCTCGCCGCCGGAGGGAAGGATCGAATCGCCGGGTTTTTCTTTGCCCAAGGCCACATCCTCCAGGTAATCCAGAAATTCCACCAATCCCCTGCCCCGGGCTTCAATCGTTCTGGCCTGTTCAAAAACCAGATCGTACAGATCCAGGTACACCTGGGAAAATCGGGACCACAGGGCCTCGTGGCGGTACCCGTACTCGTACCACAGCTTTGTGAGCAGGGAACTCAGCGGAAGATCCTGCAGTTCTGCCAGAAGTTCCCGGTAACAGCGCCGGGCTTCCCTGTACCGTTCCCTATCCTGGGGGGGCAGTTTTGCATCCAGTCCTTCATCAAAGACCGGCGTATCCGCAAGCATGCACAGGGTAAAGGCATCTTCGCTTAGGCGGACAAAGGGGGAACGGAGCAGGCTGCCATAGGCAATGCGGTCGCCGGGATAGACCAGCAGTTTAAGTAGAGCCCACAGATCGTTAACCGGGGCATCCTTAAAGAGGGCGGCGGGCCTGTCGGCGCTAAAGGGTATGGCAAAGAGTTTAAGGGCCCGTTCCAATGTATGCTGGCGGGTATAGCTTCGCTGAAGTACCGCAAAATCGCCGTACCGGCAGGGGCGCTGTTTTTTTATATCCCTGTCAAAAACCGGGGCTTTTTCTAAAACCAGGGTTTTGATTTTCCGGGCAATGTACAGGGCCTCGTAGTCTTCTCCCTGCAGAGAACCTGCGGTTTCCGCGGTTTCCCGTAAGCGGCCTTCGTCAAAAAATGCAAAGTGAAGCCGCGGCCCCTCTTCCCCTTGTCCGCCGGCATCCGCCGTAGCCTCCGCACCGGTCCCCGCCGCCGGGGCCCCATCATCCCTGTGGTAAACCCAGTGATATACCGCTTCGTAGTCCGCCGGGGCCCGGAGGGGGAAAACCCCTTGGCCGGGTTCCGGATCATCCTTTTCGCGGCGGCCGCCGAAGATAAGGTTAAAGGCCCGGATCAGCAGGGGATGGGACCGGTAATTGCGGCTTAGGCCCAGGGAGTACCCGGTTTGCGCCGCCAGGCCCTGAAATACCGAAACATCCGCCCCCCGGAACCGGTAGATGGACTGTTTTTCGTCCCCCACATAAAACACCTTGCCCGGTTCCAGTTGGTCCTGTTCCGGTATACCCTGGTCCAGCCTGTCTTCTTGTTCCGCCAACAGGTTTACCAGGTCCCGCTGAAGGCTGTTGTTATCCTGGAATTCATCGATCATAATGGCTTTAAACGAATTTTTATATATCTGCCTAATGCCGGGGTAAAGGCTTAGGCCGTCCACCGCCAGATGCGCAATGTCGTTAAAGGTAAGAATACCCGCCTCCCGCTTTTTCCGGTTAAGCAGTTCCTGGTATTCTTCGATCAGGGGAAAAACGGATGTGACAATGTCCCACTGCAAGACATGGTTGGCCATGGCTTCAAGCTGGGGGTACAGGGCTCCCTTGATTTTTCCTATCCCGTCCCGAAGGATCGTATAGGGTTCGGTTTCATTTTTAGTTTTTCGCAGCCCTAGGGTTTTGAATCTTTCCAGAAAAGCCAGATACCGGACCAGTTCTTCCCGGCCCTCTTGCCGTATAAAGAGGGGCTCTATATCCGGCGCTTCGGGAACAGAAGACAGGATAGGGGCCAGTTCTCCCTGCAGGGCCGCGCCAAGCCCCTGCAGGCAACGCCCCAGGTCCGCCGCAATATCCGCCAGAAGGCCGGTACATTCTTTCCACCGGCGGCATAGTTCCTCCCGCTGAATTCTTTCAAAGGCGGTAAAATCCAGGGGCCGGGAAATAGGGCTGTGGTACAACACGGGCAGAACAAACAGTTCATCCGCAGTACCCCGCAGTTTCTTTTCCGCAATCAGCCGCTGCAGGGCGGGATTATCCCGCTTGTCCAGCACAAAGCGCAGGGCCAGGGAGCGGGCCATATCCCGAACCTGCAGATCGTCGCTGGTAAAATCCGGGCTAATGCCAAAATGAGAGCAGAGGGCCCGGGCTATGGAGGCGCAGAACGAGTCCAGGGTTACTATGCGGGCCTTATAAAAATTGTTCACCGCCTCCCGGGCATAGCGCCCCGGGGTCCGGTCTATTTTCGAAGGCCCGCGGGGCGGCGCGGCAGGCTTCCGCCGGGGCGGCGGGGAAAATTCCGGCGGGGCGGGATCCTCCGCGGATTCGGCAAGCAGGCGGTAGATGCGCCGGTACATTTCGTTGGCCGCTTTGTTGGTAAAGGTAATGGTAAGAATTTCTTCCACCGTACAGCGGCCCGTCATAATCAGCCAGCCGTACCGGGCCGCCAGTACCCTGGTCTTGCCGGAACCCGCCCCGGCGCTGACCACCACATTGCGCAGGGTGGTGGCCGCGTCCCGCTGTTCATCATCCAAGCCGCCGATGCAGGGAAGGACCGGATCTTTAGTTTTAGGATCCACCGGCGGTTCCTCCCGGGGCTTGGTTTTGCAGCGCCGCCGGAGGACGGAACAAGACCGGCGGCGGATTAAGAGAATACAGGGAACGGCACAGGGTGTTATAATCGCAGCCCATACAGGTTTTATGCAAAAGCCGGGGAAGACCCCGGAGGGAACCGGGATTTCCCCCGGGAATAAAGTTTAACTGTAAAAGCGCCGCGGTAAAGATCCCCATGGCCGCTTCAAGGGCCGCCATGGCGGGTTCGTAGTCATCCCGGCTACAGAGATCCCGCTTTCCTTCCAGATCCCCCATGACGGGGACTATCTCGTGGCGGTTAATGACCACGAAAAAAGCCCGGCCCACCCTTCGGCCCGTGTTTTCTTCATAGAGTTTAATGTACATGGGTATTTGGAAGTCCCGGATCCCCGGTTCGTCAGGATCCCCGGCGGAGCTTTTTCTGCTGTCCGGCTTACTGGGGGCGGTATTTGTTTTGTAATCGATTATAAGCGGCTCCCCCTGGGGAGAAAGGGACACCCGGTCGATCCTTCCGGTTAGGCGAAGCGGCCCCGCGGTATATTCGTATGCCTGTTCCAGATCCGCCACTTTGAATCCGGAAAAATAACGGGCCTCGGTTTTTAGCAGTTCCCGCAGCCGCTTGTTCATGGCATCTCCCAGGGGAAGGAGCAGCGGATACACCAGGGGCCCCCGAAGGGTCGTATCGCTTCGCAGGACTGTCCCGGTTAATTCCGCGGCCCAGGCAAGGTATGTGTCCAGCCTGTCTGCAGAAAAGCATGCATCCTCTGCTTTAATCCGGGCAAAAAGACAGCGGAGTATTTCGTGGTAGATAAGCCCCCGGGATTCATCGTCCAATAGGGCCGCATCTTCCCGGCGGGGCCGAAGGCGGAAGATCCGCCTGTACAGCCAGAACAGGGGGCAGGTAAAAAATTCGGTAAGGTCCGTGGCGGATACGGACAATTCCGGGGCGCCGCCTCCGGCCGCGGAACCCTCCGCGGGGCGGGAACTTTTACTGCGGATCCGCTCCCGTAGCAGCACGGACACCGCGGCGGCAAAGTCTTCGCCGGGGGTCGCGCCGGCACGGGGGGCATCGCCGGCGGCGGCAGAAGAAAACCCGTGCAGAAGCCGGTTCCAGCGGCTAAAGCCCCGGCGCTGGACAGAAAACATGAGCGGCGGCTTTTCTCCCGTCCCTGCCCACCAGCCTTGTTCCGCGGTAAAGGGATCTGCGGGGCAGGGGCTTTCCCGGGGCCCGGTGTTTAGGGCAAAGACACTGTGGGGTATGGCCCAGCCGGAGAAGGTTCTTTCCGCCGCGCTGATCCTGGTGTGGCAGGTATAGGTTCCCCAGGGGGCAATGCTGTACAGGGATACAAGGGCCCCGGACATATCCCGGTCTTTTAGACCCAGCCGGGTCCGCTTATCCTGGCGGAGAAAACGCAGGGGCTGGTGTTGAACCGTTACCGCCCCCTGGGAAGCGTTCAGCACCATGTGGCAGCCAAAGGGGGCCCCTGCGGCAACCCGATAATCGTAGATATTCACCCCTCCGGCGGCTTCGTCTACATAGACATAGTTTTTATCCCGCAGATGGGAAACGTAGAATCCAAAGGGATCCGCATCGGCCAAACCGGGAAATTCCGCCTCCGTTTCGATCAACGCCGAAAGTTCTTCTATACAACGGGCCAGGACCGCGTTGTTTTTGGGGCTGCAGGTTTCCATAGTAAGAAAGGGCCTAAAACTAAAATACCGCCTTTCAATCTCCGCAAAACTTTTTGCCGCGGCCATGGCGGAAAGGGTCTGCTTTAATCCCCGGTAGTATCCGGCCAGTTCTTTGTGGGGCCGCCGGCTAAACCCCTCTTCCCAGGGATCGACCACCCGGTCCTGGTCCCGGAAGGGAGAAACGCAGTGATATTCCAGCCCAAAGTCAATCAGGGCCCTGTTTTTAGCCGGTTCCTTCCAGGGTATGGCGCCGTTTAAAAGCAGAGGTTTAAGGGAATCAAAAGAAAAGAGGGAGGAGGTGCATTGGCCGATAAGGGAAAAGAGCCGCCCCAGGGGATAGTCCCCCAGGCTTTTACCGGATCTGAGGGAACAAGGGATGTCGTAGAGGGCCAGTTCCCGGAATACATAGGGAGCCATGGAGGCCATGTCCGGCAGGCTTAGGGCCATGTCTTCGTAGGGGATCCCCTCTTCATCGTGGAGCCGGCGCAGTTCCATGGCGGCGGTACGTAATTCGGTCCGGGCGGAATCAAAAAAAAGCAGCCCCGGCGCTGCGCCGGGAACCGGGTACAGGGTGGTTCCTTCGGATTGGAGCAGATGCTGGTATTCGGTAAAGTCGTCCAGCACCTCGGGGAAAAAGAGTATGTACCGGCCCCCGTGAAAGGGAACTTTTTCCCAGGACGGTTCAAAGAGGCCATGGGTTTCCAAAAAGTCCCCGTAACGGCGCTTTAAGATCCGCAGGTCCCGGTCTTCATCGTCTTCTGTCCGGGGGGAACCGTGCAGGGTTTCCCAGAGGGCTAAAGACGGAAGCATTGCGGCAATGGACGAGGCAAAGACCGTTCCTCCTTCGGCAAAGGCGGGGGGGATCAGGGCTGTAAAAAAGGGCGCTGCGGCATTCTCCCGCACCAGGGACCGGGCAAAGAGCCGGCGGATCAACGAAGAAACAGGCCGGCGGCGGTCTTTAATTCTGATGGCCGTTTCTTTAAACCGGTCCCAGGCCAAAAACCGGCCCGGCGCCAGGGAACGGACAGGACCGTGGATACAGATTTTCCGGGCCCAGAGGGCTGCGGCGGTTTCGGAGGGAAATACAAAGCAGGTATGCTGATCCCCGATATGCCGAAGGATCGTTTCAAAGACGGTCATGCCTATGGCGCCGCAGCGTCCCGGTTTTCCGCCGTCCCCTGATTTTCCGCCCCCTGGGGGTCCGCCTCCCAGACAAATACAATATCGTAGCTGCCCCGGATCCCCGGCAGGTTTCTTAGCAGCGCCCCAAATTGCTGCTCCGCGGAGTTCCGGGCTTCTTCCACAACGTCGCTGGCCATAACTTTTTCTTCCAGCTCCCGTTTTCTTTCCGCGGTAACCCGAAATGCGTCCTGGATTTTTATTTCGTTAAAGATCGTCTGGGATTGTTCAAATACTTCTATTGATTTGTCGTCAATTTCGTGGGACAGGATCCGTACCGGCGGCAGAATAATCCGGATTAGCGGAAGAGCCCCCTGGGGCCGCGCCGCTTCCTGGGACTGTGCCGGCCCCGGCGGGGATTCCGCCGGTCCTTCTTCCACCCGGATCTTGCTTCCGTCTATGCCAAACTTCATGGTCCCGTCGTAGGTAAAGATATATTTCCGGGTGGTAAAGGGGATGGTCCAGCCCCGGATATCAAAGGAATTGACATCCTTAATTACCGAGGTATAGCGATAGGCCAGGCTCGCGTATTCCCCTATGGGAAGCACCTCTTTAAGCACCGTATGGACCGATATTTCCGTTTCCCCGGCGGCAGGCTTTATATTAAAAACCGGTAAATTCTTAGCCCCCAGCAAAAACCCAATCGCCAGGATTAGGCCGGCGATAAGGACAATAAGCACAAGCATCACAATGGTCCGTTTCATCCGGGGCCCTCCGCTTTTAATTATAGCCCGGGGTTTAAAAACAAAAAAGGGGCCGCCGGATTGTGTCCGGCGGCCCTTATGCACGGCAAGCCTGGGAACCGGCAGGGCTTTGCGGCTACGGCCCTGCGGGCCCGATTACTGGGCGTTGATTTCTATAAGCCGCTTGGCGCTTTCCGTCCGTTTTTTGATTTCCAGGGAAAGGACGCCGTTTTTAAAGACCGCCGATACCGACTCGGGATCTGCATTTTCGGGCAGGGTAAAGGAGCGGCTAAAGGAAGCTTTCCGGCGTTCCCTGATAAGGTAGCTGCCGTCTTTCTGTTCGTCTGCCTGCTCGTTCTGTTCACTTTCAATGGTAAGCTTGCCGCCGTCCATGTGGACCTTGATCTGCTTTTCGTCAAGCCCGGGAAGCTCCGCCTCCACCAGGTAGGCATTTCCGGTTTCCTGAACATCCACCAAGGGCAGCTTGTTCAATATGCGGTTCCCCGCAAAGGGGGCCAGGGGGGAATCGAAAAAGGATTCCAAAAGTTCGTCCACGATACTCGCGGGCCTGTAAAGAGATACGGCTTTCATACTAAACCTCCAAATAAATTGGCTTGTTTTGCGACCTTCATACGAAGCGTCTTGACTATATACAAGCAAAAATCATGCCAAGTTTTACAAAACAGGGGAATTTTTTTACAGAAACCTGCATTTTCTGTACCTCTCTAGGGGTTTTAAACCTTGCTTTGCAAGAATTCCGGGAGACGTCAAGGAATCCCCATAAAAAAGGGGCAAAAAATTCCGTACGGCGCCCCAAATTCGCCGGCTTGTTCCGGGTAGCCGCGGTACGGGACCGGGTCCCGGTCCAAAATGAACCGCTTTCCCAGGGAACAGTGTGTCAAAATGACACTATTCCCGGGGAACTTGAAAAACTCCGGGGCAAACTCGCACCGGCGGTTCGCGAAGCCCCGGTTCACGAACCGCCGGCGTAGGTACCAAAGCTTTATTGGGTACGGCTCCCCGCCTTCCAAGCAGGACGCCGAAAATACTATTTCTGCAAAAATTCTTTCAAAAATACTTGACATTTTTACATCATTATGTTAGTTGATGCTAACTATATTAGTTCTAGCTAACTATATTAGCCTTCACTAACATACACCGGCATCCAGCATATAGTAAGGATACGAAAACTCCGGTGGGGCTTTTAGATGTTTTTTAGAGGATACCGTTTGAATTATAAGGGGTTTTGTGATGAAGATACCGCACATTCTATGTTTGGGAATACTGGCCGCCGCCTGGGGTGGGGCCGCCTTTGCTCAGGAACCGGCTGAACTTTACGAGCTTGACGATATAACCGTTACCGGCACCCGGACGGAAAAGCGGCTTAAGGACAGTCCTGTGCTTACAGAAGTTATTACCGCCAAAGAGATAGAAAATTCCAGCGCTACCACGGTAACGGAAATTCTTGACGATTACGGTCTTATGGTATCCGGCGGCCCCATGGGGGATGATATACAACTCCAGGGCATGGGGGAAGGCCGGGTCCTGTACCTGGTGGACGGCAGGCGGGTTACCGGCAGGATCAACCAGAAACTCGATGGGGATACCATGCCCCTTTCCAATGTGGAGCGGATAGAAATAGTCCGGGGCCCCCAATCGGCCCTGTACGGCTCCGACGGCATAGGGGGAGTGGTAAACATCATCACCAAAAAACCGGAAGACAATTTTACTTTTGAGGCAGCCTTAAGCAACACGTTTCTTCTTGCCCATGACAACCCCGATACCGCCAAAAAGCCGAATGCGTTTGACGATTTCAATCCCATCCGGGAACAGCATCTTACCGCTTCCATCGGCATTCCCATCGCCGTTACCCGGAATACAATTACGCTGGAAGCTTCCCGGGGGGCATTTTATCTTAACGAAGACAAATCCGCATCCTTAGCTCCCGAATATTACCGGGGTAAGTTTGGACTGGACACGGCCTTTCCGGCAGGGGACAGCGCCGAAATGGCCCTGGGCGGCTCGGTTATGGCCATGCGAAGCGACGAACAGACCAGCCGCCTGGGCAGCCTTACCCGGCGGGAATATGTCCGGGCCGGGGGCTATGCCGAAGCGAAGCTGGCCCCTTGGAGCGGGTATCTAACCCTGCGGCTGTACGACGACTTCTATCAGCGTGACATGGATACGTATTCGGCAATTACAGAAACATGGACTACCGGAAAAAACCATGAATACGAAAACCTTATTGCCTTTGAGGCAATGGGAAGCTATGACGGCATTGATCATTTTATTTTTACCTCGGGACTTGAAGGGGCCTATAACTCCATGGACAAGTACAACCTTAAAAACCGCGGTTCTACATTTGTATGGACGGACCGGGAGGCTCTGTACCTGCAGGCCGAATATTACCAGGAAGACCAGTATTCGTTTATTCTGGGGGCCCGGGGGGAACGGAGTTCCCAGTTTGGATTTGGGGGCGCGCCGAAGTTTTCCGCGATGGTTCATCTGTCAAAAGGGTTTAGGCTTCTTGGGGGCGCGGGCCTGGGCTACCGGGCACCGAGTTTTAGCGATCTCTACGTTACCATGGACGATACGGTGGTGGCGGGGAATCCGCTGGTTATGGGCAACGAAGACCTTAAGCCCGAATACGCCTTAAGTTTTAACCTGGCCCTTGAGTACGCAAAAGAGGGGCTTTGCTTTGCCCAGATCAACGGCTATTACACGGAACTGTGGAACGAAATTGTCTATCAGGATATGGGTATTATATCGGGAAGCCTAAGCTACCGGAACGGCAATGTGGCCCGGTCCATGCGGACCGGCTTTGACAGCGAAGGCAGGCTTACCGTATTTAAAAACGTCTTTGTCTCCGCCGGGTACAGCTGGCTCTATGCCTATGACCGTACCGAAGAAGAACGGTTTTACCCGCAGTCCGCCCACACGGTAAAGGGAAAGCTGGGCTGGGATTACAAAAAAGCCGGCATCCACACCTACCTCCAGGGCCGGTATTTTTCTCCGCTGGACCCCGGTGACGATTCCTATGATCACCGCTTTATTCTGGATTTTTATTTTGCCCTAAGCTTTGCGGATCATGTTACCGTCCATGCCTCGGTAGACAACATCACCGGGTTGATTGATTCGCTTGGCCCCACGGTGGGCCGGAAATTTACCCTGGGTCTCAAATATGTCTTATAGGCCGTCGGCCTGACATAAAAAATATACGCTGTTTGACAGCGTTGGATACAAGGAGTTTCAAATGAAACACAAAAAATTTGTCCTATGGACGGCGCTTATCCTTCTGTGCGCCCTTGTTCTGGGATGCGGCAACGGCACCACCGATGAGGGGGGGAGGGCCTTTTCCGTTGCGATAACGAATGGCCAGAAAAAATATTTCTCCCTGAGTACCGGGACGGAAATACCGGAGGGCCAGAAAGCCACCACCGGCTGGGATATTGCCTTTACCCGGTATTCCGAGGGAAGCCCCCCCAAGGGTGTTTTCCGCCTTGTGCTTACCAACGGCGGCGTTACGGCAACTGCGGAGGGTTCCTCCGGGCAGACTAAAGTATGGTACGTTAATACCACCAATTTTGATTCCGTAACGGCGACGACGCCTATTCCAAACGACGCCATCAATACCACGTATAACACAGACGTTACCCGCTATGTCAATGCGGCCATGGGCGGCGAGCCCGATCCGCTAGAGCGGGCCATGAATGTTATGACCTATGTTGGGTATACCAATGAAAGTGAAACGAACGACGGCACAAGCGGCGAAAAATATTTCAGCAACTCCTACCGGTACGATAAAAAACAGTTTTACAAAAGTGGTGGCATGGGGGTCTATATACCGACCTATCAGGTCTATATCATCCAGCACGCCGACGGTGTAAGCAGGTCAAAGATACAAATTACCTACGAGTACCAGGCGTCTCCGCCGGCGGACATTTACCAGGTTAGGTACGCGCCCCTGTAACAGGGACGCGGTTCCAAAACCGGAAGTTTTTACAGGTAAAAAACAAATTTTGTCCCGCCCCCGGGCGGGACAAAATTTGCGCCTGAACCTTACCGGTGTCTCCGTTCCTGGGTTTTGTCAAAATCAGGGCGCTTGCATGGCCTTAGTTCCGCTTCGGCTATATCAAACCCGGCATTGTTGACGGCTTTGTACCGCCGTAGGGAATCAATACGGGCTTCATCATGCATCAGGCGTCCCCGGCTTCTCATATGTTCTTATTTTTTCCTGCAGTTCTAAAAGGCTCTCCACGATCCGTGGCGAGGTTCGCAAAAACAGGGAACTGGGAACCACCGCAAGATTGTTTTCCCGCCCCGCCCTGGTTTTGGCGATTACCGAATCGGCGGCCAGAATATCGGATGGTTTTGTGATCATCATGGAGCCGAAAAGAAAATCCGGATCCCGGGCTAAAATATATTCCGAAGACAGAATGGGCTGGGCGGCGTTAAGTCCCGCGGCAATGTTATCTACCCCCAAAATAGTCAAGATTTCTCCGGCCAGGGATTTTTCGGTAAAGGCCATGACGGGGTTGGCGGAATAGAGGAAGGCCCCCTTCAGGTTCAGGGGCCGCTCCCGTAATCCGGCGCGGAGGGTTTCCAACTGGGCTTGTTTTTCCGCCACCAGTTTTTGGGCCGCTTCTTCCCTGCCCGTAAGCCGGCCTAAAAGGATTGTACCGTTAAGGATATCCGCCATGGAATCGGCCCCGTGGATCAACACCGGATAAGATCGGCTGGAAAGTTCCGCTATAAATGCGGAGCTCATGGCATTGCCGATCACCAGATCCGGCTCCAGGGCCACAGCCGCTTCCAGATTTGGCCGGGCCACGTTGCCGACGGTGGGCAGCAGCTTTGTTTTTTCTTCCGGCCATATGGGATCCCGACCGGAGCTTACCGCGGCGATGGCCCCTTCCCCGCCTATCAAATAAAGGGTTTCCACCGCCCCCGGAGAAATGATGATGATCCGCCGGTACTCTTTTAAAGGAATCCGGTTTCCTTCCCGATCGATTAGATATTCCGCGGCCCCATCCTGAACCGGTTTCCAGTACAGATCCGCCTCGCCGGCACCAAGTTCCGCCGCCTTGCCCGAAAAAGCCTGCTCCCCGTTCTGGGCAGGATCGTTCCGGCCGCATCCGCTGAAAACCAGGATCCAGGCCAGCACCGGTACACACAAATGTCTTTTTTGCAAATACATCTTTTACCTTACCTTACGTTTTTTTCTTAAAAATCCGCAAACAATCTGCGGCAAAAACTACTACACACCGGACAAGGGCCGCAAAAAACCCGCGGGTCTTTTTGCGGCTGCGCAGAAGCGGCCTCTAACCCAGGGGCCCCACCACCGCCTGCAGCATGTCCACCGCGATATTGTTTCCCCAAAAAATTCCTTCCGGGCTTAAGCAATACCCGCCGGTATCCAGGGTTTCTAAAAATCCCCGGTCCAGATATTCGGCGATTTTTTTCTTAACCCGTTCCTCCGCCCGGGGGCCCAGATACCCGGCGATCTTTTCCGCATCGTAGCGGCCAAATTGCAGAAGCCCCAAAATGCGGTAATATTTTTCGTATCCGGGATCGGGGGCAGAAACAAAGCGGCGACCCGGCGCCATGGAATAGATACCAAAACCGGCAAGCCGCCCTCCCGCGCCGGCCCCTATGGGAAGGAGTTCTCCGTTTTCATATTGAATGTGAATGTAGCGGTACGCGTCTTTGCCGGGCCGGGCCAGTTTGGAAAGTTCCAGCAGCTCAAATCCCGCTTCCCTAAGCCGCCGGTAAAACAGGTGATGCCGTTCCCTATCCCATTCAATGTCCCTGATAAATTTGGTTTCTTTTTTTTCGATGGACAGGGCCAGGGACGAGCCCTTGTGTATCATAAGCGAATAAAAACTAACGCTGTCGATACCCGAGGAAATACAAATTTCCGCGTCGCCCTGTAATTCCTCAAGGCTCTGATCGGGATAGCTGTAAATAATATCTATGCCCAAAACGCCTTTAAAGACGGACCTAAGGGCCTGCAGGTCTTCCAGGGCTTTTTCGCCCGAATAGGTACGGCCCAGAACTTTTCTGCCCCGGTCTGCAAAAGTTTGTATGCCCACGCTAAAACGGTTTACCCCCATATCCGCCAGGGCCGCCGCTTTTTTTACCCCCAGGTTATGCTGGGTTGTTTCAACGGTTATTTCGCAGTCCGCTGCCAGGGGAATATGCGCATGGAGGGCGTCCAGTATCAAGCCCAGTTGCGGAGTGCTGAGCGTCGTGGGGGTGCCGCCCCCAAAGTACACCGTATCAAATGCCTGTTCCCGGATATACGGATACGCGCCAAAGGTTTTAAGTTCCCCGGCTACATATGCGGCGTACTCGTCAAGGTCCGCATTGTTCCGTTCCTTCCGGTTAAGGTTGCAGAAACTGCATATTCTGTCGCAGTAGGGAATGTGGATGTAGATGCCCCGGGGCAGGCCCCGGGGACATTCCTGCAGTTTCTTTTCCACCGCCGGCCAGCTTGCCATCCTAAAAAGCCGGCCCAAATGCCCCTTGGGTTTTTTCAGCAGGGCTTCCAGGCTGCCTTCGGCGTCATGGTGGGAACGGAAGCGTTCAGCAAACACCGGCGGCCTCCGTGGGGCTTGTCCGGAACCCGGAAGCGCCGGCGGGAACTTTGCCGGCGGAAATTTCGCCGGTCCCTTCCATCCGCCGGGGCAGCACAAAGGGCCGGCCGTATTCGTCGGTTTTTACCACCGCCTTTATGCCGTAGATGTCTTCCACGACTTCTTCGGTAAGGATCTCTGCGGGGCTGCCCTCGTAGCGCAGGCGGCCGTTTTTAAGAAGGACGATGCGGTCGCAGTATTGGGAGGCCAGGTTAAGATCGTGCAGCACCGCCACGATGGTTTTTGCCTCCCCGTTGGCTTTTTTCCGCATCAGTTCCATGATTTCAATACTGTGGTTAAGGTCCAGTCCTGAGGTGGCTTCGTCCAAAAGCAGTATGTCCCCTTCCTGCACAAGGCAGCGACCGATGATCACCTTTTGCAGTTCCCCCCCCGAAAGGCTTAGTATATTCCGTTCGGCCATACCGGTAATCCCCAGCGCCGTAAGCACTTCTTCAACCTTTTGTTTATCCGCTTTGCCGTAGCCGCTCCAGCGGTCCCGTATATGGGGCAGCCTTCCCATAAGCATAAGTTCCCGTACCGAGAGGGCCGCGACGGGCCGGGAGTTTTGGGGCACAAAGGCCAGCCGCCGGGAACGTTCTATTCTGTCCGGTACGGTTCCCCCCTCCGGAAGATCCGGTTCCCCGGTCCCTGGGGGGCCGCCCCCGTAAAATACAATGCGGCCCCGGAGGGGCTCAAGGAAACCCAAAAGATTCTTGAGAAAGGTTGATTTCCCCGACCCGTTGGGACCCAAAAATCCCAGAAATTCCCCCATTTTAAGTGAAAGGGAAATGTCGTTAAGAATCAACCGATCGTGGTAGGCAAAGCTGATGTTCTGGACACTAAGCATGGACAGTGCCCTTTCCGCTCATAACGGCAAGAAACAAAAAGAACGGGGCGCCGAAGAAAGCGGTAATAACCCCGATGGGGATTTCGACGGGCGAGAGCAGGGTCCGGGCCAGAGTGTCGGCAAAAAGAAGGAACATGCCCCCGGTATAGGCCGCCAGGGGAAGCAGGCGGCTGTGGCTGCTGCCTATACAGAGCCGTACCGCGTGGGGAACAATAAGCCCCACAAAGCCTATCATCCCCGTAAAGGCCGTGGAAAACGCGGCGATTAAGCTGACCACGATAAGGAGTTGCCGTTTCAAGGCCCCCACGGGTATTCCCAGGGAATGGGCCTCTTCGTCCCCCAAAAGAAGGGCGTCCACATCGTGGCGGTGGTATAAAAAGTACAGTATCGAAAGAATCAGGGGAATGATCAAAAGGCCCACCCGGAGCCAGGAGGCGGCCCCCAGATACCCCATGGTCCATACCATGATCTGATACGAATCCTGCCCCGCCAGGTACATAAAGAACGAAGTCAGCGCGCCCAAAAAGGCGGAAACGGCCACGCCGATTATCAGCAGCGCCGCGGTATCGGTTTTACCCCGCTTTCCCGAAAGACGGAAAATAAGAAAGGCGGTTCCCATGGACGAAAAAAAGGCAAAAATTCCGTACCAGATATCCGGCAGCTTAAGGATAAAGGCCAGGACGGCCCCGGTTACCGCGCCGGAGCTTATCCCGATAATGTAGGGGTCGGCCAGGGGATTGCGGAATACCGCCTGGGAGATGGTTCCCGCCGTGGAAAGCATCATCCCCACCAAAACCGCCATCACAATCCGGGGCAGTCGTATGCCGCTTATTATCTTCGCGGCGGCACTGGTCCGGTCCCTGCCGGCCAGGATTTCCCCTATTTCCCGGAGGGGAATTTTTACGCTTCCAAAGAAGAGACCGAATAAAAAAAGCAGGATCAGTAAACAGGACACCAGGGCAATGGCGGCGTGTATTCTGCGGAATTTCACCGGGAACTCTCCGGAGGGGAAGATTGTACCATCGAAAGGCATGCGCGGACCGCGTTTCTAATGTCGTTTTCGTCGGGATGTTTTGCCGCTTCCAGATGGCGCTTCATCCGTTCTTCGGTCATGGCGTGGGGATTATCCGCGGGCAGGCCCTTAAAGCGCTCGGTTAGGGCGGGGTCGATTTTACCCTGGCATAAAAAACAGCCCAAAACGGTGTTTTTTTCCGCCGCCAGCGCCTGTACTTTTTGGCGTATGTCTTCGGCGTGCTTGGATTCAGGATAGGCCCCCAGGGTACCGAAAAGGCCGACCCTGTGGCCCTCCAGGCTTGTAAGGTATTCCAGGGCCTTTTGATCGGCGTTCCCCCGGTCGGCCCAAAAGCCCACGAGGATCCAGGGCGCCCCCGCCGGATCGGGAGCTTCTTCCACCGCCGCAAGCGTTAGCTCCTGTCCTTCGGGCCCGCCCGCTTCTGCAAGGCCCTGCCGTATGCCCTCGGCAAGCCGCCGGGTATTCCCGGTCCTGCTGGAATAGACAATAAGGCCCCCCGTTTTCCGCTCCGTTCCGGTGTCCATAAAAACCCCCATGTGTATTAGATGTGCCTAACAATGTTTGTCAAGTATAACTTATACCGGCCCAGGCGAAGTTGTCAATACGCCTGCCCCGGGACGGAACAGATCGACAAGCCAAGAAGGCGCTTTGCGGGAGGGACAAGCGCGAACCAGAGGTTCGGCAAAGAAGCTCAAAGTACAAGCTTACGCAGCCCCGGCTTAGGGCAGCTTAAAGCTTAGCACTGCGGCGATCCGGTAAAATTCAATCCGCAAGGGATCCGCTTTGTCCAGGGTCCGGTTTTGATAAAACAAGGTTCCGGAATTGGTATAGTTCCGGACAGTCCTGAATTGGGGAATCAGGGTGGCGTCGAGCCAACCGGTAAGGGTAAAGTTAAAAACAGCCGAAAGGGTCCAGAGAACAAGATCTTCCCCCCACAGATCCCGGTTCGGAGTGTCGTAAAGAAATTTGTTCATTTCCACCAGGATCGCCGCCATGTTGAAAAAAAGCGGCATCTGGTATCCGGCAAGGAAATTCCCATAGTATGTAAAGCCGTTTCTGTTTTCCCCTTCATCATTTTCAAAAAACCAGGAATCGTTTTTGGAGACGGCGCTGTAGCCCCTATAGTTGGCTTCATGGTAGGACCTGAACACGATGTGGTTCCAGTCTCCGGGAAAAACCGCCGCCATGTCAAACTGGAGCGCTCCGCCAAGGTGGGCCTTCCACTGGAGTCCTTCAAAAGCGGAACCCGCCGTTTCCGCTTTTCCGCCTGCCCCGGCCCGGTTGATTCCGATCCCATACAAATCATCGCCGAAAAGCCGTATGTTCCATCCCGAGCCGATTCTAAACCCGGCGGCAACCTGCAAAAAGGCGATGGGGCTTAGTATTCCCTCAACAATGCCGTCCACCGAAACGGGGGACACTTCGGCTGTAAGGATGGTCCGGATATTGTTGTCCGCCGTTAGAAAGCTTTCGCCCCTGAAAACAGGAAAGGTAAAACCCTGGATAAAGCTGATTTTTAGCTCCGGCAGGCTGGAGACAGTGACATTGACCGCCCTGTCTGAACTGATTCCCGCCGCGGGTTTTCCGGCGGATTCTTCGGGGGCTTCGTTTTCCAGCGGATCCGAAACCGCCCGGAAGGGAACGGCAAGAGCCAAAAAGAACAGTATCAGAAACCGCATTGGTTTTTTCCCGGGCATATATCCCTCCATTGTAACTGTACCATTCTTACCGCTGTTAAAAATAGCGTTGTACAAAAATTTCAGGCTCTGAACAGCTTTAAATCAACGGCTTGTCCGGCGCCGGCATATACAGCCGGAACTCTACAATTCTCCCCGGTTCATTTTTTTACGGATCTCTTTCCAGCCCGGCATAAGGGTGTTCATGTAATCGTAAAAAATCCGGTTGTGGAACCGGGTTATAAAATGGATCATCTCGTGAAGGATCACATACTCAAGGCATGCCGGATCTTTTGCCGCCAGCTCCGTGTTAAGCCGGATGGTCTTGCGGGCGGGATTGCAGCTTCCCCAGTGGGTCTTCATTTTTTGAAGGTAGATTTTCTCTACCCTGAAGCTTTTGTTCCCGCCCGCCGCTTCCAGGGACCTTCCCCATTTTGCGGCAAGGAGCGGGGCCGCCTTGGCAACGAGGGCCTTCCGCCACCTGTCCAGCAGGGCCTGTTTTTGGGCCGCCGTACTGCCGGGCCGCAGATACACATCCAGTGTATGAACGGATTCTCCGGCGACGCTCAATATTTTGGGGTGTCCCCGGCGTTCGATTATGTTGAGGACGTGGGGGATCCCCCATACATAGTGAATTTCGCCGCTGACAAAACGGTTCTGCGCCAGAGGCTTTTTCCGCGCCTGTTCCCGGTACCGGGCAAGATGTTTTTCCAGCCAAGGGAATTTTGAATCGATGAATGCGCCAAGCTCCCCGGCAGTGGCGCTTCGGGGAACGGTAACGCTGACCCTGCAATCGGGGTGGACGGTTATCCGTAAAACCTTAACGGCTTTGCGGCTTATCTCCATGGGGATTCCCCGGAGGGTAACAAGCGTTGTCCGGAATCCGGGGTTTGATATAGTTTTTCCCTTCTTCAATTCCATTGGTATATTAAAGTTGTTTAAAAACTTCAGTTTTTAAACAACAACCGCTTAAAAACAGCAAAATGCGGAGCATTTTGCAAGATTTGTTCAATAACCAACCGGGTTATTGAACAAATCCATTTTTTTCCATGCCGTTTATTATACCTTCGTAGATTTGAGTTTGTCAATTAAAGGATTAGGGCAATGCTGATTAAATCTTCGTTTTCTGATACCCTGAAAACATGGCAAACCAACAAACCTTCACCGATATAGAATACGCGCAAATGAAACGGACAGGGAGACGGGAAAAGTTTCTGGGCGTGATGGACGCGGTTATTCCCTGGGCGGCGTTTCAAGAAAAGATAGCGCCCTTTTACCCCAAGACCGTCCGGCGGGGCAGGCAGCCGAAGGGGATAGCGCGTATGCTCAGGATGTATTTTCTGCAAGTCTGGTTCAATCTGGCCGATGAATCCCTTGAGGAAAACATATATGACAGT
>JAISOA010000038.1 GCA_031275945.1 Spirochaetaceae bacterium
TGGAAGATCTGGACGATGAATTTATGAAAAAGGGCCTGCGGCTGGTGGTGGACGGCACCGATGCGGAAATAATCCGGTCCCTTATGGAAACGGAGCTAAGTCAGATCCAGGGACGGCATGCGGACAAGATAACCAGTGTTAATATGTGGGGAACCCTGGCGCCGGGACTTGGGATGTTGGGAACCGTTATTGGCCTTATCGGTATGTTAAAAAACCTGGAAGATAAAAGCTCACTAGGTCCTAATATGGCCGTGGCCCTTATCACGACTCTTTACGGCTCCATGATGGCAAACCTCGTCATGATCCCCGTGGCGGGAAAATTAAAAAGCAAGGACGCGGCGGAAACAAAACTTAAAGAAATGCAGATAGAAGGGGTCCTTTCTATTCAAGCCGGGGACAATCCTCGGATTCTGGCGATGAAGCTCCTTTCGTATCTGGAACCCGGGGACCGCAAGGCGGTGGAAGCCGAAGTCCTAAAAGATTAATCGGGAAATAAGGAACCGGTATGGCAAAGAAAAAAAAAGTCGCGGAAGAGGCTAAGGGAGAATGGATTGTAACCTATTCGGATATGGTTACGCTGATGCTGTGCTTTTTTGTGGCCCTTTTTAACCCCGATGAATCGGATCCCACCCAGCTCCAGCAGATGATCTCCGCCTTTAACGCCATCGGCATGGGGGCTTCTACCGGCGGAAAGACCATTACCCAGGGCAAAAGCGCCGACCTGGGAAATACCATCATGTCCCTGCCCTCCCAGGACCGGGGCCGCAATCTGGGCGCCGCGGTACGCCGGGCCATGAGCCTCTTTGAACCGGAAATACGATCCAACAAGGTTAGGGTTACCCACGATGAACGGGGGGTCATTATCAGCCTGGCTTCGGACCTCTTCTTTGCCCCCGCCAGCGCCGAAATAAATTACGAGGACAGCCGGGAGATACTGCTTAGACTGGGCTCCATGCTCAATTCCCAGGAACTGGCGGGCCGCCGTTTTCGCATCGAAGGCCACACCGATAGTTCCGATACGGATCCCCTTATGTGGCCCTCTAACTGGGAACTATCCACCGCCCGGTCCCTGGCGGTACTCCACTACCTGGCCGACATAGGGGTCGATGAAAACCGCTTCCAGGTTGCAGGTTTTGCCGCCACCATGCCCATCAGCCGGGACGATACCCCCGAAGGCCGCATGAACAACCGCCGGGTGGACATTGTAATTCTGGACGACGCCCATCTGTAGGCAGGGTTCGGAAAAACCGGCTCTCCGGCAAATTTCACAACACCTTATTGCGGTGAACAAAAAAACGTTGCATACCCTCAAGCCGAATGTACGGCTATATTTGTTCCACTTCACGCCGCCGTATAAGCGGCGCCTACATCACGTAAGAGGATTGTGTATGGTGTACATTAGAAGCGTATGTTGTAAGGCCCGTTTACGTTTCGGGGTTTAAGGCCCCGGCCTCTATTTGGCTAGGTTTAACCCGGTCCCGAAGAAGGTTTTCAGGACCGGGGCAGGCGTACCATCTATGGCCGGGGTTCTTCTTTTATAATTGCTTCCCGAAATCCCGCCCGTCCCAACTTTTCTGCCACGGACTGGATGTCGGTGTCTTTTATTCCGGAAAGTACAACCCGGTAGTATTCGTTGTGCTTTTCATAGGCCGGATTAAGGCCTGCGTTTTTAAGTTTTTCAAAGGTCTCCAGAGCATTACGGGGCTGAATATATGCTCCAACCTGGATGCGGTACAGTTTTGCGCTGTCCTTGGTAATTGAACCCCTAAGCAGGGCCGGCGTTCCGCCTTGAAGTGAAATTCCTTCGCTCTGACTATCCCGGCCAGCTGTCCGGGATCCCGTGGCGGTGGATTCCGGCTCAAGGCTTGAATAGGGTTCCACCGATGCGGGTCTAATCTGCAACGCCTCGCCGTTTTGTGTGGGCAGCGCCGTTTGTATTACGGGCTGCATTACCGGCTGGGCCGCCGATTGCGCCACAGATTGCACCACCGGCTGTTGAGCGGCCGTAGGCTGGGTGGAAGCGGACCCGGCCGGTAAAGGGCCCGCGGATGCCGGGGATCCCTGTACGCCGGTTTCCGTTCCCAAAGCAAGGGTGTGGCGTGCGGGCAGGCTTACTTCCTGGAGGCTTTCCACGATCACCGGAGCCGTCCCGGTACGGATCATGTCAAGTTCCTGCGCCGCGGTCCGGGAAAGATCCAGGATCCGTTCCGCCACGAAGGGTCCCCGGTCGTTTACCCGGACAATCACCGATTTATTGTTATGGGTGTTGGTGATTTTAAGCATGGTTCCAAAGGGCAGTATCGGGTGGGCCGCGGTTAGCCGGGTGTCGTCAAAGATCTCTCCCGAAGCGGTGGGCCGTCCGTTAAATTCCCCCCCATACCAGGATGCGATCCCCTCCTGGTGGAAAATCCCCCGGGTAATTTCTCCGGTTCTAATGGCGGGCTGGGCAAAAATCATCAAGACCGGCACATGCAGTGCCACTATAAGGCTTATTCTTTTCATACCCCCAATATCGGCATGTATAAGCCCCAGGTTAATTGGTGTTGTTGATCCGCTGGATTTCATCCCGGATAGCCGCGGCCTCTTCAAATTCCAGCCTTTTGGCATGTTCCAGCATTTCGCCCTCCAGGGCCCTCACAAGCTGTTTCCGTTGGGCGGGAATTAGGATATTAAAAGAATTTTTAAGCACCGTAATCGAAGAGGATGCGGCTGCGGCGGCTTCTTCAGTGTGCCGTTCAAGGATATGGGCCACCGTCTTTTTTACCGTCGCGGGGGTAATGCCGTATTTTATGTTGTAGTTTTGCTGGATCTCCCGGCGCCGGTTTGTTTCCGCTATGGCCGCTTCCATGGCGTCGCTGGTCCTATCGGCGTACATAATAACCTTTCCCGCGGCATTCCGGGCAGCCCTGCCTATGATCTGGATCAGGCTGGTAAGGGACCGCAGAAAGCCTATCTTGTCCGCATCCAGGATGGCGATAAACGAAACCTCCGGCAGGTCGATGCCCTCTCTAAGCAGGTTAATGCCCACCAGGACATCAAAGTCCCCGGCCCTTAGGGCGGTAAGAATTTCTACCCGTTCAATGGTCTCCACTTCGCTGTGGATGTAGCGGATCCGCAGTCCCAGGCCGGAAAGGTAATCCGTTAAATCTTCGGCCATTTTCTTTGTTAGGGTTAAAATCAAGGATCGTTCGCCGGCCTTGATGCGTTTCTGCAGTTCCCCGTAGATGTCTTCCATTTGCCCTTCACTGGGCCGTACTTCAATTTCCGGATCCAAAAGCCCCGTGGGCCGGATAAGCTGTTCCACCACCTGTTTGGATTTTTCCAGTTCCGCCTTTCCCGGCGTGGCGGAGACAAAGACCGTAGGCCCCAGCCGTTCTTCAAATTCTTCGTAGCGCAGGGGCCGGTTGTCCAGGGCGCAGGGCAGGCGAAAGCCGTAATCAACCAGGTTCTGTTTGCGGGACCGGTCTCCGGCGTACATGGCCCCTATTTGGGGCAGGGTAACATGGCTTTCGTCGATAAAGGTAAGATGCCCGGGGGAACCGTCGCTTTTTTTGGGCAGGTAGTCGATCAGCGTATCCGGGGGATCCCCGCTTTTGCGCCCCGCCAGGGGGGCCGAATAGTTTTCAATCCCCGGACAGTACCCCATTTCGTTCAGCATTTCCAGATCGTATTCCACCCGGGTTTTTAGCCGTTCCGCCTCCAAGCCCTTCCCTTCTTTTTTAAGCGCCCCGTAACGTTCGGCCAGTTCATCCTTAATGGCCCCCAGGGCCCGGTGGATCATGTCGTCCGGCAGAACAAACTGTTTGGCGGGGTAGATTACCGCCCGGTCCAGGTCCTCCAGGACCTTTCCGGAAACCGGCTCAAAGCGGCGGATCCGCGTTATCCTGTCCCAGTCCAGATCCACCCGGTAGGCTTCTTCCAGGTACGCCGGATAAATTTCCAGAATGTCCCCCCGGCGGCGAAAGCGCCCCCGTTCCAGGACCGCATCATTCCGCTCGTACTGAAGTTCCACAAAACGGCGGAGCAGGGCGTCGGGGTCTATCCTGTCTCCCAGGGCAAACTGGGCGGTCATCTCCCGGTATACCTCCGGAGTGGCCAGGCCGTAGATACAGGAAACCGTGGCCACGATGATAACATCCTCCCGCTCCATAAGGCTTCTGGTGGCGCTAAGCCTAAGCCGTTCAATTTCGTCGTTTATCGAGGCGTCTTTTTCTATATAAATGTCCCGGCTTACCACATAGGCTTCGGGCTGGTAATAATCGTAATACGAAACAAAATATTCCACCGCATTGTGGGGAAAGAACCCCTTAAATTCCCTAAAAAGCTGGGCCGCGAGGGTTTTATTGTGGCTGATCACCAGGGTAGGCTTTTGCACCGCCTCGATGATCTTTGCCATGGTAAAGGTTTTGCCCGAACCCGTTACCCCTTTAAGGGTTTGGAACCGGTTTCCGGCGGTAATTCCCTCCGCCAAGGCGGCAATGGCCTTTTTCTGGTCGCCGGCGGGCGCAAAGGACGCGCTTACGTTAAAAGGATGCACAGAAACCTCCGGTAGTAGTATAATCATCCCGTGTGGTAAGAACAATGGCCGATCCAAAAACCCCACGTTGACAGGATTTTTTAGGAAGATTATAATTGCTGTATTAGGGAGGAGTTTATACATGAAAAAATTATGTATGGTATGGCTGGCCCTGGCGGCCCTGGTTGTTGTTGGATGCAAATCAAAACCGGAATCCTACGAGGACGATCCCCGATCCAAGATCATCGGCGCCGAGGGCATTCCCCGGCCGGAATGGATGAACAGAACCCCCAAATCGGATAGTATTTATTATGTGGTTGGCGACGGCCGGGATGCCTCAACAGATACGGTAAAACGTAACCTGGCCCGGGCCGATGCCCTGGCAAAGCTTTCACAGTGGAAAAGCGCGGTGGTGGCCGATACGATGAAAAATTACATTGAGGAAGGGGGAACCATTGGCAATACTCAAACCTTAATGCGCTTTGAACAGGCTACCGTTACCCGGTCTACGGCGAATGTATCGGGCTTTGATCAGGAAGAATACTGGGTGGATCAGGCCGGAGTGTACCATATCCTGTATTCGTACCCCAAGAATAATCTGGCAAACGACTTTAAAGCCACCGTTTCTGAATTTCAACGAAACGAAGCCGCCGCATTTGCGGAGTTTAAGGCCGACGAAGCTTTCCGGTATTTGGAAACACAGCTGGATAAGCACGAATAAGCGTGCGGTGTAGGAAGCCTCTGGAAACCCCAGTTTGGCTTTTCTATGGGTTTCGTTTGCAAAACAAAAGAGGAGTTTGTATGAAAAAAAGGCTGTGTCTGCTGTCTTGCCTGGCGGCGGTGCTTTTTTTAGCTTCTTGCAAACATTCGGTAAGCCGGGTGGATGCGGATACCCGCATAGATTTAAGCGGGTACTGGAACGATACGGATCTGCGGCTTGCCAGTGATGCCCTTATTAAGGCGTGCCTTGAAACTCCCCGGTTAAACCAATTTAGCGCCGCCCGGGGCAGACTGCCGGTGATTATCGTGGGAACCTTTAAGAATGCCAGCGATGAGCATATGGATACGTCTATCCTTTCCCAGCGTCTGGAGGCGTCTATTTTAAACAGCGGAAAGGCCGAATTTGCCGCCTCCGGGGAGCTTCGCCAGCAAATTCGGGGGGAACGGGCGGATCAACAGCAGGGCTACACAAGCGACGAAACCATGGCAAAGCTGGGCAGGGAAGTGGGGGCGGACTTTATCCTTACCGGGTCGGTAAAAACCATTGTGGACCGCTACGATAAGACCGCCACCAGAAGTTACTTTATAACCGCGGAACTAACCGATATAACCACAAGTATTCGGGTTTGGATTGGCGAGTATAACGAGATAAAAAAAGTTATCAGGAACCCTTCGGTTAAACCCTAGGACGGGAATTTAATGAACTCCCCGGCGTTAAGGATCGCAAAGCCGCTTGCCGCTTTATTGCTTCAAGCGGCTTTGCTTGTTTCCTGCGTTACCACCGATCCCTTTATTCCGGTGGATGAATTTGCCGATCAGGAAAATTTTTCCCAGGCAGTGGCGGTCCTGGAAGAACGGCACAAGTCCATATACCGGGAGAAGGACATCGTCTTATACTACCTGGATAAGGGTCTCTTGACCCACTATGCGGGAAACTACGAAGTATCTTCCGCCCTTCTGGAAGAAGGGGAACGGGCCATAGAAAAAAATTTTGCCGTCAGCATAAGCCAGGAACTTGGGACAATCCTGGTAAGCGACAGGGCCAGGGAATACGACGGCGAAGATTACGAAGATATTTACCTTAATGCCTTTAACGCCTTAAACTATTACCGGCGCGGGAATATGGACGAGGCGCTGGTAGAGATTCGGCGTATGAACAACAAGCTTCGGGACCTTTCGGTTAAGTACGGAACCATTATGACCGGCATGCAAAAGCTGGCCCTGGAAAACAATACAACGCTTCCCCCGAATCCGGGGGCGCCGCTTAAATTCAACAATTCCGCCCTGGCCCGGTATCTGGGGATGCTCTTTTACCGGGGCGCGGGCCTGCCGGACGATGCCCGGATTGATCAGCGGCAGCTACAGATAGCCATGGCCGATGCCCCCTCCGTTTATCCCCATCCTCTGCCTTCCTCGGTCATGGAAGAACTTGCCATCCCCCCGGGCCTGGCCCGGCTTAACGTGATAGGCTTTGCCGGACGTTCCCCGGTAAAGCAAGAAGAGCTTATCCGTATACCCCTGGGAATGAACTGGATTAAAATCGCTCTACCGGTGATGAGTCCCCGGTATTCCCAGGTGGTTTCGATTAAGGTGATCTTTGATTCGGGAGAAAACTTTGCCCTGGAACTGCTTGAACATATCGGAGCGGTGGTTACCGCCACCTTTGAGCAGAAAAAAAACCTTATCTATACCAGGTCCGTACTACGGGCCTCGGTAAAGGGTGTTACCGCCGCGGTTTTTGACACCATGGCGGAAAACTCCAGCGAAAACTCTGGGCTCTTTACCTTACTAAGCCTGGGAACCCAGATGTTCGCAGAGGCCAGTGAACGGGCGGATCTGCGGCAGGCCCGGTATTTTCCGGATAAAGCCTATGTGGGGGGAATTAACCTTACGCCGGGGACGTATTCTTTTTCAATTATCTACTATGGCGGCGGCGGGCGGGTGCTTGCGGTCCGCCGGCATGAAAATGTACCGCTTAGGGAAAATTCCCTTAATTTAGTGGAGGAAGTATGCTTAAAATAAAAAGACTGGTGCTGATAATAATCCTGGAGGTTTTTTTCTTTGCCTGTGGAAGCGTTCCAAACGGCAGCGGCGCCGAACCCCCATGGATTTCTGATCCCTATACGGTATACAATAGGACCGCCTATATTGCCGCCGTAGGATACGGCCCCCTTCGGGACGCCGCGGAAAAAACAGCCTTGACAAACCTAAGCTCCATATTCGGCCAATCAATTACCAGCGAGTCAAAAACCAGCTATACTTACACCCAGGCGGTAGAAGCCAGCAGCGCCGCATGGACGGAAAAATCCGCCATGGACCAGGCGGTAAAGACATCCGTGGCCATGGACACCCTTATCGGCGCGGAAATAAAGGATGTCTGGAAAAGCGCGGACGGAACCTACTATGCCCTGGCCCTTATGGACAGGGCAAAGGCCGGTCTTATTTATTCCGAGTTAATACAGCAGAACCTGGGAACCATTGCGGTCTTGACAAATTTACCGGAGGCGGAAAAACAAAGCTTTGAGGGATTTATCAATTACTACCAGGCCGCGGCCCTGGCGGATGCCAACCAGGTTTTTGCCACTGTACGGAACCTTATCAGTCCCGGTTCCATGGCGGGAGAAAACCTAAAAACCGGAAACGACTACCGGATAGAAGCGGCGCAGATAGCAAAGAACATTCCTATTGCGATCACCGTAGAGAACGACCGGCAGAACCGGATCGGGGGCGCCTTTGCCGCCGCGCTTACTTCGGCGGGTTTTCGTACCGGCGGCAAAGATTCCCGATACGCCCTAAGGGTAAACTTTTCTATGGAAGAGATAAGTTACCTTAATAATCCCTACCGGTGGATTCGCTATGTGGTCGACGCCAGTTTGGTTGACACCTCCACGGGAACGGTGCTTTTTCCCTACACGATTAACGACCGGGAAGGACACGCCAATATCCGCGGGGCGGAAAACAGCGCCTTAAGTTCCGCAGAAACGGTAATTAAAGAAAAGTACGTCAATGCTCTGGGCATTTTCTTAACCCGGAGCGCAAAGAAATAATATGGGATATTACCGCGAAAACCAGGGATATATAGATACCCTGCCGGATTGGGCCCGGGAATTTGCCTATAAGTACGGCTCCAAGACGGCAAATCTCTATATACTCCACGGTAATATCCGGGACTACCTTCCCCATAAAAGCAATGCGGGGGAATTTACCTTTACCCGGATACAGGATTACATTGCCGAACGGATCTTTGGAAACCAAAACATCATCGTGTATTACGACCGTTCCAGCGGCGTTATGTTTCTTACCGAAGAAATGGCCCTGGAGTACCAAAAGACCATGGGAAAAAAGTACCCGGACATAGAGGATCCCGCGGAGTTTATGTCTCCTAATCCCGAAGAAAGCTTTTTCTACCTGGAAAAATATTTTCTTGCCCGAATTCCGGCGGACAAATATGAAACCTGCCGCATGGTGTTAATCATCGACTATGCGGAAACTATTGTACCCCCGGGGGATCTGGGCCGTTACAGCGAGGAGGATCGGTTTTGCCTTGTTACCCTGAATCGCTGGGCGGTGAATCCCCTTTTTACCTCGGGGGATATCTCCATTATCCTGCTTACCGAAAATCTTGCGGATATTTCTCCCCGTCTGGCCGGTTCCCCCGCGGCAGTAAAGGTAAGCGTCCCCTTTCCGGTCGAAGGGGTGCGGAAGGATTTTCTTGATTCAAAACTGCGGGAGGGCAGACTAATCCTTGACCGGGGCCTTAGTACCCTTCAGGTTGCGGCGGTTACCAACGGTCTTAACCTGATGAACCTAAACCGGCTGATCTCGGAAAATTTTGAAACCGCAGAAGTATTGACCATGGATTATTTGCGAAAGAAGAAAAAAGACATTATTGAAACCGAAGCCGCGGGGCTTTTGGAATTTCTTGAAACCACCTTTGACCTTTCCCATGTTTCCGGTCATAGTTTTGTAAAAAAGCGCTTTAAAAACGCCGCCAAAGCAATTAAGATGGGCAGGCTGGACGTGCTCCCCATGGGGTACCTTATTGCGGGACCCGTGGGTACGGGAAAGAGTTTTATGGTCAGCGCCTTTGCCGGCGAAATCGGCATACCCATGGTAAAATTCCGGAATTTTCGCTCCAAATGGCAGGGCGATACGGAGTCCAATCTGGAACGGATCCTTAATATCCTTAAATCCATGGCTCCCGTGGCGGTGATGATCGACGAGGCCGACGCATTTCTGGGGGATCGGGATCAGGAGGGAGATTCGGGGACCAGTAACCGGGTCTTTGCCCAAATTGCCAGCTTTATGGGAAACACCGAATACCGGGGACGGATTATCTGGTTTCTTATTACCTGCCGGCCCGATCTTGTCCCCATAGATCTAAAGCGTCAGGGCCGGGCCGAAGAGCACCTGGCGCTTTTTTATCCGGACAGCGACGAAGAACGGGCGGATCTGTTTAAAACCCTGGTACGAAAGCTCGATCTTGATATACGGAATTTTCCGGTGCCGGAACTCTTTAAAAAATACAAACACGAATATTCCGGGGCGGATCTGGAAGCCCTTTTGATCCGGGCTAAACTTTTGGCCGCCATGGATAACCGGATTTATATACGCCGGGATGATATGGAAGAGGCCATGGCGGACTTTGTGCCCGCGGCATATCCCCACGAAATAGAACTGCAGAACCTGGTAGCCACCGTGGAATGTACTTCCAAAGAGATGCTTCCCGAACGGCTACGGAAAAAACCCCGCTCGGAACTAAGCCGGGAAATCCAGGAAATTAAACTGCTGCTGGGGGAGCGCAGCTAGATTCCCGGGAAAGCCGTTTATTCGAAAGTCTGGTTTAATACCCCGGAGCTTGCTCCGGCTCAAAGGCCGCAACGCTTAGGGATACCTCGGAGCTCTGCCCGGGGAGGCTCATTCCCTGCCCGCCGCCAGTTCCCTCTGTACCGCCTCGGTTATTTCTGCCATGGCGCCGCGAAGCGTCATAAGCCGCGGTTCCTTTTCGCTCCGGCGCTTTACTTCAACCCGGGGAGTATCTGCGGCAAGGTTCTTGTCCCCCGCCACAATACGCCAGGGTATGCCCATAAGATCCGCATCGTTGAATTTTACTCCCGCCCGCTCGTCTCTGTCGTCAAGCAGAACTTCCAGTCCTGCCCTTTCCAGTTCCGTTACCAGGGTATCGCAGGCGTCCTTAACCGCCCCCTGGTATTTAATAGGAATAATACTTACATGGTAGGGCGCCACCGGGACGGGCCAGATAATACCCTTTTCGTCGTGGTGTTCTTCTATAATGGAAGCCAGGGTGCGGTCAAGGCCAATGCCGTAACACCCCATGGTTGGAAACCCGGTTTTGCCGTTTTCGTCCAGATACGAAACTCCCATGGATTTTGTGTACTTATACCCAAGCTTAAAAATATGGCCCAGTTCGTTTCCTTTTTTTTCGTAAAGCTCCCCGCCGCAGATTGGACAGCGGTCGCCGGCTTTTACCGTGCGGACATCGGCGGTAAGCCAGCCGGTAAAGTCTCTGCCATAGGCGGCATGCCGGTAGTGTTTGTCCTTTTCCAGGGCGCCGGTAACAGCATCGTTCATCCCTGTTACGGTCTCATCAAGCAGCACCGGCACGGTGTTGAGGCCCACGGGACCGGCAAAGCCCACCGGCGCTCCGGTAATGCGGATCACATCGGTATCCGCGGCCAGGGACACTTCCGAAGCCTTAAGCACCGCGGCAAGTTTAGCTTCGTTTACATCCAGGTCTCCCCGGATAGCCACGGCAAAAAAAGCTTCTTCCTGAATTTCCGGAATGCCGGTGGCGGGGCGGTGTTTTGCCGGTTCCCTATAGCCCGGGGCACCGCTTAAATCAAGCTCCACATGTACCGCCCGGTAAATCAGGGTTTTAATAAAATTCTCCGCCTCTGTTTTTAGGAATCCGCAGAGTTCCTCAATGGTTTTAAGTTCCGGGGTGTCAATTTTTTCCAGAGGAGGGGTATGGTTTGCCGCTCCCCGGGCCAGTTCCTCGGAAAACCGGGGACTGTAGTCAAGCTTGCATTCCGCTTTTTCCACATTGGCGGCATAGTCGCAGCTTTTACAGAGCAGCAGGGTATTGTCCCCTATCTCGCTTTCTACCATGAACTCTTCGGACCCCGATCCCCCCATGGCTCCTGAATCCGCCTTTACAGGAATTACCGTAAGGCCGCAACGCCTGAAGATTCGCCTATAGGCCCGGCCCTGGGCCTGGTAATGTTCGTCCAGGCTTAGGTCGTCGGCATGGAACGAATAGGCATCCTTCATGACAAATTCCCGGCTTCGCATAACCCCGTAGCGGGGCCGGATCTCGTCCCGGTACTTGGTGTTAATCTGGTAGAGGAGAAGAGGAAGCTGGCGGTAACTGGAAAGCTCGTTCCGCACAAGGCTGGTAAAGGCCTCTTCGGCGGTGGGGGATACCACAAAGTCCGCCCCCAGGCGGTTTTTTACCCTTAGCAGGGCCTCGCCCATGGAATCCCAGCGCCCCGATTCCTTCCATAATTCGCCGGGGATCAGCACCGTGGGCTTTACCTCTAAACTGCCGATGGCATCCATTTCTTCCCGAATAATATTTTCTACCTTGCGGAAACTCCTAAGGCCCAGGGGAAGGTATGCAAAAAGACCGTTGGAAAGCTTGCGGATCATCCCCGAGCGGAACATCAGGCGATGGCTTGCAATAACCGCATCGCCGGGAACTTCCCGCAGGGTGGGGATAAAGGTTTGAGAATACTTCATGCCCCATGATAGCCCGGCAAAGGGGATTTTGGAAGCCCCGGATTTTTAGACTCCTCCTACAGCCCCGGTTCCGAACAGGTCCGTTATTTGATCCGTTTGTATTCTTTAATCTCCTGCCGTATCCGTTCCGCCAGGCCTGCCCGGGGAATCCTTACCTGTTCCATAGAATCCCGAAACCGGAGGGTTATGGTACCGTCGTCCTTGGACTGGTAATCTATGGTAACGCAAAAGGGGGTGCCCGCTTCGTCCTGGCGGCGGTAACGGCGGCCTATGGCTCCGGCTTGATCATAATCGGTGGCGAAGTCTTCTTTTAGTTCGCTGCGTATGCTTTCCGCCAGCTCCGCCAAGCCGTCTTTTTTCATTAACGGAAGCACCGCCACGGTAACCGGCGCTATGCCGGGGTGAAAGCGAAGTACGGTCCGCCACTCCTCCGTCGAACCTGCGGTTCCTTCGGGAGCGCCGGGATTTTTTTCGTTCACCACCTTTTCTTCGTCGTACGCATCGCAGAGCAGCATAAGCAGGGTACGGGTAAGCCCCGCGGAGGTTTCGATAATAAAGGGTATATACCGGTCGTTATTGTTGTCCTGATCGATGTACTGTAGGTCCTTTCCGGAAAACTCGGTATGCCGGCTAAGGTCGTAGTTGGTTCTGTTATGAACCCCCTCAAGTTCCCGCCAGCCCATGGGGACAAGATATTCGATGTCGTAGGCGTCCTTTGCATAGTGGGCAAGCTCATCCGGGCCGTGGCGGTGCCAGCGAAGATAATTTGTTTTAACCCCCAGTTTTTCGTAATACTGCCAGCGCTGTTCCCGCCAGGTATTGAACCATTCTTCGTCGGTTCCGGGCTTTACAAAGAACTGCATTTCCATCTGCTCAAATTCGCAGGTTCTAAAGATAAAGTTTTTGGTAACGATTTCGTTGCGAAAGGCCTTGCCTATCTGGGCAATGCCGAAGGGAATCTTCATCCGGTTGGATTGGATAATGTTTTTGTAGTTCACGTAAATTCCCTGGGCCGTTTCGGGCCGCAGGTAAATGATGCTGGCGCTGTCCTCCGCCGGGCCGATATGGGTCTTGAACATAAGATTGAATTTTCTGGTATTGGTAAGCTCTCCCCCGCATTCGGGGCATTGTTTTTCGGCAAGATTTTTTTCCGGAATTTGATCCGCCCGGAACCGGGTTTTGCACTTTTTACAGTCCACCAGAGGATCGGTAAAATTTTCCACATGACCCGAAGCTTCCCAGGTGCGGGGATGCATTAAAATGGCCGCATCAAGCCCCACAATGTTGTCGTGAAGCTGGGTCATCTCTTTCCACCAGGTTTGGGCAATGCGGTTTTTAAGCTCGATTCCCAGGGGACCGTAATCCCAGGCGCCGTTTTGGCCCCCGTAAATTTCTGAAGATTGAAAGACAAAGCCCCGGCGTTTTGCCAGGGACGTAATTTTTTCCATGGTGGCAGGACCCTGGTACCCGGTTAATTCTTCGTTCATGCTGGCTGCTCCTCGGTTAGAAATGGCTATACTCCATAGATTAGTTTGTCAGGGAAAAGTATACCGGAATCCTCCTTTTAACGTCTATGGGCCATGCATACGGGGAGCCGGAGCGGCCGCGGGCCCTACAACCGTACCGGAGAGCCGTCCGCGGCGGTACAGAGGATAATGCTAGAGAATAATCCGGAATGCCTCATGTTAAAATGTTGCCGAATCTGTACAGAAACGATGAAAAATAGTATACTGTTACTAGGAATGGTAATGTTGCATTGGGAGAGCAAGCCTAAGGCCAAAATATGAATTTTTAGAGAGGAAAAATCATGGAATTAAAAGATTCAAAAACCTGGCAGAACCTGCAAACCGCCTTTGCCGGAGAATCCCAGGCCCACACTAAGTACCTGTACTATGCGTCCAAGGCCGAAAAAGAAGGCTATGTACAGATTGGCGCCCTGTTCCGGGAAACGGCGCTGAATGAAAAAGAACACGCTAAAATCTGGTTTAAGCACCTCCACGGAGACGGCGTTCCCGCCACCACCGACAACCTTAAGGACGCCGCCGCGGGGGAACATTACGAATGGACCGATATGTACGCGGGCTTTGCCAAGACCGCCCGGGAAGAGGGCTTTTCCGCCATAGCCGCCGAGATGGAGGG
>JAISOA010000034.1 GCA_031275945.1 Spirochaetaceae bacterium
AAAAACTGAAGTTTTTAAACAACTCTAATAGAACTGGAACCTGCCGGCAGGGGCCCTCAGCGGATCACTTCGGATTCGCCCTGCAGGTCGAAACGGGTGGTAAAAACAGGAAAATACCTTAGCGCTGGACTGATTTCCACCGTGCCGGAAAACCGGTAATCCACCTGCCGCAGTTCAATGATCCTGTCCAGAACATCCCGGCGCATGTTGGTAAAATTCATCACCAGGTACAGGTCCGCTTCTGCGGATTCTTTTCCCGGTATGGTATACGCAGTGGTATGGTTTCCGTCGGCCCAAAAGCGCCCCGCCCCGTACAACTCGTACTGCATGGACGAAAGGCTTACCGGAAAGGGGTTGGGGTTGGCAATTTTTACCCGTACCTTAAGCCGGGTATTGATAAGCTCCGCTTGAAGGATCTTGATGGATTCAATCGTAAAAACCGGTTCCCGGGTGAGGGGAAATTCAAGGTCCCCCGCTGCCGGCACCCTTGCCCGGCGGCCATCGTCAAAGACAAAATCCAGGTCCAAGGCTGCCTTGAGCGTAAGTTTGTTTTCTCCGGGCGCCCCGGAAACCTTTTTTAGATCCAGTCTGTACAGCCCCGTGAAGGACGCTTCGGATTTCCCCGGAATACGGCCCTCTTCGATTTCCAGGGGCTCTCCGGTTAATTCCGCGCCGTTGATAAAGATCCGGGCCTTTTCGAGGCTAAAGGACATGCCGGAACTGTGGGGATTGGCAATACGGCATCTACAGTACACCAGGATTTCTCCGGCACCGGAACTTTCTACGCGGTCAAATTCGAATGTTACCGCCGGTACCGGGGATCCGGCGCCGGGACCGCTACGGCAGGACCAAGGTAAAAAAGGTACGATCAGGGCGCATAGGAACAGGCCCCGTATGGCGTGGTTTGCTGTCATTAGTATTAAGTATCGGTAAAAATTCACCTGCCGCTAAGAAAACCGGGTCTGCAACTTAAGAATATTTTTTGGTGTCATAAACACATGAACAACGTCTATACCAGGACCCAGGGGGAAGAAATCGTTAACTCGATACTCCACGGCATTGGAGTTCTTCTAAGCGTGGCGGGGATGGTTCTTCTGGTACTCCGGGCCCATTCTTCTACCGCGGTATACGTGATCTTTGCGGGGGGAATGATTCTGATGTTTTTGGTCTCCACCATGTACCATGCGGTGGTTTCCCAACGGCTAAAAGCCTTGTTCCGGATCTTCGATCACCAGGCCATATATCTTTTTATTGCCGGAACCTATACGCCCTATTGCTTGCTGGCCTTGCAGGGAGCCCTGGGCTGGGTATTCTTTGGTTTTGAATGGACCCTGGCCCTGACGGGGATTGTGCTTTCTGCAGTACAATGGCGATTTTTAAAAAAGGCCGAGACGGTACTGTTTGTCCTTATGGGCTGGGCGATCCTTGCGGGGTGCGTACCCCTGGCCCGGTCCCTTTCACTTAAAAGCCTGATCCTCCTGTTCGCCGGAGGTATTGCCTATACCCTTGGGGTTTTCTGGTACCGGGCGGGACAGGGGAAGTCTCCGGAGCGGCGCCCTTCGGCGGGTTCCGGGAAACCGCCGCAATTCCTGCGAAATCCCGCGGGGTTTCATATAATCTGGCATCTTTTTGTCCTGGCCGGAGCAGTTTGTCATTGGTTTTCGGTTTGGTTTCTTTGCTTAACCGCATGAAGATTACTGTCCACGGTTCCCTTTTTAACTCCCAATACCTGGGCTATCTGTTCGTTGGACGCTTCGGTCCGCATTGAGGCAAGGCGTTTGCGCATGGAGAGAAGCCGCTTCCGGGCCGTTTCAAGGCATTTTTTCATTTTAAGCCGGTGGATGGAATAGGGAGGGGCGTGGATCATCCGTTTTTCAAAGGCCAGGCAACGATAAAACTGTGCATGGATCCGTTCTTTAAGGTTCCTCACCGCCTCGTCCCGCTGGAGCCGGAGCCTTCGCAGCCGGTCTATTATCGAAGACAGTTCTTCTTTTGTAAGTCCTACCGCAGGGGCCAGCCGGGCCACGTGGGATTCCGAAAGATAGTGGTAGGCTTTTAGCAGCAGCATTAAAACCTGCCGGGGATTGGAAACCCTGTGGAGTTTGGGTTCTTCTTCAAGGTATTCAGGTTCTTCCGGCTCATAAACCGCCATTTCTTCCGCCTTGGCGTCCCACCAGGTTTTCTCGATGATCCGGTGCTCTTTTTTTCGTATTCCGTATTCTTTTGCAGAAAGCCGGATCATGGTGGTAATATACGCGTCAAAATTTGACCCGCACTCTTTATACCGGTCCACGGCCCTGCTCATCCGGGGGTAGAACCAACTGATAAAATCGTCATAGGCTTCTTCTGTCCACCAGCTTATCGAAAGGCGGCGAGGATCTTTGCGGATGTGATTAAAGATGCTGCCCTCCAGTTCCTTCCGGCTAATATGCCCTTGGCGATAGTCCTGGAGCAGTTTGTTAAGATATTGGGGTTTTTCCGGCATAGTTTCTCCTTATTGTGGGTATATCGGGTATTCAAGGGAAACTTATGGGTTTTACTTGTATTTTTTAAAAAACTATGACAAATGTAATATCTTTAGGGCCTAAACCAGGGGGAAAAGGCCCGTACCACCTGCTCTTCCAGTTCCGATATAGTTCCCGGAACCTTTGCGCCGGAGGCGTTTTTGTGCCCCCCCCCGCCAAAATCCCGGGCAATGGCGGCCACGTCAATACGGTCCTGGGAACGGAACCCTATGGTACATTCTTCGGGATTTTCCTGCCGGATCAGCGCTACGGCTTCCGCTCCTTCGATGGAAAGAAGCAGCTGGTAGATCGTGTCCGAATCTCTGCTTTCCAGGCCAAATTGCCGGGTTTCTTCCAGGGTTTCGCCGGACAGGAGGAGTCTTCCCCCATAGAAGGGTCTGGTTTTTGCCAGTATGGCCCCCATAAGAAGCCGGGAGTTAAGGGTCTTTTTTCCGTTAATGGCCGCATAGGTTTTTTTGGGACTGGCCCCGGCGGCGCTTAATACCGCGGCGGCCCGGAATGCTTCCGTCATGCCCGCTTCAAGATGGCGAAAAAAGCCGGTATCGGTACAAAGCCCGAACAGAAGCAACTCCGCTTCTTCCGCGGAGGGTTCCATTCCCAGCTCTTCAAATATCCGTAGTACCATAAAGGTTACCGAAGGAGCTTCGGGATCGAGGTAGCGTATATCTCCCCAGGAATTTCCCGGCACATGGTGATCCACCACCGCGGTGGGCATGCCGTCCAGGGGAAGATCCCCCACCCGCTCCCGGGCGGAACAGTCCATGACAATAAGCCGCAGTCCGTCCCGCTTTTCCGGGTAGGGGGCAAAGTGTTTTTCCAGAGATTTAATTTCACTGCGTTTAAAGGGCCCTGCGGAACAGGCCAGGGCTGTTTTTCCCATCCGCCGGAGCAGCGAGGCTAGGGCAAGCTGGCTGCCCGCGCAGTCCCCGTCCGGTTCCCTGTGGCCGGTAACAATAAAATCCGTTCCTTCCCGGATAAAGCTGAGTAAGGTTGCAGGTACCGGTACCGGCATACGATTCCTCCTTGGGGCCCTGGGAGCATGTTACACGGGTGGATTTTGCTCAGGCGCCCTTTGGCGCCCTTCATCCAAAAAATCCCGGTTAACGGGGCTCCTTGGGGAGTTTGTAAGGTATAAAAATTCACATCCGTGAATTTTTATACGATCTCATGCGCGAAGCGCAACAAGCTCCTAGCAATGAAGCAGGCTGAACTGCCGACCCTGTTTTGTGTTTCCGGGACCGGACACCCGGGGTTTTCCGCCGCAGATGACGACATTTACCTCGGTTCTAAGACCATAGCCGGTACGGTAAATTCCCGGCTCCACGGAAAAGCAGGAGCCCTCCAGTAAGGGCCGGGGGTCGGTGAATTCCACCGAATCCAGATTTACCCCGCAGCCATGGCACTCGGTGTCGATGCCGTGGCCGGTTCGGTGTTTTAGCCCTCCGGCGTGCCCCCGGGCCGTAAGCAGGGACCGGCATGTTCTGTCAACCTCGGCGCCGCTAAGTTCCCTTCCTGCGTTTAGGGTGGATTCTATAAAACAAAGGGTTTCTTCCCGGGCTTCCGTCAGATCCCCGAATAGTTCTTCCATTTCGGGTTCCGCTTTTTTACCGTAAAACCCCACCCAGGAAATATCAGCGTAAATGCCGGTTTTTTCTTTTGCCCAAAGATCAAGCTGGATAAGGTCTCCCCTCTTAACGGGAGATCCGGGGCCTTCAAAATCGTAATGGGGATTGGCGGAGTGCCTTCCTGCGGCCGCCAGGGGGGGATGATCCCGGATAAGGCCGCACCGGAGGAATTCATCCTCCATTACCTGCCGCAGATCCCCCTCGTACAGCGTCCGGTTTTGACCGTATGAAGAGCAAACCATATCCCAAACCGCTTCCACGATCCGGTATAGGTCCCCGGCGGCCCGTTCATGGGAAGCGATTCCTTCCTGATCCAGCAGCCCCTTAAAGCGCTGGATCAGCCTTTCGGCGGAGCACAGGCGCAGCCCCGCCCCGGTCAGCATCCCGTAGGTTCCCGCATCCAGGTACGACAGGGAACTTATGTTTTCCGACGCATGGACCCCCCAGCGCTTTCCCCCCAGAGGTTTCAGCCGGTGAAGAAGGCTTTCCCTGCTGATGTAGGTTTTTTTTGTTCCCGGCAGCCCGTCCAGGTGATCCGCCTCTATGGCGTGAATTAGCCCCTGCGGTTCCCCGGAGGCCGGAACCGCGTAGAACCACATCCGGGAATTGGAAAGCCCCGCCGGCCGTTCCAGAAGTTCATCGGAAAGCCTGTCCCGGTGGTGGAAATTACAAAAAAGCCAGCCGTCAAGCCCCTCCTCCCGAATGGCTTTCTGGATTTTTGTTATGGTCTCACTGTTCATCAAATCCTATATCTATCGCTTCTACTCCCTCAAAGTACTCGTCCAGGTTTACCGTGGAAGGAATATTACCCCAGCTTTGGTGACTGCTCCTTCTGCTGACATAGAGCCGTACCGCGTGGAAGGTCCCTTCTTTATAAAAGACCGACATGCAGGGCCAGGTTTTTCCGTCCCCGATTTGGATCAATTCCGCCTTGGCCACCGCGGGGCGGAACCATTCAAAGGGGATATAGGCCCTGCCCAGGCTGTTAAGACCCTTGCGGTACACCACCACATAGCCCTTACGGTAGGGATAAACCTTTTCTATGGGAACGTTTACATAGTACAGTTCCGAGGTGTTTGCCGGTCCCCAATCCTGCTGGGCCGCTAAGGGCAGGGCGCTCAAGGCCAGAAAACCGGTAAAAAACAACAGGGGTAACTTCTTCATTTTTTTCCTCCTCATGAAAAGGTATCGGGAAGCTTACTCAACTATACTATAAACAGTCCAGGGTGGCAAGCAGTATTGCTTTAATTGTATGCTTTCGGTTTTCCGCTTCGTCCCAGACCCTGCTGGCCGGGCCTTCGATAAGTTCCGGGCTTACCTCCTCTCCCTTAATGGCGGGAAGGCAATGGAGAAAGATAGTGTCGCTCCTGCCGGTTTTTGCCATGAGTTCGGAATTAACCTGGTAGGGGCTTAGCAGGGCCCTTCGTTCCGCCTTTTTATCCTCTTCCCCCATGGAGGCCCACACGTCGGTATATATTCCGCAGGCTCCTCTTAGTTCGGCGGTGTCGGCGCTGATCCGGATACGGGCCCCCGATCCCGCCGAAAGGGCTTCGCATGTTTCGAGGATGTCCCGGCGGGGAAACAAGGCCGGGGGGCTAACGACGGTAAAGTTTATGCCGAGTTTTGAGCAGATCACCATGAGGGATCGGGCCACATTGTTCCGGCCATCTCCTACAAAGCAAAGTGTTTCCCCCCGAAGGGGGCCGAAATTCTCTTCCAGGGTCATAATATCCGCCAGCGCCTGGGTAGGGTGGAAGTCGTCGGTTAGGCCGTTGTACACCGGGACCCCCGAATACCGGGCCAGGGTCTCCACGGTGGATTGTTTAAAACCCCGGAACTGGATGCCGTTGAACATCCTCCCCAGGACCCGGGCGGTATCCTCGATAGATTCCTTGGCCCCCAGCTGAATGTCGCCGGTAGAAAGGAATACCGGATGTCCCCCCTCTTCGCCAAAAGCGGTTTCAAAGGCGCAACGGGTTCTGGTAGACCGTTTTTCAAAGAGGAGAGCCAGGGTTTTGCCGGTAAAGCGCCCCCCTTTATGTTCCCCCTTGACCTGTTTTGACAATTCCAGCAGGGCGCGGATCTCTTCCGCGGTATAATCCAGCCAGGTTAAAAGCGAGCGGCCCTTAAACAAAGGGCTTACAGACACATCCATGCCCTATGATTATAAAAATTACTTATTTTTGCAAGATGTGTGTATTATTGATGTTATAAAATAAAAAAGTCGTGTATAATCCAACCGGATGATTCAGATAATCTTTTCCCTGCGGTTTCAATCCCAGCTAAGGCGGACCCGGCCCAAGCTCCTAAGAAATTTGGAAAAATCCATTATCGAGGCTATTGAGGGATTCGGCGGTAAGGTTCATTTGGAACACAAACTTATCCACGCCTCCTTTGCCGGAGAAACCATCGGCTTCTGGCTTGACATCCTGTGTGTATTGGAGGCGGTTAAAAATGCCCTGGAAAAGGCGTCCTCGGAACTCTACGGCCATATTTGCATCCTGGGACAGAATATCCGGGACGAAGACGTTCCCCTTCTAAGCCGAGGACTTCCTTCGGACCTGTGGGGTACCGGTATATGGTGCGCCCCGGAGCTGCAGAGTTTTTTAGAATCCTTTATCGATTTTGACGCGCCCCTGGACAAGGCGGCCCTCGGAGAAAATCCGGGGGCCGGATATGCCCAAATCCGGGCTATTCGGGAATTTGGCAAACCCGCGGAGCTGCAAAGCCGGGAAAAGAACAATTCCGAAAAGATCCGGCAGTACCTTAAGCCGGGAGCCCGGCGCAATACCGTTATTGTGGGGAATGAAAACATCGGTAAGCGGGAAGGACTGTACCGGTACTGTGCGGATCAGATGAAGGGTTTTCCGCCGCTGGTAATCCGGTTTTATGGGGGGAATACGGTTTCGGCCTTTGTGGATGCCCTGTCGCCAGAGATTAAAGCGGCGCTGGAACCGGGGAAGGCCCTTGCGGAACTGGAACGCCTGGGGAACACCCTTTTTCGGGAACGGCTTAGGGACGAGCTTTCCGAATTTATTATTAAGCAAGGGGAACGGTTCTTTTGCCTTCTTCTGGAGGCCTACCGGTTTGGGGCGGAAAAAAGGGAAGTTAAACCGGCGCTGATTCTGGAGGATATCCAGAACGCCGATCCCCTGTCCCGGCTTATCATAACCGGACTGTACTTTTCCCTCCCTTCCCGGGAGCGGATAACGGTATACGGAACCTGTACGGATCTAGAAACCCTGGAACCCTGGGAGGAAATGTTTCCCCGGATCATCAAGTTTACCCCGGAAAAAGCGGAGGACAGGCCCTTGCCGGAGATACCCCGGGATCTGTGGGAGATGGCCTATTGCTACAGGCTTTTAAGCCGGTATTTTCCCCCCTTCCTCCTTCCTCAACTCCTTAAGGAGGAGGGGAAAAATCCCATAATGATCGAAAAAGCCCTGCTCATGCTTTCCCACCTGCGGATAAGTGAAAGTCCCGCGTTTGTAGACCGGGCGGAACAGGTTTTGGCGGAGAGGGCGGAAAAGATTCGCCGGGTGGTGCGGAACCGGCTTCTGGCATGGGTGGAAGATTTCCGGCTTAAGCCCTGTTACCGGCTTCTTAAGGCCCTGGCCGAACTGGGGGGTGTGGGGGACGACAACCTTATTCTGGATGCAATTTACGGGGATATTATGTACGGTATCTACCAGGGGATCGACAGGGCCATTGCGGAGGGAGCCTTTGCCGGAGTGGTGGGAAAGGACCGGGTTCCCGCGTTGCTTTCAATAGTTAAAACCCAGAAGGCCCTGAACCACGGGGACCGGAATGAAATTAACGGCGCCTTTAAAAACCCCGAAAAGGGGATTCTCCTGGAGGAATTTCCGGCCTTTAAAGCCAAAGTATATGCCAACACCGCGGCCTATTATTTGGGAAACTGCGACGGCGCCGCCGCGGCAAATTCAATTAAGGAAGCGATGCTTATAGCCCAGAATAGAAACGGGGGCCGCTTTCTTGCCCATATTTACCGGATCTTTTCTTTGGCGGAATTTGCCGGGTGCCACCTTTCCGATGCCATAGATTACTTTGCCTTTGCCATAGAAAACGCCGAGAAAACCGAGGATTTGGCGGAGTTGGGGATTTCCGCCTATTATGCCGCCGGGGCCCATTTTATTTTTGGAAACCTTTCCAAAGCCAAGCGGCTTGCACGCCAGGGCCGGGAGGCGGCCTTGGCCGCGGTGCTTCCCGGCTGGGCGGACCGGTGCCGCTTTTTGGAAGGACGGTTTTGTTTTGAATTGGGCCGGTATCAGGAGGCGCTGGATATTTTTAAGGATCTGGCGGTGAATTATTTGGGAACGGAAACCGGGGAATTTAAGCAAACCCTGGACGCCTGGATGTACCGGGCCAATGTCTACCTTCACAATACCGGGGTTCGCCATTCCGGGGGACTGGATGCGCTGCTCTTTGAACTGGAGGGGGCCTTTCTTACCGGTGAATACCGGAAATCCATGGAACTGATTTCGGTATTGGAAAAAACCGATCTGGGCGAGCGGTTTATCCTTGTGGAACAGCCGGACTGGCGCAGCGGTTTTTGCCAGTGCGAGCTTATGCTTTTTTCTCTGAGGGATCTTTGGGACAGGATGCTGTGTACCTACCGGGCCCTGGCGCTAAGCCACGTAAGCGGCGGGGAGGCCTATGAAAGGGACGAGGCTATCCGGGAACTGCAGCGGGTTATGAGGGACGAACTACCCGAGACAGACCCCAACGATGCGTTTTATTTTTACGCGTATTACCGTATTTTAAAAAGGACCGGAGCCCCGGAAGTGGATATGAACACCGCCGTAAGCATCGCCTTTAAAAGACTTCAGCGCCGGGCCAGCCGGATTGATGAAAACGATGACAAACGATCGTTTCAATCTTTTCATTACTGGAACGGCGCCCTGGCGGCAGCGGCCCGGGAACATAAGCTGATATAGGAAAACTCCGGAAACCCGGTTGGGGTTCCGGAAAAAGCCCCGCGTGATTGACAAGGGCCCGCTGTTTTTGCTAAGCTTCCCTTGCTTCGGGGCTTGAACCGGAGGACGCGTGGTTCCGGTAATATCCCCGGCAAATTAGGCGGCATAGCTCAGTTGGTAGAGCAAACGGCTCATATCCGTTCGGTCATTGGTTCGAGTCCAATTGCCGCTAGGAAAACGTTAAAAAACGCCGCGTTACCGTGGTATAAAAAGCCCGGCCCGGACATTTTACCGGGGCTCCCGCTGTTTTCACCGGACCGCCGGGGTGGCGCAATTTCCCCGGGCTCTTAGGTAAACCGCAGGTCCATAAGGGTAAGATCGTCGGCCAAAGAAGCCTCCCCTATCCATTGCCGGATCTCCTGGTCCAGAAGTTGTTTCATCTCCGCATGTGAATGGGTATGCATGGCCTTAAGAAATTCGTTGGTCCGCTCTTCCCCAAAGCGTTCGCCCGTACTGTTGTACATATCCGTAAGGCCGTCCGAATAGGTGCTGATCCTAAGGCCGCTGGAAATAGAGAGGGCTTGTCCTTCCTTTAGGTCTAGGGAATCTTCGATCCCCAGGGGAGGCAGGGTGGGTTCCAGAATCGTATACACCGCCTTGTTGTCTTCCCGGAATTTAAAAATTGAAACCGGGGAAAACCCGCAGTTGTGGATCACTAAATTCCCCTGCGAAAAATCAATGTGAATAAGCACGGCGGTTACAAAATGTCCCAGGGGACAGACGTTTTTAATTAACGAATTGATAAGGGTTGTCAGTGCTTCTAACGATTCCTGGTGCCTAAAAAGTTCCAGGGTGGAAAAACAGGCCCCCAATGTCATGGTTGCCATGGAACCGGCAATATTCTTTCCCGACACGTCGAAACAGGCGGCCAGATAACGGTGATCCCCCTGTTTAAAGACCCGGTAGTAATCCCCGCCGATTTCATGGGCCATCCGGTTATAAAAAAGAAGCTGGAACCGTTTATCCATGTTGACAATGGATTTTCCCAGTATTTTCTTTTGAATTTCCCCGGCAATTTTCATATCCTGGAATCGCAGGGTGTTAATGTATTCCAGCATGTGCTGGAGGCTTATGATGCCGAAGTACCGCTGGTTATGGCGGACCATAAACCATGCGGGAAATTTTCCCTGATCGATTTTGATGTTTTCGTCTACTACCCGGGAGATAAATGCTGAACTTTCCAGAATACCCCTGAAGGGGATTAAAAAATTCTTTAGATCCTTCTGGTAACCCCGGTATACGGCGGAGATGGCGAAATTTTCAGTGATCTTCCGGGAAATAACCCCCAGGGGTTCACCGTTTTCCTCCAGGGGCACGGCTTCTAGGTCCGGCGATTGTTCAAAAAGCTCTATGGCGATTTTGGAATATGCGTCCACAGAAACCGGTTTAATAGTGTTGGCAATGTGGCCAACTTGTAGCGGCGAAAAATTCATACTTACTTAAGTATATATCAAATACCGGAAAAAAAGCAAATGATTATTCTTTTGCTAAGGAATTGCGACCCCCGGTGGTATACGTAGACCATCGGTTTTCCGTACAAATTCTTTCAAAGAAAGATTTTTTACTTTCAAATAGTTGTTTTTGATACTTTGAAAATAATGATTTATTTTTTTACCGATAGCGTGTATACTATGCACTTATGTAATAAAGGAGACGCTATGGAAAACGAAGTGTTTGTTGAATGGGATGACCGGTATTCGGTGAAAATTCCTCTAATTGACGACCAGCATAAAAAACTTATCGGGATGACCAATACCCTCTATGAAGCATGCCTGGGGGGAGCCGAAACGGCCACAGCCCATTTTAGGGAGGTGGTCCGTGGTACGGTGGATTATGTACGGTATCATTTTACGGCGGAAGAAAGACTTTTGGAAAACGCAAGATACCCTGATTTTATCTTCCACAAGAGGGAACATGAAGGCTTTATCCTAAAGATTTTTGAAGGGGTAAGAAATTTTGAGGAAGGGAAAAAATTTGTTCCGAATGTTTTTGTCCGGTACCTTAAGGATTGGATCCTTGCCCATATCGCCGTGGAGGATAAAAAATATGCCGAGTATATCCTGAATCCAAAAAACAAGGTGCTTTGGAGCAGAATCGGCGGATAAGATCAGTTGACATATCCCCTGGAGACAGGTAAAGTATAGGGTGTGGAAAAAACGGTTCTTATTGTAACCGACGGGGCAGAAGACACTCAAAAAATGGCCCGGGCGATTGAGAAGGCCCTGGAGGGCTGCCGGGTTGCGCTGGTAAGGGCGGAAAATTTTGAGGGGCCCCAGTTACTCTCCGCGGACGTTTGCTTTTTAGGGGCCGGGGTCCCCAATCCTCCGTCGTTTGCATACCTCTATACGGTATTGGAGCATATCAATCTGGCCGGCCGCCCCTGCGGGATATTCTCGAATTCGGAAGAAGCCGCCGCGTATCTTCGGGGTATGGTCCGTGATTCGGAATTGGCCCTGGACCCCCAGCCCTTTTTAGGTACCGGGGATATTGGCGACTGGGCGGCGCGTATTATTACCCGGTCCGTGGAAAAAAACACCCCCTAGGGCAGGCGGAATATGGCGCTTAACCTTGACGCTTACATTAGAAAAATTCCCGATTTCCCCAAAAAAGGCATTCTTTATTATGATATTACCAGTGTGTTGACCGCGCCGGAGGCGTTTAGTTACTGCGTGGAGGCCATGGTGGATCTATACGAGGGAAAAAACATTGACGCCGTGGCCGCCATTGAGGCCCGGGGGTTTCTATTTGCCGCCCCCTTTGCGGTCCGCATGGGTATTCCCCTGCTCTTGATCCGGAAAAAGGGAAAACTTCCCGGTATTACCCTGTCAAAGAAATATGATCTGGAATATGCCCAGGCGGAAATTGAAATTCACCGGGAAGACGTTCCCTCGGGCAAGCGGGTCCTGCTGCTGGATGACCTTATTGCCACGGGGGGTACCCTTAACGCCGCCCGGGGATTACTGCAGGCCGGGGGAGCGGAGGTGCCGGCAATTTTTGGAGTAGTGGGCCTTCCATCCCTTAATTATGAAAAGGTCCTGGCCCCTACCCCCATTACCACCCTTATCCAATACCAGGGCGAATAGGTCCTGTTTCGGCTTTACACGGCGGATTGACACTTTTCCAGGGCGGTGCTACCCTATATTCCGGGTACCGGAATTTTAGGCGCCGGTAAGCGGCATACCCGTGTTATTCCCCGGTTGTGTAATGGTAGCACGGCAGACTCTGGATCTGCTTGTGGGGGTTCGAATCCTCCCTGGGGAAATAAGGAATTCTTTATGAAAAGAAAATTGTGGAGCATTCCGCTTTTTGTGTTTTTGGCAGCCTGCAATACGGGCCTTGGTGAACACGCTCCTTCTATGGTCTTCCCCGCGCCGTTGTTCCCCGCTTCCGCTGAAACCGTGGCGGGGGTGGAAAAAGACGCCCCCCCTAGCACCGATGAATTTGATCACATCGTGGATAACCCCTTTCTGCGGGCAGCGGAAAATCCCCTGTCAACTTTTTCGATCGATGTGGATACCGCAGGCTATTCCATAGCCCGGTATTTTATCAACAACGGATCGCGGCCTCCCAAGTCGTCGGTGCGCATCGAAGAACTTATCAATTATTTTGATTATGACTACCCGCCGCCCCAGGGCGAGAGGCCCTTTGCGGTCCATACCGAAGCGGCGGAATGTCCCTGGAACCCCGGCCATCTTTTGACACGGATAGCGATAAAGGGACGGGAATTTTCTCCGGGCGAACGGCCCAAGGTAAATCTGGTTTTTCTGCTGGATGTTTCCGCTTCCATGGCTGAGCCGAACAAGCTGCCCCTGGTTAAGCAGGCCATGGAACTTTTGGTGGATAAACTTGGCGGTGCCGACAGGGTTGCCCTCTGCGTGTACGCTGGGGCCGCGGGGACCGTACTGCCTCCCACAAGCTGCGATAACAAAAGCCGCATCAGAAACGCTTTGAACAGACTTTCCGCCGGAGGATCAACCGCGGGCGGGGAGGGTATTCAACTGGCCTACAAACTGGCAGAAAAAAATTTTGATCCCGCCGGCATAAACCGGGTTATCCTTTGTACCGACGGCGACTTTAATGTGGGCGTTTCGGATCGGAGCGGCCTCGTGGACCTGGTTACAGAAAAAGCCAAAGGCGGCGTTTACCTAACCGTCCTGGGATTCGGTATGGGGAATTACCGGGACGGCACCTTAAAGCAGCTGGCCTCCAAGGGCAACGGCAATTATGGGTACATCGATACCATTGAAGAGGCCCAAAAGATGCTGGGGGACCAGTTAAGCGGAACCCTGGTTACCATCGCCCAGGATGTAAAAATTCAGGTTGAATTTAACCCCGCCAGTGTAGGAGCCTACCGGCTCCTGGGTTATGAAAACCGGATTATGCGATCCGAAGAATTTAATGACGATACGGTTGATGCGGGCGACATTGGCGCGGGGCATAGCGTTACCGCCTTTTACGAACTCATCCCTCCGGGGGAAGAAGCCAACAAACTGCCCCGGACCGATCCCCTTAAATATTCAGCCCCGCCGGACATACCCCTTGAGGCGGCCTATACGGATGAATTACTCACCGTGAAGATACGCTACAAAATACCGGGAGAAACGGAAAGCCAATTATTGAGTGTCCCTGTTAAAACCGCTTCGGCCCGTTCCCTGGAAGACGCTTCCCCCGACTTTACATTCGCCGCCGCCGTTGCTGCCTTTGGTATGCTGCTTCGGGACAGTCCCTACAAGGGAAACGCCGGGTTCGACCTGGTTCTTGCTCTGGCGGAACCATCCATCGGGCAGGATAAATTCGGCTACCGCAGGGGGTTCTTGAACCTGGTACAGGCAGCCCGGAAAATCAACAACCCATGAATCCGCTTTGCAGGGAAGGCAAGTGCGAACCGGAGGCTCGGCGGAGTATGACCCTTCGCAACGAATCAAATAGAGCGCATAAAACAGCATGTACTAGGGACCCAATGGGGCTTAGCGAAACTAGTGGAAAAGAGACGGTTTATATAGGGATTTAGGTTTTGTGGAGGAAGTTACGCCGGTTTTATAAGTAAGGCCCCTTCGTCTATTGGTTAGGACATGAGATTCTCAATCTTAAAAGAGGGGTTCAATTCCCCTAGGGGCTAAATAAAAACTTGTAATAGAGTTGTTTCAAAACTTCAGTTTTTAAACAACCCTAATGAAGTTTTTGTAATTTGTTGTAGTATAATACATAGGGAAACGGCCTGCCAACAGTAGATGACAGATATAAATGAAGATAAAAACCACGAACCACACGAACCACACAAAAAAAGATTACTTGAGCTGGTTCCAAAATCGGTTATTTTGTCACCAGCTCTTGCGGTTTCTCAGGCTAAAGCCTTACGAAACCGCATTTTTCAAGGTTGCAGTTCCAAAATCTGACATTT
>JAISOA010000147.1 GCA_031275945.1 Spirochaetaceae bacterium
CCCGCATATAATGCTGTTTTCTGCTGTTTTTTAACATATATTGATATTCACTGTTATCCAGACGCATATCTCGCGGATAACGCCAATTGCCTCCACCAATCCCGCCGTAATTCGGCCCACAGGTATCCGGCGCTCCGGCGCATGTATACAATCCACATATAAAGGAGCTTACCAAATGAAAAAGCACGCTCATCTTTTCCCCCTAATCCTGGGGTTTCTTGCCCTGGGGGGCTGCGCCAAGGTTACCGGCGTATACATTACGCTTCCGCCTTCCGTCGTCCGGGGCGGAACGGCCCAGTTTACCGCGGCGGTCGAGGGGACCGGAAAGCCCCGGCAACGGGTACTATGGGAACTTACCGGGGCTTCCGAAGGAAGTTCCATCTCCGAAGCGGGGCTCTTAACCGTGGCGGAGGATGAACCGGCCCTGTATCTGACCGTTCGGGCCGTATCCGCCGCGGACCGGAACAAATCCGCCGAAGGCGCCGTCCTTTTGGCCGACTCCCTGTACGGCCCCTGGAGGAACGAGAGGAGCAACGGTGTGCTGACCGTAACTATTTCCCCCGGTTCCCTAGACGGGCGCTATTCGAGGGATTATTATTATACGATAGAGGATCTGTCCTGGACTATGACGGCAAACGAGGATCCGGCAACGCAGAAGGAGTATCCCCTGGGTTATCTGATAAGCGGTACGGCTACAAAGGTATACAGAATAAGGAACCTTTCCAAGGGGACACTGTACACCACTAGTTGGTATCTCCATGCGGACGGGACCAAGGCCTTACGAATACAGGAAGACGGCTCTTATATATTTACCAGGGTTGTGGAGGAGGAATGAAGCCCCTCCTGACAATCCACGGCGGGGAATACCTGGTGGGGGAACGGCTGGAAAAGCAATTCCCCCGCAGCGAGGTTTGGGTCCCCGTGAAGGATACGGGCACAGACCTGCTTCTTACCAATCCGGCGGATCGCCGTAAAAACGCCGGGATCCAGGTAAAGTTTTCCAAAGACTTCCTCCCCGGCGAGAAAAAGATCTTTCAGCAGAACTTTGCGGCCCAGGGCTGGTTTAACCTGCCGCCGGTTGATACGATCCGGAACAGTACCGCGGACATCTGGATCCTGGCCCCCTACAGCTTCGAAGACCGGAACGTGTATTGTGTGGTCCTGCACCCCCGCAAACTGGCGGACCGGCTTGAAACCCTGGGAAACCGGGACAAGCTGTACCTGTGGATAACCCGGGACAAACAACGGTGCTTTGCCGTCCGGGGTCTTTCCAGAAAGGAGCAGGAACGCCTTGCCGCGGGGGATTATCACGGGCTGGAAACCGAAAGGGATTTTTCCCCCTGGCTCGAAAACTGGACCGTCCTTGAGGGGCTCCTCGGCGGTCCCTCCAAGGGGGCCGCCGGCCCCGGAAGTCCCGGTAATTTTCCCGCGCGCCGGGGTCCGCACCTATCCTAAAGAATTTCTCCCGGCAACTTCCCCTTGAACCGGCGGGCCTATTTCCGGTATAGTAATACCTATAACAGTGTCTTATAACAGCTTTAAGGAGGAACTATGGCAGCAGAAATAAAAGACATGCTGAGTCAAAGCGGCGTACTTGCCCTGTTGGGTATGGGAACGGTGTTTGGCTTTCTTATTATTATGATCATTTCTATAGAACTTGTGGGAAAAATCGTCCGGGCCCTGGGCTGGGATACGGAAGCGGTTCCCGCAGGAGGGAAGCCGGCGGCACAAGAAACCGGCGCGGTTACTGCGGCAATTACCGCCGCGGTAACTGAATACCGTAAAGGGAAGCTCTAAAAACCAGCGTCTTTAAACAACAACCGCTTAAAAATAGCAAAATGCGGAGCATTTTGCAAGACTTGTTCAATAACCAACCGGGTTATTGAACAAGTCCAATGAGCAATTTTCTTTGCGGAAGCTCCGGAAACCCCGGTTGGGTTTCCGAAGCTTCCCGAAACATACTTAGGCCCGGTGCGGCTGTTTTTAGGAGTTTATAATGTCCAAAGTTCAATTAACCGATCTGGTGCTGCGGGATGCCCACCAGTCTCTCTTTGCCACCCGGATGGTTACCGCCGACATGCTGCCGGCCTGCGAAAAACTTGACAAGGTGGGGTACTTTGCCCTGGAAGCCTGGGGCGGGGCCACCTTCGATTCCTGCATCCGCTTCTTAAACGAAGATCCCTGGGAGCGGCTTAAGACCCTAAAAAAGGCCCTGCCCAACACCAAAATTATGATGCTCCTCCGGGGCCAGAATCTTCTGGGGTACCGGCACTATGCCGATGATGTGGTGGCTAAATTTGTGGAAACCGCCGCCAAGGACGGGGTGGATGTGTTCCGGATCTTCGATGCGGTAAACGATCCCCGGAACTTTAAGGCCGCCACGGAGGCCGCCAAAAAAACCGGTAAGCATATCCAGGCGGCCATTTCCTACGCCGTAACTCCCTTTCATACCATCGAAAAATACGCCGAGCTTGCCAAACAGTACGCCGCCATCGGGGCCGATTCCATTGCCATTAAGGATATGTCGGGGCTTTTAAAGCCCTATGTGGCCTACGACCTGGTACGGGCCATCAAGAAGGTAACGGACCTTCCCATCGAAATTCATTCCCACGCCACCACCGGTATGAGCGTGGCCACCTTAACCAAGGCCGCCGAGGCGGGGGCGGAGATCTTGGACACGGTGATTTCCTCCCTGGCCATGGGCACGAGCCACAGCCCCACCGAAACCATGGTGGAAATTTTCAAGGGCACCGGATACGACACGGGCCTGGATACGGGGCTGCTCCTGGAAATCGCCGCCTATTTCCGGGACGTGCGGAAGAACTACAAAAAATTTGAATCCAGCTTTTTGGGGGCCGATACCCGGATTCTGGTATCCCAGGTCCCCGGGGGAATGCTCTCCAACATGGAAAGTCAACTTAAGGAACAGGGGGCTTCCGATAAAATCGACGAGGTACTTAAAGAAATTGCCGTGGTCCAGAAAGACGCGGGGTATCCGCCCCTGGTTACCCCCACAAGCCAGATTGTGGGAACCCAGGCGGTGTTTAATGTCCTCTTTGGCCGCTACAACCGGCTTTCCGGGGAGTTTCAGGATCTTCTGGCGGGCAAATACGGCGCCTGTCCGGCGCCTAAAAACGCCGGGGTGGTTAAGAAGGCCCTGGAGGCCTTGAAACTGGAGGGGGAAATTACCCACCGCCCCGCCGACGACATCCCCCCGGAATATTCCAAACTTGAAGAAGAGGCAAAAAAACTCCTGGGCGGTTCCACGGTAAGCGTCGAAGATGTCCTTACCCTGGCGATGTTCCCCAAGGTGGCCCCCGGCTTCTTTAAAAAGCGCTCCGAGGGCCCGGTGGTGTTTAAGCCCGAGCCGGAACTTCCCGTCACCGCTTCCACCCAGGCGGGAACCGGCCAGGCCGCCCGGTACTCGGTGAACGTAAACGGCGCCACCTACGACGTGGTTGTAGCTCCCGCGGGAACGGTGGCGGTAAGCCCCGCAGGCGGGACGGCGGGTGGAGCGGCAGCCCCGGCCCCGGCGGCAGCTTCGCCCGCCGCTCCGTCCGGCGGGGGCGCGGCGGTAAACGCCCCGGTGGCGGGAACGATCCTAAAACACGCGGTGGCCGAGGGAACCCAGGTTAATTCCGGGGACACCATCGTTATTATCGAATCCATGAAAATGGAACTGGAAATTAAGGCCACCGGCGCGGGTAAGGTTCACTTCTTGGCTTCGCCGGGAGCCGCGGTTGCCGCCGGCCAGCCCCTGGCTGAACTAGGATAAAAGGACTGGAATGCCCGGAAGCTGCGGACCTAACGGCGCCATGTTCCGGGCAGTTCCTCTCCCGGCCCCGTTCAGCATGAATACGTCCGGCACCCTGCAAGCCGGACAAACACCAGAGAAAGGAAATACGTTATGTTTGAAAGAATAATACCGGAAAATCTGGGGGAGCGCAAAAAGTACCCCGTCCGGGTGTTTAAGATCTGCCTTTGTATCATCGCCGGGGCCTTTGTATTTTCTGTCATGCCCCCCATCCGGGCCCAGGAGCCCGCGGTTCAAAGCGAGGCCGCCGGAGCGGAAGAAGAAATACCCCGGATCCGCATGGCCGATTTTGGGAGCCATCTGGGAAAGACCACGGGGATTTTTGCCTTCATCACCGATAATATCCTCAAGCCCACCACCAACCTTGACGAGGCGGGAAACGTGATCAACACCACCGTCCTGGGGTGGCATGAACTGCTTATGATAATTGTGGGATTTGTCATCGTATGGCTGGGGGCCGCCAAGGGCTTTGAACCCCTGCTGCTTATCCCCATCGGTTTCGGGACGATCTTTGTGAATATCCCCCATGCGGGAATGTGGGAAAGCCACGGCGCTCCGGGGTTTCTTAAGATCATCTACGACGGGGGGGTGGGGAACGAATTCTTTCCCCTGATCATCTTCATGGGCATAGGGGCCATGACCGATTTCGGTCCCCTAATAGCCAACCCTAAGACCGCCCTGCTTGGCGCGGCGGCCCAGTTCGGGGTTTTCGGCACCCTTTTCGGGATAAGCCTTGCCAACGCCCTGCCGGGGGTTGATTTTAACCTGAAAGAAGCCTGTTCCGTGGCGATCATCGGGGGCGCCGACGGCCCCACGACGATCTATATCGCCGCCCAGCTGGCGCCCAAGCTCCTGGCTACGGTGGCGGTCGCGGCCTATTCATACATGGCCCTGGTACCCTTGATTCAGCCGCCCATTATGAAGCTTCTTACCACCAAAGAAGAACGGCGCATCAGAATGAAACAGCTTAGGCCCGTCTCCAAGGCCGAAAAGACCCTCTTTCCCATGCTGGTTTTTGTGCTGTCCATTTTGCTGATTCCTTCGGCGGCGCCCCTTATCGGCTGCCTGATGTTCGGGAATTTTATCCGCGAAACCGGGATAGTGGAACGGCTCTCCAAGACCTTGCAGAACGAGCTTATCAACATCGTGTCGATCTTCCTTTCTCTGGGGGTCGGCTCCCAGATGACGCCGGAAAAATTTCTTAATATGTCCAGCGCAGTGATCGTATTGATGGGGCTTCTGGCTTTTGGCATTGCCACCGCCACGGGGATCTTTGTGGCAAAATTCATGAACCTTTTCCTGAAGGAAAAGATCAATCCCCTTATCGGTTCCGCCGGGGTTTCGGCGGTGCCCATGGCGGCCCGGGTTTCCAATAAGGTGGGTCTGGAATACGATCCGGGGAACTTCCTTTTAATGCACGCCATGGGCCCCAATGTTTCGGGGGTTATCGGCACCGCCATTGCCGCGGGAGTTATGATAGCCGTGTACGGCGGCCACTAATATGGGGATAATGTAGGAGTTGAGGAAACCCCGGTTGGGTTCCCGGAGGAACGGGGAAAGGCAAACCACCGGAGCGCAGCATCCTGCGCTGTGATGGGGACATCTATGCCGGGGGACCGTTGCGCGGCGGGCCTTAGGTCCGCTTGCCCCGTTCCCGGCAGCCCCTATTCTTCCGGAAGGGTGTTTTTGGGGGAAAGGCCTTCGCCCGAAAGATAAAAAAGGCCCTCTTCCCGGCCGTCTTTGTCGGCGTAGGAGGAGGTCATAGAGGGCCTGGGAAAGCGTTCAACCCACCAGAAGCCGTCGGCGTATTCAACCCTAATGGAATAGGCTTCGCGGTCCAGGGCCTGTTGATAATCCACAATGCCCCCGGCTTCCACCATTTCTTTTATACTTTCGCCGTTCATACGAATATCATCTTCAAGAAAGATAAGTTCCATGAGTTCTCCCTGATATTCCATGTACCATGTTCCCTGTATCCATTCCGGCGGGGTTATGTCCTGGCAAAAGCCGCCGGGAAGGGCAAAAAGAAAGAATGCCCCGGTTAGGGCTAAGATTTTTTTCATCACCACTTGTATTCTACCGGTTCCCGGGGGCTAATACAAGGGGACGAGCCCGGAGGACCCTAATGCAGGACCCTAATGCAGGGCCCGAAGCAGGGAACGCAGTTCGGGATCCGAAACGGTTCCCTGGGCAGAGGGAGGAATTCGCGCCGCTTCGGTCTGAAAAATCACCTCGTCCCCCGGTTCAATCCGGTCGTAGAAACCGTTCCGGGCTAGGTTCCCCGCGGACACTTCTTCATCCGCTTCCCGGACGGTAATGGTTCCTACCACATCCGCTTCGGTATATACCAGTCCTATGCCTTCGTTCTTAACCGACACCCGGCCTTTTTTAACGATGTCGTAAACCGCGTCGGGTTTTACCCCATCGGCCCTGCCCTTATTGATAAGTCCCTGGTTTACCCGCCGGACCGCCAGTTCCCCCCGGGATGGAAGGGCCGCCGTAAGCTGATCAATAATATTCCGCCCCGCATTACGGAGCCGGTCGGGGCCGGTACGGTAAGCGGTAAAGGTTCCCGCAGGGGATCCGGTACGGCCCACAAAGAGTTCTCCCTTAAGAGACAGGTCCCGTTCGTTTTCCATGACCGTAAGAATAAGAAAGTAGTCCGCCCCCCCTTCCCGGGCGGCCCGGAAAGCGGTGGAAAAGGAGGTCTGCCGCAGTTCTGCTTCCAGGGGAGCAATGTTTCTGTCGTGGCTTAACAGGTCCTTGAGGTACCCCGAAGCCACCGCTGCCCCGTCCACATGGTACAGGGCCGGCTGGGCGGCAAGAGAAAAAATCCCCACCTTCCAGTGCCGTTTGGTTACCAGCAGCGGATCCGCCTGCCAGCGGCGATACAAAGCGGTGGAGAGCCGGGACGTATAGGCTTCTACCGCATCGTCAATTCCCTGGTTTCCCAGGCCCAGATCCTGCATAAATCGCAGTTCTTCCATAAACCGGGCGGGAAAGCCCTGGACCCGCAGAATCTCGGCATATTCCTGCCGTTCCCGGGCATAGGGGTTAAGCCGCAGTCCCCGGCGGTATTCAAACAGGGCCTGTTCGCTTAAATTCCGGGATTTAAAATCCCGGGCTCTGGTAAAGTGCCAGGCGGCCCAGCGGCGGCGGTTCTGTTCTTCAAGGCTGGTTCCCAGGATTAGCAGATCCTCCAGAGCGGCGCGGATAAACTCGTCTTCCGCGGCTATGGCGGCGGCGGTGGATAAAACGGAAATTGCCTCCTGGCGGCGGCCCAACCGGGACAGGGCCATGCCTTTAAGATACCAGGACAGCGCATCATTCCGGTTTTTAGAGATAATCCCGTCCGCCAAACCCGCGGCCTCGGCAAACTGGCCTTGGCGGTACCGGAGGTTTGCCAGAAGGCTCCGGGCGGAAATAAAGGTACTTTTTAAGGCCAGGGCCCGTTCGGCAAAGCGGATTGCTTCGGTAATCCGGTTTGCCCGGGAAGCAAGGTACGCAGCATAGTAATAAACCCGGTAATCCTCCGAATGCCGGGCCAGAACCCGGTCTATGTAGCCCTTGGCCTCGTCATGCCGTCCCAGGGATCCCAAAACAAGAGCCAGGGAAAGGAGGATATCCTGATCCTCCGGATAACGGCGGGCAACTTCCCGGTACCGGGTAACCGCCTCACCGGATCTGCCCTGGGCTATGTCCATTTCCGCCTGGGCAAAAAGGGCCTCCCGGTTGTATGGCTCCCGGGCCAGCACTTCCCGGATAATTTGGGATGCCGCCGTAAGCTGCCCCAGGGCAATAAGTATCCGGGCTTCCAGATTTGCCAGATTCATCTTTCCCCGGGCCAGGGTCCGGGCCTTACGCACCCAGCTTAGGGCCTGATCAAATTCCGCCAGTTCGTAGTAGCAATAGGCCAGGGATCCGGCGGCCTCGGCATGGGAAGGGTTAAGCCGCAGGGCTTCCAGAAAAGCCTCCGCGGCATCGTACCATTCTTCCTGAACCATCGCGGCCTGTCCTTCGTTATAGAAGACCCCCGCATTCCTGCCCTGGGTATACGAGAACATACAGGGAACAATTACAAAACTTATTACAAGCAGGTACTTCACATTACCCCCCCCATGTTTATATCTGCTCGCTCCCGGAGTGGAGCAGGATCTTTACCATTCCTATTTTATGACCCTCCATGTTTTGGATAATAAACTCGTCTCCGTTGTAAAGGGCCTTTTCGTATTTTACCGGAATTTTTCCAAAGAGATCAAAGATAAAGCCCCCCAGGGTATCGAATTTTTCCGTAGGCAGGGATATTCCCAGTTCCTCGGAAAGGTCCTCCAGGTTTACCCGGGCGTCGCAAAGCCAAATTCCCTCTTCCAGCTTAAGGATATCCTCTTTTTCGTTGTCAAATTCGTCCTGAATATCCCCGATGATCTGTTCCAGGATATCTTCCATACAGATGATCCCGGAAACGCCGCCGTATTCGTCCATGGCCACCGCGATATGAACCCGGCGGCGGCGAAATTCCCGAAGCACCTCGTTTATATGCTTGGACTTGGGAATAAAAAAGGGCTTGCGCAGTATATCCATAATGGAAAAGTCTTCGCCGGTTACAAGGGCCTTAAGAACATCCTTTACATAGAGAATTCCCACCACATTATCGATGGTTTCTTCGTAAACAGGAAAACGGGAATGGCCGCTTTCTACGATGGTTTTGAGCAGGTCTTCCCGGGAAGCGGCGGAAGAAAGGAACACCACATCGATCCGGGGTACCATTACTTCCTTGGCGGTGGTATCCTTAAATTCCACTATCCCGCGGATCATCTCTTGCTGATCCGACTCCAGAGAGGCCAGGGTTTTTTTATCAAGTTCTACTTTTTTAGACGGCTTCACCGTTTCTCCTTATTCCAGAATATGCAGGGCGGAAAATTCTTCCAGAAGCTTTTCCTGCAGAACCAGCATGGGCTCCCCGGGGCCGTTGCCGGCGTGGTCCATGCCCCCCAGATGAAGAATACCATGAATCAGCAGGCGGCGTAACTCTTCATCCTGGGGAACGGCAAAATATTCGGCGTTTTCTTTAAGGGTCTCCAGGGAAATAACAATATCGCCGGGAAAAAAGCGGTTCCCGCAGCTTTCACCCAAAGAAAAGGAAAGTACATCGGTACTTTCATCCCGGTTCCGGTACCGGGCGTTGAGGGATCGGATCGTCAGGCTGCCGCAGAACAGTACCGACAGATCCCAGTTATGCGTTCCAATCCTGTCCAGGATCTTTGTTATAAAGAACCGGGCCTTTCTTTTCCAGGGCCGGGTCTTCCCTTCAAAGGCGATTTCAACCCTGTTCATGTTTGATCTTTTTCTTCCGGCGTTTCCTTTTTATCCTTGGCGGATCCTTCTTCGGCCTGAGGTTTGGTTTCCACGGGCAGTTTGGGGTACTCGATCCGGGAATGATAATATCCCGCCAGGACTTTTATAAAAGCCTGTTTAATGGTTTCCAGTTCCCGAAAGGTTAAATCCGACTGGGAAAGCTGGCCGCCGTCTATTTTGGCGTCAAAAAGGGTTTGAATAAATTTCTCAAGCCGCGCCACGGTGGGTTTCTTTAAGGTTCGGGTGGCGGCTTCGGTTATATCCGCCAGCATAACCACCGCCGATTCCTTTGACCGGGGGGGGGAACCTGGGTAGATAAAATCTTCCATGTTTACGCTGCCTTCCCGTTTAAGGGCTTCATTGTAAAACCAGGTAATGACCGAATTGCCGTGGTGTTCGGCAATAAAATCTACGATGGCCTCCGGCAGGCCAAGGCTGCGGGCTTTTTCAATACCCAGTTTTACGTGGCTTCTAATAACCGTGGCCGAAAGCCGGGGGGCTATATTCATATGCTTGTTATAGGAAGTTTGGTTTTCTACAAAATAGCCGGGCTGTTCCATCTTACCGATGTCGTGGTAATAGGATCCCACCCTGGCAAGCAGGGCGTTGGCCCCGATTTCCTGACACGCCGTTTCCGCCAGGTTTGCCACCATAATCGAATGGCTGTAGGTTCCGGGAGCAGCGTTAAAAAGCCGTTTTAAAATGGGAGAATTAAGGTCCGAAAGTTCAATAAGTCTAAAGGGAGTTACGGCATTTAGAGCCTGTTCTATTACCGGAAGGATCCCGATTACCAACAGCCCCGAGGCTATGCCGTTAAAGGCGGCCCAAAAAATTACCGGCGCATATTCCACCGCCGCGGCCTGGTTAAAGAGCAGCACGATCAGAGCCGCCCCGGCATTGGCACCGGCGATTTGGATCCCCGCTTTAACCAGATCCATCCGTTTTTTGCTTCCCTGAAGCACATGGGCAGCCACAACTCCGGAACAGAGGGCCACTATGTACGACGAGGTATCAAAGGCTTCGATCAGGAAGGCCCCCAGGGGAAGGATCATGGCGGTTACCAGAGCCAGAGGAAAGCCCAGAAGTATGGCGGGGAGCATGACCACCAGGGCCGTGGGCAGGAGTATGGAGACAGGAAAATTAGCCCCCAGATGTACAAATTTATTGGTTAACGAGGCGCCGATAAAATAGGCCGCGGATAGGATTGTCATCATATAACATTCCGCGGGCTGCAGGATCCGTCCGGCAATGCGTTTTCCCATATGGAAGATCAACAGAAGGTACAGGACCAATAAAAGAAGGGCCTGTCCCGCCACAAGCCGGGGATCCCTTCTCTTTAAAGAAAGGTTCAGCGCCCTTAGTTCCTCCATTTCCTCATCGGTGATGACAAATCCCTTGCGGATAATCTTATCCCCCCGTTCAATATAGCGGCGGACCGGTTCAAGATGGGAATTCAGTTCCGAAATCCGCTGCCGTGTATCCGCAGGGGAAAAAAAGACATTTTCCCGGAGCAGTGAAGAGACGATGTTTCCCGCACCCCGGGAAAATTCCCGGGAAAGCCGCTCGTCTTCGATATACTGCGCCACGGCCCTGTCAAGCCGGTTTTTGGTGATAATCTGATCATACCCTATCTGTTCCCGCTCGATCCGTTCGCCGTAGTTGTGCAGCAGTTCCGCCGTATCCTGGTTGTAGGCCGAAAGATCTTCCTGGGGAAAGGCAAAAATTCCTATTTCAAGAAAAAATTCCAGCAGCCTCTGACCGGTGTCAAGGGAATTTTCCCGATCCGGGTCCTGATACAGCGCCAACAGGGCTTCTTCGCTGAAAAGCCCGGGAAAATCCTCGCCGGCCTTAAGCACATACTCTTCCTGGGAAACCTGTTCCGTAAACAGGCTTCGCGAAAGAAGGACAAACCGGTCGTAGGTTCTTCGTATGTCGGTATTAATAGGGATGGAATATTTAAACACCGCCGGTACCATCTGTATCCGCGCGTCTCTTTGGGCCTGGGTTGCTTCTTCATCAATAAATGAAACGGGTTCCGATGCAACCACATCCCGGTCCGCGACCTTTCCTGCCTCGAATTCCTCCAGCCGAAAAAGCTGCTGCCCGCCGGTAATAAGGATTATCACCGAACCGGTTATAAACGCGGCCAGGGCAGCCAGTACCGGTCCCCGGCGCATGGCAGAAATATGGAAACGCTGCAAAAAGCCGGAAAAAGAAAAATTAATTTTTTTCGGCATCGTAGGCCTCAATTATTTTTTTTATCAGGGGATTCCTCACCACATCGGCGGTGTTAAGGTAGGAAAAGTATATGCCCTCTACCTTGGTAAGGATGGAAAGGGCATGGAGCAGTCCCGAATCAATACGCCGGGGCAGATCCACCTGGGTGGTATCGCCGGTAATAAGCGCCCGGGCGCCCTGGCCTATGCGGGTAAGGAACATCTTCATCTGTTCCCTGGTGGTATTCTGGGCTTCATCAAGGATCACTACGCAGTCGTTCAGGCTACGCCCCCGCATATAGGCCAGGGGAGCCACTTCTATGGACCGTATATCTTCCAGCCGCCGGATCACTTCATAGGGAACCAGAGCTTCCATGGCGTCGTACAGGGGCCGTAGGTAGGGATTGATCTTTTGGCTTAAATCCCCAGGAAGGTAGCCTAAACTTTCCCCGGCCTCCACCACAGGCCGGGTTAATACCAGCTTTCGCATTTTTTTAGAAAGCACCAGCCGCAGAGATTCGGCAATGGCAAGGTAGGTTTTACCCGTACCCGCGGGGCCCACACAGAAACTTATGTCGTGCTTTCGCATGCCTTCAATAAATAGGGCCTGATTCCGGCTTCGGGGAAATACCTTGGCAAATCCCTGGGGAATTTGGATAAGGTTATCCCGCAGAGTACGGGGCCCCTGCTCTTCCTTCCCCCCCCAGCTTTCACCGGGTAAGAAACTCCCCGCCAGGGTTTCCACATATTCGACAGAAGGGGCCTCTCCTTCCCGCACTGCATGAATAAGATTATCGATTACCGTTTTAAACCGGTTAATTCCCTTCCGGTCGGATCCGGTAAAGGAAATTTCATTGCCCCGGGTGCAAATTTGCCCCCCCAGCGAACCGGCAATAACCTTAAGGTTTTGATCATTAACGCCGCAAACCCCGGAGAGAATTTCGCTGCTATCCAGAACTATGGTAATTCCTGTCTCCAAAAACACCCCTTTCCGGTTATAAGTATACCATAAAAGAAAACTAAATAATAGCGTTGGCATAGACGACCGGGGACCCGCTTCCAGAGTAAGCAGGAGGGATGTCCAGGGCGGTCACGGATTGTACCGGCTGCAGGGTACGCATCCCGGTTTTTGGGCAGCTTGTTTTTTATACGGTAAATTTACCGGACGCGCAGGGATTCGCCTTCCGTTCGCAGTCTTCCTGACCGCTCACTCCAGGCCGGGGTTTTTGCCTGCCGGCGCCATCCTTGGCGCCTTATCCTCCCGAAGGTCGGCGGCAAAAACCCTTCGAATCCCCGCATTGAAAATCTTACGGTAAATTTACTGGGCGCGCAGGGATTCGAACCCCGGACATCCACGGTGTAAACGTGGCGCTCTAACCAGCTGAGCTACGCGCCCAAGTTCTCTATATTAGGTTGTTCGGAAATCTCAGTTTTCCGAACAAATTCCACTAAAAATCGTTCGCAGCCCTAAGACGAGAAATTGCAAGACCAGTAAGACAAGCAACCGGGTTGCCGAACAAGTCTATTGTATGCGACACACATATGTACCACAAAAAAACCATGTGATCAACCGCTTGCGGCAAATTGTTCAACCCCGCCGTGCCGTACGGGTCCCGGAATCCCATAGTTATACTCCATGATTTAAGTTTGCCGGGCTAATGAAGAAAACTTTTTTCGCCGTCCGGCAAACACGTATAGCCGGGCCAACCCTTCACGACCCGGGGGCCTGTGGCAGGGGCCGGTCTTCGCGAAGATCCGGGGACGGTGAAGACCCCGCCAGTTCCACGGCTATACGGTAACGGATGCTATTGGCCAGGAACTGTTTCCGGTTTTCCGGGGGTAGTTCTTCCGGCCGGATCGGGGTCAGAAACGAAACAAATACGGGAACGGCGTTAACCAGATGGTGCTTTTCAAATACTTCATAGCTGCCGGCAATAGCCAGGGGAACGATCAGCGCTTCCGATTGAGTTGCCAGTTTAAGGGCCCCGGGGTGAAAAGCCCCCAGGCCCCGGTCCCGGCTTCTGGTTCCTTCGGGAAATATCAACATTCCTCCCCCTGCCCGTATAAGACCTGCTCCCCGGGTAATGGTTTTAAAGGCTTTTTTGGGATGCCGGCGGTCAATAAATAGACCCCCCAAGAGAAGGATCCAAAAATTGATACCGGGAATAAAAAGCAATTCTTTCTTGGCAATAAATCCAAAGGGCCGCCCGGCATAGGCCAGGGCAAGAATAATATCGAAAACCCCCACGTGGTTTGCCACAAAACAGACCCCCCCCCTCCGGGGAATATGTTCCCGGCCCTTGACGGTCATGGAACAGCCCGTAAGGCCTACGACGATCCCCGCCCATATTTGGGCAAGCTTATACATAATAAAGCCCGTGGGCCTTCGGAGGGTAAAGAACGTAAAAAGATTTACAAAAAAGAAAAGACCCGCGGGGACTAGAAAAACAATAATGGCAATACCGGTGACAATAAAAATACTTAGGGTCCTGATAAAATTCATGTGGGGTCCTTAAAACGATCCGGACAAAGCCGCTTTAATTCCGTATATGCCGCGGCGGGATCTTTCCACAGGTACCCATGGATGCCCAATTTTTCCGCGGCCCTGACATTGGGTTCTAAATCATCAAAAAAAACCAGTTCCTCCCCCCGGCAGTCCAGGGCCTCAAGCAAAAGCCGGTATATTTTTTCTCCGGGTTTTACCACGCCCGCCTCGCAGGAGTAAACGGCCCTGTCGGGAAGATCGAACAGGGGAATGGTTTTTCGTGCCCGATCCAGAAAGGGCTGGATCATATTGGAAAGTACGCCAAGTTTCAGGCCCTCCTGTTTTACTTTTTTCATAAGTTGTTCCGTTCCCGGATTAATGCGGGACCAGCTTTCAAGGTCCCGTTCTACCATCTGTTCAATCACCGCACTATCGGGGAATATCCCCATACCGGCCAGGATGTTCCGGTAAAATTCCCCGCCGTTTACCAGGCCCTGATCATAAACGGGCCTGAGATCCCAATACATGCGCTGCATCAGCGGGGTATCGATCCCCGCCATACGGGCCAGATCCTCCATGGCCTTTTTATCCTGGGGCAGGGAAATAACCCCTCCGTAATCAAAGGCGACGGCTTTAATGGTCATAATTTAGTATACTCCAAAAGATGAAGAAAAAACAGGTTCGTCCGGCAGCGGCTTGTACGGGCATACCCCGGGCCGCCGGACTTAGCCCGCTAAGGCCGCCAGCTTTTCCCGGATAAATTCACTTTTTTCCTTAAGCCCTATGCTGCCGGTTTTAAGGAGCAGCACATTGGGCTGCCGGTGGTCAAGTTTAACCCGGCCGGAATTTTCTTTAATCAGGCGCAAGAGTCTGTCTATGTTCAGCTTCGCGAGCTTCGCAAATTCCACCCGGACCAGGCCGGACTTTTCCCGCAGGGAAGTAACCGCAATGTCCCGGCAGATAATCCGGATCTCCGCCAAGGAAAGCAGGCTTGCCACTTCGTCCGGAGGCGGGCCAAAGCGGTCGGCAAGTTCACCGTGGAGGTTTTCCAGTTCTTCCCTGGTTTTAACGGCGGCAATTTTTTTATAGACCTCCATTTTCTCCTGGGGACCGTCGATCCAGGTATCGGGGATAAACCCGGAATATTCCAATTCTAAAAAGGTTTCTACCTCCGCCTCGTATTTTTCGTTTTCCAACTTCTGCACAGCCTCGTCCAGGAGCCTCATATACAGGTCAAAGCCCACGGAATATATATCCCCGGACTGTTCCCGGCCCAGAAGGTTTCCCGCCCCCCGGATTTCCATATCCTTCATGGCAATTTTAAAACCTGAACCCAGTTCGGTAAAATCCGAAATTACCTGGAGTCGCTTCATGGCCAATTCCGTAAGAGCCTTGTCCCGGGGGTAGAACAAAAACGCATAGGCCACCCGGTCGGATCTGCCCACCCTGCCCCAAAGCTGGTAGAGCTGTGAAACGCCGTACATATCCGCCCGGTCTATGATAATCGTATTTACATTGGGAATATCTATGCCGTTTTCGATAATCGTGGTAGACACCAGGACGTGGAAGCCCCCATGGATAAACCGGCGCATCACGTCCTCCAGGGCCCGGCCTTCCATCCGGCCATGGGCGGCCTCAATCAGCATTTCCGGCACAATCCGTTGCAGCATAAGCATGGTTTCCTTTAGGGTCTCCACCCGGTTGTGAAGAAAAAAAACCTGGCCCCCCCGCCCGACTTCGGACCGGATGGCCCGGGCAATCCGGTCTTCGTTGAATTCGCCGATTAGCGTTTCGATGGGATGGCGGTTCAAAGGGGCCGTGGTAAGCAGGCTCATGTCCCGGATCTTAAGCAGACTCATGTGGAGGGTCCGGGGAATGGGGGTGGCCGAAAGGGTAAGACAGTCCACATTGGCCTTTAGTTCCTTAAGCCGCTCCTTGTCTTTAACCCCAAAGCGTTGTTCTTCGTCGATGACCAAAAGTCCCAGGTCTTTAAAGATCACGTCGGCCTGTATGATCCGGTGGGTCCCCACAAGAAGATCCACTTCCCCGCAGGCCAGAGAGTTAAGGGTATGCCGGGTTTCGCCGGAACTTACAAACCGGGAAAGCATGGCAAGCTTAACGGGAAACTGCCTAAACCGTTCTTGAAAATTTTCGTAATGCTGTTCCGCCAGGATCGTGGTGGGGGCTAGAAAGGCCGCTTGTTTACCCCCCATAATCGCTTTAAAACAGGCCCGAATGGCAACCTCTGTTTTACCGTACCCCACATCTCCGCAGACTAGGCGATCCATGGGATGGGCGGCTTCCATATCCGCCTTAATTTCTTCCACACAGCGGAGTTGATCCTCCGTCTCTTCAAAGGGAAAGGCCGCCTCGAAAAGTGTTTGCCATTCGCTGTCCCGGGGAAAGACATAGCCCGGGGTGGCCCGGCGTTTTGAATAAATAGCAAGAAGCTGCTGTGCAATATTTTCGACGGATTTTTTTACCCTCCCCTTGCGGTTTTCCCAGCTTTTGGATCCCAGCTTGTCAAGCCGGGGGGGGCTTCCTTCATTTCCAATATAGCGCTGCACCAGATTTACCTGTTCAATGGGAACAAAGATAGCCTCATCGTCCTGATATTGGATCTTTACATAATCCCGCTCACTGCCAAGCACCCGGATCCGCTCAATCCCCTTAAAGAGGCCAATGCCGTGGTTTATATGGACCACAAAGTCTCCGGGATTAAGTTCCACAAAGGTATCGATGGGGCTGCTCTTTACCCTGTGTAAAGACCGCGGAGGACGCCTGCGACGGCCAAAGATCTCGTTTTCCTGGACCACCATGAGTTTTGCGCTTGGCAGGGAAAATCCCGCGCTTAAAGAAAGGGAAAAAATAACGAGTCCCGGAGGGGCCCCGTCTTTAGATTCCATCGCCTTATCCCCCAGCAATTGGGCGATCCGCTCCGCTTGGATTTCCGACTCCACGGCCACCGCCACAGTCCAGCCCTGCTTAATACAGGAAGAAAATTCCTCCCGCAGATAGTCAAGGTTGCCGAAGAAGCTCCGGGGGGGATCGCAGGGTATGCGGATCCGGTCTTCCCCGGTGCAGATGGCCATAAACGAGATCGAACGGAAAGGGGCCGCGGCGGCCAGGCGGTTAAACTGCAGCAGGATCCGGTCCGGGGGGGGGACCGGTTTTTCCCGCAGGGCCCGGCGAAATAATCCCTGATATTCCTGTTCCAGAGCTTCCTGGGCATTGACAAGCCGTTCCCGGTCAAAATAAAAAATCACGCTGCCCGGTCCGCAATATTCAAGGAGCGTAGCGGGATCGTGGACCAGGGGAAAAAAGAGTTCTTCCCCCGGCACGGTCCCTTGCCGTTGCAGTTCTTCCAGCAACACCCCGGTTTCGCGGGGGCGGGAGGAAAATTCCTTTAGTTCCGCCAGGTTTTTTTCCAAAGCCCCCATGGTATCGCTTGTCCAAATCAGTTCTTTAAGGGGCCGCAGTACCACCGACCGAAGCTTCTCCCGCACCGTGGTTTGGTTTGGATCCAACGGATCAAAGCGTTTGATCGATTCCACCCTGTCAAAATCCAAAAGTATGCGGTACGCTTCATCATCTCCGCCCATCCAAATATCCAGAACTTCCCCCCGCAGGGCAAATTCTCCGTGAATCTGGACCCGGGGGACCCTGGTATAGCCCCGGTTTATCAGGGCATCGGCCAACGCCGTAGTATCAACGGAGGATCCCACGGCAAGCGGAATGAAGAGGCTTCTCACATACGAAGGGGGCGGCAGGGGGCTTAGGAAGGCCCGTTCCGGTACAATTACCAGCAGCGGGGGGCCCCCTGTACCCGGTCCGGCGGCCGCGGGATCGAGCCCGGCGGCGGCCGGATGGGGACCCTGCGCCGCATCCAAAAGAGCCCCCAGGACCTTTGTCCGTTCCCCAAAAACCGGCGACAGGGGCGGAGTGTCCCGGTACGGCAGGGTTCCCCACCAGGGAAAAACCAGGGCTTGTTCAAAGAAGGGTTTACCGGCCCCGGCGTCCCCTGTACCCTCCAGGATCGAGTTTATATCCCTGGCCAAATCTTCCGCCTCCCGTTCCGTGGGAACCACCGCCAAAAAAGGGCCCTCTAAGCGCCCCGAAGCGGATTTTAAGGATCCCGGGCTCCCCGGGGAAGAGGTAAAACAGTCTATCAATAACGAAAGCACAATGGCCTGGGCCGCCCCTTCGGGGCCCTCAATTTCCATAGATTCGTCCTTCTGCCTTTGTATACGGTCCAATAGGGCCGATACCGGCGGAGCGGAACGAATGACATGCAGGATCTGTAAGAAGGGTAAGGTATTCATAAAGGTATTTATGTCTGGTTACCGATAACTATATAATAGAACTGTGGTTTTGTAACAGGAGTAATATGGTGAAGCAAACATGTTTTTTTGCGGCGGCCATGGCGTTTCTTAGCGCCTTTTCCCTGGCGGCGGAGGATGTGGACCTTTCCATACGGTTTTACGATAAAAAAGTATACCATATTTCGGGCCCCTCCGGGGAGCCCATTTATGTGCAGGTAACCCTTACAAACCGGAGCCCCCGGACCTACCGTTTTAAACTGGCGGACGAGCGGGTGTTTTCCATTGATTTTGATATCCGGAATCTTTCAAACCAGAGCCTGGAACCGGCGGATTATATACTCCGTAAGCGAAGCGAAAGCCGCAATGTATATTTTAGGGAAATCATCGTAGAAAGCGGGGAATCCTTTTCCTTTGTGGAGGATATCAGAAACTACGCGGCCCTGCGGGAGGCCGGTTCATTTGTGGTCCAGGCGCGGATATTCCCCGAATTATTCCGGGAAGATTCCGGATCTCCGGGCCCCCTGGAATCCAACCGGCTAAGCCTACATTTACTGCCCCCGGCCCTGCCGGGACCCGATGGCATTCCCTTTGAAATGGACGTAGAAACCAACGCGCTGCTGGTTCGGGAAAAACTGCCCCCCGACGAGATCGTGGCGTATATGCTGACGGCCCGGCAGAAATCCCAGTGGGAAAAATTCTTTTTGTACATGGATCTGGAAGCGATGATAACCAACGATGCGGTCCGCCGCCGGACCTGGCTTGCCGAATCCGGCGAAGGAAGACGCAGGATGATGGCAAAGTATAAAGAGGACCTAAAAAATTCCGTGGCGGACGAAGACATAGCCTTAATCCCTTCGGAATTCCGGATTGAAAATACCTCCTACAGCGGAGAAACCGGTTCGGTGGTGGTAACGGAATGGTTCCAAACCGGCCGGATTACCGAAAGACGCCGGTATACCTACAGTTTCCGTAAACACGATGACATTTGGACCATTCAGAATTATACTGTAGTTAGACTGGGAACAGAATGAAATTATTGCTGGTACTGGGATCCGACAAAACCTTTGATAACATGTCCCTTTTCCTAAAACCCCTGGGTTTTGAGCTGATCCGGTACCGGAATGTTCAAAAGGCCATGGACAATATCGACGAAATTGATCCGGTGGGAATTATTATCAGCGCCAAGGATTTTCCCCGGCACTGGAAAACCATGGTCAGGTTTATCCGGTATGAACGTTCCAAGAATGAATGTCCCATTATCATACTTAAGGGCAATTCCTTTCCCGAAGAAGAAATAAACAAGGCCATGGCCCTGGAAGTCAACGGGCTGGTGCTGGAATCCCTGGAAAAACCGGAGGAAACAGAAAAAATCCAAACCCTTTTGGCCCGGTATGTTTCGGTGGAAGACAAGCGAAAAAACCGCCGGTACAGGCCCGAAGGCTGGAGCCGCTTTGATTTTATCTTTTCCCACCCCCAAAATGAGAAATACATCATGGGAACGGTTAAAACCGTTTCTTCCACGGGAATTTCCTTTGAACCGGACCATCCTGCCCTGACGGAAAATCTTAAATCCGGCGACACCGTACAGTACTGTTCTTTACGGGTGGGAGACCACATTATTTCCCCCCTTTGCGCCCTGCGGCAGCCGGGCAAGATCCTTTCTATGGAATTCCTTTCGTTCCCGGAAAATGAAAAAGAACTTCTGGATATTTATCTGGAAAATCTTCCGTTGGAAGAGTTAAAGGCAAAACAGGGACAGAAATAGCCGGCCATACCCCGGTGGTCATTGCGGGCGGTAGTGCCCGGCGATGCATCCGTAAAACTACGGTACCCCAAAAACACTGTAAAAATTTTTATCCGTTGCCTCCTCCAACTCCGTTACCTCTCCGCCGGGAACCCCCGCCTCTTTACGGATCTCCGCGGCAGCCCGGAGTATCCCGGGAAGATCTGCCCAGGAAGAAAAAGCCCTGCCCCGCGGGGGCTGCCAGGGGGCATCGGTTTCAAAGAGAATCCGTTCAAGGGGAAAGACGGCGCAGGATTGGATCATCCGTTTATGGTTCCGCATAAGGGCGGCGCCGAAGGAAAAAAAAGCGGGGATCCCCCGGCGTAAAAGGGAAAACCCTTCATCGGGACTGCCGGGCCAGGAATGAAAAACCACCGCGGGAAGCTCCTTTAAGGATCCGGCGTGCAAAAATATCTTGTGCATGGCCCGGCGTACATGCAGGACCACCGGCAGTTTGCAGGCCCGGGCAATTTCCAGATGGGCCGCAAAAAGTTCCTCCTGTATTTTTTCTGTTTTCCGGAACGCTTCGTCGTATAGATCAAACCCCGTTTCTCCCACCGCAGCCAGCGATCCCGCCGCAGCAAATTCCGCCAGCAGTTCCAGGGGACGGAGGAAACCGGCTTCCCCGGCGTTACGGGAGCCGGTTTTCCCCCGGGGCAGCTGGGGGTGGACCGCAAAACACAGGCGGTAGGGAGCCGCCGCATCCCGCTTTGCCGCGGCGGCCAATTCCCGGTGCAGGGTAAATTCCCCTTCATTCCAGGCGCTGGCGGCACAGGGTACGGCAAGCCTCCGGCGTTCGTCTTCCGCACCGGGAAAAAGGGCCAGCAAATCCCCGGGATGGGCATGGGCATCGGCAGCCATGGATAACCTCTCTTGTTATAGTATCTTTCAAATACCGCAGGTTCAGATAATCAGCATGGCGTCCCCGTAGCTAAAAAACCGGTATCCTTCGCGGATCGCATCGGCATACGTTTCCAGGATCAGGTCCCGGCCGGCCAGTGGCTTTGAGTACCCCTGGCCCGCAAAGGCGGAGGCCAGCATCAGCAAAGTAGACCCGGGGGTGTGGAAATTGGTAAGCAGGGCATCCACGGCCTTAAACCGGTAGCCGGGGTATATAAAGATCGAGGTGCGCCCTTCTCCGGCCCTAAGTTCTCCGGTTTTGATTTTCCCGGTCCCGGCCTCCCCGGCCCAGGCGGATTCCAGGGTACGTGCGCTGGTGGTTCCCACGGCAATGATCTTCCGCCCGGAGGCCCCGGCGGCATTGATCTGCCGGGCCGCTCCGGCGCTGATGCTGTACGATTCTTCATGCATCACATGCTCCTTAATATCCTGAGTCCTGACGGGAAGAAAGGTTCCCAGACCCACGTGGAGGGTGATAAAGGTCTTTTCAAGCCCCGCCCTATCCAGGGCCTTTAGCAGTTCGCCGGTAAAATGGAGCCCCGCGGTCGGGGCCGCGGCGGACGCGCCGGGACCCAGGGCCGCTCCGGCGGTTCTGTCGGCGTATACGGTCTGATACCGTTCGCCGTCGATAGCTTCGGCCCGCCGGTTAATGTACGCCGGCAGGGGCATGTGGCCGTGAAGATCAAGCCAGGTATCGTCCACGGGAACATCAAAGCGAAGAAACCGAAATCCCCCGTCTTCATCCGCGGGGTCCTTGACCACGGGGCCTTCGACAATTTCTCCCTCCAGGTTTCCTTCAAAGCGGTAACGGCTTCCCGGCTTCCGCCGCCGGGTCCGGGGAACCATAACCTTCCAGGTATGCCGGTCAAGGGGATTCAATAAGAGAAAGTCCACCGCCGCCCCGGTGGCCAGGGAGATTCCCGGAAGCCGGGCCCGGCGTACCCGGGAATTGTTAAACACCAGCAGGGGCTGCGGGCCGCAGAGCCCCGAGGCCAGCAGTTCCGGCAGATCCTCTACCATGTGGTGCTTCCGGCGGAGCGAAGGGCGATCCAGGATCATAAGCCTGCTCTTTCCCCGTTCCGGGCTTGGATACCGGGCAATACATTTCCGGGGAAGATCAAAGTAAAAATCCCGCAATGTCATAAGGGTAGTTCATTCCCCGGTCTGTTCAGCCGCAAATGTGTGTAGGCCAAACCGGTTACAATCCTGCCCCGAGGGGTCCGCTGAAGCAGCCCCGCCTGTATCAGGTAGGGCTCGTAGTAGTCTTCCAGGGTGTCCACCGTTTCGCCCACGGATATCGCCAGGGTTTCGGCCCCCACGGGGCCGCCGTTGTACCGTTCAATAATAATGCGCAGAATTTCCCTGTCATGCCGTTCCAGACCAAGGCCGTCTATTTCCAGCCGCTCAAGTCCCTGGGAAACTATCGCGGCGCTAATCTTTCCGTTTCCCAGCACCTGGGCAAAATCCCGCATCCGCCGCAGCAGCCGGTTTGCCACCCGGGGAGTACCCCTGGAAGAAGCCGCCAAAAGAGCCGCGGCGTCGTCTTCCAGGGAGGTTTGTAATATCCCCGCGGAACGGCGGACTATGGCTTCCATGTCCTCTTTCTTATAAAACCCAAAGCGGCAGCTAATGCCAAACCGGCTTATGAGGGGACTGGATACATTTCCCGCCTTGGTGGTGGCCCCCACCAGGGTAAAGGGCTGTATGGGGATCCGGATGGTTCTGGCGCTGGGCCCCTGGCCTATGATCCAATCAAGCTCGTAATCTTCCATGGCAATATAGAGCATTTCTTCAATTGCGGGTTTAAGCCGGTGAATCTCGTCGATAAAGAAAACGGTTTTTTCGGCAACCGTGGTAAGGATCCCCGCCAGGTCCTTGGGCTTGTCCAGGGCCGGGGCGGAGGTAACCTTAAAATCCACCCCCAATTCCCGGGCCACAACCTGGGCCAGGGTGGTCTTTCCCAGCCCCGGGGGACCGGTAAGGAACAGGTGATCCAGGCTTTCGTTCCGCTCCCGGGCGGCGGATATAAATACCGAAAGATTTTCTTTCATCTCCCGCTGGCCAAGAAATTCCCGCAGACTTTGGGGACGCAGGGACAGGTCCCGTTCATCCTCTTCCCGCGGTTCGGGGCTGGTTATACCCCACTCACCAGGAAGTTTTTCTTTTCCCCGATTCACGTGTCGCAAGACCTAAACGCCCCCGGATAAGATAACGATGGCCCGTTTAAAGAGTTCCTGTTCCTGTTCGGCGCCCCGTAAATCGCCGGGAAGTTCCGCCGCCGCCCGTTCCAGGGCCTCCACCGCCAGCCGCTTGTCATAGCCCATACCGGCCAGGGCCTCCACAAGTTCCCCATAGGGAAGGGCTTTGACGGGGATGTTTTTAGAAAAGGCAAGCTTTCCCCGCAGGGTTAGGATCATCTTTTGGGCGGTTTTTTTGCCGAGCCCCGGAACCGCCTCGAGCCGGGCAAGGTCTTCGGTCTCCAATGCCTGTTCCAGATCCTCCTGGCCTATGCCGCCCATGATCTTAAGTGCCCCCCGGGGGCCTATCCCCTCTACCTTGAGGAGTTCCAAAAACGTGGCGCGCCGGGCCTCTCCGGCAAAGCCGAAAAGCCGCATCTGATCTTCCTTATGGTAAAGCCAGGTAAAGATCCGGCCCTCGGCGCCCGGCGGAGGAAGGGCATCCATATCCGTCGCGGGGACGGCGATATCCCACTCAAGACCTCCGGTTTCCACCCGGAGCAGTTCCCCGGTTTTTTCGGTGATGATCCCCCGGATGCTATTAAACATATACCTAGTTTACCATGAGTTTACGCGGCAGGTTAAGGTCCGCCGCCGAATGACAGCCGTTACAATTACGGCCGCCGCCGGAGACGGGCCCCTTACAGTCCCCAGGGTTCCAGGAGTTCTTCGTGTTCCAACAGGGCGGAACCGGGACTATCCACACGGATTCTTCCGCCCTGGAGTACCAGGGTCCGGGTACAAAGCCGCCGGGCCAGATCAAAATCGTGGGTGGCTATGATCATGGTTGTTTTAAGGTTTGAAAGAATCCCGATAAGATTCCGCCGGGCGGCAGGATCAAGGAAAGACCCCGGTTCATCCAGCAGCAGGAGATCCGGCTCCATAATCAGGATCCCCGCCAATGCCGCAAGCCGCTTTTCTCCCCCGGAGAGCCGGTGAACCGTACGGCTTGCCAGACCCTCCAGCCCCAGATTTTTCTGGACCGCCTCCAGCTTACGCGCCAGGGTCCTTTCGTCCATGCCATAATTCCGGGGGCCAAAGCAAATGTCCTCTTCCACCGTGGGCATAAAGAGCTGGTCGTCGGGATTCTGGAACAAAAGGCCCGTTTTTTTCCGCAGTTCCCCCAGGCGATCCCTGCGGACCGGGATGCCCGCCACGGAAAGGCGTCCCTCCGCCGGAAGGAGCATTCCGGAAAGGCTAAGGAGCAGGGTTGATTTACCCGCGCCGTTTGCCCCCACCAGGGCAATCCGTTCCCCGGCTTCCACCGTAAAAGAAAGATCCCGCAAAACCGCTTCTTCTGCAGGAATATACCGGACCGCGACACGGCAAGAGCGGATAATCATTCCCGGTCCGGAGGCCGGGACAGGTTCTTCAATAATCACGGTTCCTCCGCCTGCATGTATACCTTACCGGGAAGCGGAAAAAAGTCCCAGGGGACCTAAAAGGCGTCCGGCAAAAAGGCTTAGATTAAAAAACCGCAGGGCAAGGACCGGGGCGGAAATAAAAACCACATACAAAAAATCCGGCGGCTCAAATCGCGGCCCTTCCCTTCCCCGGTACACTCCGTCAAAGCCCCGGCATCTCATGGCCCGGTACACTCGGTCCGCCCGGTCAAAACTGCGGATCAAAAGGCTTCCCAGGAAGGCTCCCATGTCCCGCATCAGGGGCCGCGCTTTCCCCGATCGAAGCGAATAGGCGGCGCCCATGGAAGCCCCTTCCCGGAGCAGGACGGAAATATAGCGCCAGGTCATAATAAATTGCAGGCAGAGTATCTTGGGCATTCCCATACGGACAAGCTGGCGATTGATCTTATCGTAGGAAGTGGTGGCTATAAGGATCAGGGCGCCCGCCACGGCCAGGAAGGTTCTAAGAAAAATTGAAACACAGGAAACCATACCGGTACTTATCCGCAGGGAACCAAGAAAGAACGCCGTATCCCGGTACGCCACAAGGCAGCTTAGGGCCCCCAGCAGGGCAAAGGGCAGGGCCCCTAAAAGCCGGGGAAAAAAAATCCGCCAGGGGGTTTCCGACAGGGGCATGAGTACCGCGGGGTACAGCACATAGGGAACCATGGCGCTTAGCGCCGGCAGGGGAAATGAGATAAGGGCACCCACATAGACGGCCAGGGCGATGATCTTCGCCCCCGGGTGCAGCCGGTGAACCGGCGAATTCCCCCGGGCAAGAAGTTCCAGCTGATCAATCCCCCGAATCCCGGCGTATATGTTCATATCCCGGCTGCGGCCACCTACGCGGCCCTGGTTCTGCGCCGGATCCCCCGTATGCACAGGCCCGTAAGAACCGCAAGAAATACGGTGATTATACTGCCCAGAATTCCCGCCAGGGCG
>JAISOA010000185.1 GCA_031275945.1 Spirochaetaceae bacterium
AACCGGGCCAAAGCGGACATTACCGCGGCCAGGGCCTTGGTGGAAGACATGAAGAAGGCCGGCCATATCAAGGATCCGCCGGCGGAACTGCTGGAGGCGGCGCTGAAAGCGGCGACTGAAGCGGTTAGGTAAACGCGTAGATTTTTTTCATACCCCGCCGCCGGTTTACCTGCGGCGGTTTTTTTTGCTTGCACTATACGGATTACGGAGGGGTTCTTCAACACCGCATTAAACTCTTTTACAAAACAACTCCTAGGCTAACACCTAAGAAAATGCCGTAACCGGTAAGAAAGAAATAGGTAAAAGGAATATCAAGAACAACCGGACCGAATTTAAAGCCCAGCCCCAAGGTAAGTTTGGGATTTACCGTGGTGGGGATAGAACTTCCGCCGGCATTCAGGCTAAGACTGCCGGGAGCGGCTACAAAAAAATCGTTTCCCCAGATGCCGGTGTCTATTGCACCCTCCATCTCTATGTTCATGCTGTTCCTGCCGAAGGCCAGATCCGTCCCCAAGCCAAAGTTAATATTAACAAACCAAACCTGAAGCGCCGTATTGATTTCCAAGGGTATAACCAGGGTGTTAATTTTCATATCAAAGATCAATTCGGGGCTTACCCGTACCGTCCCCCCGATACCGGTACCGGTAAAAGATTTTTCATAGGAATTCAAGGCATAGCTGTACTCTATATGTGTTTGCTGGAAAATAAAACCCAAGCCCAGCCCAACACCCCTCCAGCTTACGCGGTCCGGCACAAGATCGGCCCCCTGGACCAACTGGTAATTACCCGTTACTCCTGCAGAGAAAGCCCTAAAGGTAAAATTGTCAATGGCGTTAAGATCGAAATACCCAAACCGAAGACCCAGGTACAAATTCTTAAGCAAAAACGCCGATGTATTAATGCCTAGTTGTCCGGTCAGGGCTTGGACATTAAGCCCCGCATCTATATCGCCCTTTTCCTGCAATGTATCGTTTAAACCTGAAAATTCATCCATAAAGTTCAAGTTGCTGCTTGAAAGCCTAACGCCGATTAGGGAACCTATCGTAAACGCAAAGTATTCGTACCCTTCATAGGCCCTTTGCGAGGCCCCCGTACCGGCAAAGACCGAAGCATCGGCAAAGCCCCGCATTACTTTCCAGGGCTTCGGATCAATATTCGAAATTTCACCGCCAATATCAGTAAGAATATCACTAAATTTCAGGTCCAGATCGGCCTGGGCGGCGGGCAAGCCGGGTGCAGTGCCGCTAAGTTCCGGAGCAATCCCACCCACATCCAGGGTAAAACCCCGGATTGCCCACGAACATGCCAGGGAAACCACAAGAAAATACCTGTGAGCATTCATATTGCCCCCCACATACTATGCAAGTATACACCGGAATAATACCCATGCCTATCCCAGTGCCTTGGTTCCTTACAAAGGGTACATACCAAGAACTCCTTTATGCGGGGGAGCCTGACAACCCAAAGGGGCTGCTTGAGCGGAATTAAGAGTGTGTACCCTGGGCCAAATATCTTATGAGAACAACCTACCCCGCCTTACTTTCGGTTCGCGCTTGCCTCAGATATTGGACTTGTTCAATAACCCGGTTGGTTATTGAACAAGTCTAGGAAAAATGCTCCGTATTTTGCTGTTTTTAAACGGTTGTTGTTTAAAAACTTCAGTTTTTAAACAACTCTATTATGATCTAAATTATCAGGAAGACGTGGTACTCTGGGCCGGCGGGACCGGAGAGCCGGTGGAAGGTAGTTTCGGACAGGGAGGAATTATCATGCCAAAAACGGGCAGAAACCTCGCACTAAAGATAGACATACAACCGGCCACCGTTTCCGCTCCTCACCGGTGTAAAAGGTCCGTATGGGGATATGGCTTTTCAGAGAATACCGGGGTGTGGTGAGGTTTTTCCCCTTGAGCCTGAGAGGGTCCGTGTCTTTTTTGAGACGCCGGCCGATAGTCGCGGGATTTATGGCTTTGAGTTTTTCAGCGATGCCGGGGGTTATGGTGAAGGCCGGCGACCGGGGCGTCATAGTGCACGGCTGGCAGACCCGTTTTTTCCGGCTTTTTTCAACGATGGTGACGGTCCGGCCGTCCAGGATGCGCGACTTTTCGCCTTTTCCGGCCTGCCGGTAGTGGGAAGCGCACTTCGCCGTAATCTTTTTTTCTCTGCCATGGTAAACCCCATTTGTTCCTCCAGACTCAATCTGGAAAGAGTGTGTCCCCATGGTTAGATTTTTACATGGCTCAAATGTTCCCCTATGGTTAGATTTAACGTGGCGCAATTCGACCTTCATCTCTTGCCAGGCAGGAAACGATACTGCGTATCACTTCCCTTCGTCTCCTGCTCAGGGATAGATCTATCCAAAGGAACCACCCATGACACCGAACAATTTTATTGATCGGGTCCGTAACCTGTATCTGGCCCGGAAAGAAAAAAGGGAAATCGCCCCCTGCATATACCGGGGGACCAATCCCTCCGTTTCTACGGATACGGAAGACCTGTTTGCCCGCTATCTGCGGGAACTGGCGGATATGCGGAGCGCCTGTTCTATCGCCCAAAAAGACCCGCCTGACATTTACTTTGCCGGGAACATGGTATGAACTTTGTGCTTGTCAACGGCAGCAATATTTCCCGGGAAAAATTGCGGATCGTGGAAGACTATTTCGCGGCGGCAGCGCCGGGGCCGCTTTTTATCCTTTCCCGGGGAAAATCCCTGAACCAGAAAAGGGCCGGCTATACGGTACAGTACGAAGCCTTTGAAAGGCTTGAAAAAACGATAGCGGCGCTTTGCTAATCCGGAGCGCCAAAAGGAGAACATTATGAAGCAGTTGAAAAAGATCGCCGGATCGGGCGCCCTGCTGACGGCGTTGTGCGTCATGACGCTGTGCGTTGCCTCCTGCGGCTCCGCCGAGGGCGGTGTTACAGGCGGCGGCTCGACAGGGGGGGACGCCGTCCACGAGCGGTTCGTTTGTGTATACCTATGCGGGGAGCAATACGGTGGGGGATGTGGCATGGTACAGCGTTAATGCGTTAAGCGCCACCCATCCGGTGGGGGAAAAGATAGCCAATGCCCTGGATTTGAAAGACATGAGTGGGAACGTATGGGAATGCTGCTGGGACTGGTACGGCAGCGTTAGTTTGGGAACGCCGACCGATCCCGTGGGTCCCGGTTTGGGTGCGTTCCGGGTGATACGGGGCGGTAGTTGGAGCGACCATGCGGCCAACTGCGCGGTGTTCTACCGGAACAACTACGACCCCCTCGGCGGGTACGGCATTATTGGTTTCCGTGTTGCCTGCCCCTGAGTTCCGCGTGAATCCGGGGCTGTCCCGGAGTGGAGGCGAAGGCCGCCCGTAGGCGCGGCCGGAGCCGAAACGGAGGTACAGCCCCAGTTTTCGGTGAACAGACTATGCGGGTTTAAAGCCCGCCGCGTAAAGGCGTGTACCCCCCGTAAGGGGGGGTCGATTTTGGATGCGATTTTTTGAGGTTGTATGCCCCTCTTGGCACAATACATGAGCTTCTTTATCAGCCCCTTCGGGGAAAAAACCGTCTGCGACGAGTTAAACGCCTTTCTCAAATCCCACCGTATTGTCAACGTGGAAAAACGTCTTATTGACGGCGAGCGTGGCACCGGTTGGCTTTTTCTGGTGGAATACGGTTCCGACAACAAAAACCAGCCCTCCGCCGCGGCCCAGCGGGTAGATTACCGCGACATCCTGAACGAACAGGAATACGCCCTGTTTGACAAACTGCGCCAGCTCCGAAAGGAACCGGCCGAAAAACAGGGCATACCGGTCTACGCCATTTTTACCAATGACCACCTGGCGGGTATGATAAAGAATAAGGCCGCAGAGTTAAAAGACATAGCCGTCCTGCCGGGCGCGGGGGAATAGCGGGTAAAGCAGTACGGCGAACAATTCCTGAAAGTCCTGTCGGAACATTCACCGGAGGCGCATGAAGCGTCAAAACCGTCTTTTTGAGGAAATTGCCGCTTACGGAAATATCCGGCTGGCCTTTCTCAAGGCCATACGGGGCAAACGTTCCACGGCGGAAGTTTTGCTGTTTTGCCGCGATGTTGACGCTCGTCTGAATGAAATCAGAACCCGTTTACTGTCGGAACCTGTCCGGTGGGGGGAGTACCGCTGCTTTACCATAACGGACCCCAAAAAGAGGACCATCAGCGCGGCCCCTCTTGAAGACCGGATTATCCACCACGCCATAATGAACATTCTGGAACCGCTTTTCGAGCGGCAGATGATTTACCACAACTACGCCTGCCGTAAAGGCAAGGGAATGCATTCCGCCGTGGCTTATGCGTTTTCAAAATGCAAAGGCACGGTATGGTTTCTTAAACTCGACATCCGCAAATATTTTGATTCCGTCAATCACGAGGTTCTTAAAACTACGTTGCGCCGGATACTTAAGGACAAAAAGACACTGCGGCTTTTGGACGGTGTTATCGACAGTTATGGGAAAACTCCCGGAACGGGCATACCCATCGGCAATCTTACCAGCCAGTTTTTTGGCAACCTGTATCTTTCCCCTCTGGATCATTTTAAAAACAGCAAAATGCGGAGCATTTTGCCTAGACTTGTTCAATAACCAACCGGGTTATTGAACAAGTCCAATAACTAAGAAATAATAAGTAAGAGGTAAGAAATAAGAGAGAGAACACTTCTTATTTATAACCTCTTACTTAAACCTATGCCCTCTTACTTATTACCTATTATTTTATTTCCTCCTTCTGCGCCTTGGCGGTTATAATTATTGTTCCTCTTTTTTTGTACTTTTTCCCGAATTTTTCGCGTTTTTTGCAAAACCATACGTTGACACTGATGTTTTTTCCAAAACCCCCTGGTATAATTTCCGCGCGGACAGTATTGCCCTTTGAAAGGCTTGAAAAAACCTCAATACGCTGAAAAGCGCGAAAAGGAGCGGAAAATGAACGGATTACGGAAAATTACATGGGCCGGCCTTCTGGCGGCGGCGATTCTGTTTACGGCCCACGGCTCCACCGAGGGAGGCGGTTTGACAGGAAGCGGCTCTGTCTTTACCACCCCGGCCCAATACCGGGAAATGGTCCTGGCCACCCCCAGCGTCGGCGGTAACGTAACCATTACCAGCAACGTAACTATTACCGGCAACAACGCGTATAATGCCGGCGACAATGACACGTTGTTTCCTTCGGGCCGCACGGTAACATTGAGCCCCTTCAAGATTGCGAAATACGAAACCACCTATGAACTGTGGTACGAGGTGAAGCAGTGGGC
>JAISOA010000010.1 GCA_031275945.1 Spirochaetaceae bacterium
ATAGAGGGGAGGATCCGCAAAGACGATCTTCGCATCGAATGTCTTGGGGCGCTGGATGAGCTAAACGCATTTCTTGCGGATACCCGGGCGGCGCTACTACAGTCCCAGACCGCTAAGCAAAAATCCCGTTCCGCCCAGATAATCGGCGCCCTGCAAAAGGAGTTGGGCGACGCCCTGGGGGCCTTTGTTTCCAGCGGCGTCATGTCAAGCCCCGCCGCCGGGGGCAAAAAAACAAGGTCCGCCAGGGATTCCAGCCAGGAAGAGAAAACCGCATCTCTCCCCACCACGGCGCAGTGCGAAACCTGGATTGCGGAGCTGGAAAAAAAACAGCCCGTTCAGGGGTTTATCCAAACCTGGACAAACCCCGGGGCGGTTAAACTAAACATAAGCCGGACGGTCTGCCGCCGGGCGGAACGATGCATGGCGGGTCTTGGCATAGCGGATCCCGGGTATTTACCCCTTCTAACTTGGCTTAACCGGCTTTCGGATCTACTTTTTCTTTTGGCGGCGGCGGAAGAGCAGGACCATGCGTCTTGACGGCTAAAAAACTCCCGGTCCCCCTCGGCGGCGCGGATGCGGCGCAGATATTGGCGTTGGGAACATGGCAGATGCCGGGGCCTATTCGATAATGAAACGATCCGAAACCTGTTTAACCCTAAGGGTAATTCGCTGCAGCCTCCCCTGCTGCCTAAGTTCGATCAAATGCTTGCCTAAAAGGGTATCCGAAACGGCAATGTGGGTAAGCACCCAGTCCTTAAGATAATTTACAAAACCCAGCGGATTGGGGTTTGTCCCCTTGGAAAGTTCATCTGCGGTTTTTAGAACCTCTTTAACAAAATCGGCATGTTCTTTTTTATGGGCGCTGTAACCGGGATACGCAATCCGTTCCATAACTTTTTCTTCGGTAGAGAAATGGTAGCCCACATAATCCACCGCGCCCCGGAATACTTCCATAAAAACATTTTTTGATTGATCCCTGCCCTGCATGCAGCTACGATACAGTTTATTGGTTAAATTGATAAGTTCCTTATGCTGAGCGTCGATGAGCGGAATATTAACCGAATATGATTTATGCCACGTGACAATTTCATCTCCGATCATGTAACGAATATATCACATCCGGGGGCTCCGGTCAAGAGAAAGGGCCGTAAAAGGCGGATTTTGGCGGAAAAAACTCCGGTTCCCCGGAAAAATTCGGTCCGGGGCCAAATACTTGACATGTCCCCGTATTAGGAACGATACTGTTTATACAAAGATTTCGGAATGTGGTGAAAATCCACAGCGGTCCCGCCACCGTAACCGGGGATGAAAGCGGCTGCCATTGCGTATGCGAGAAGGCTCCGCGCAGATCCGTCCGGGCGTGATGATTTTATCAATGCCCGGGAGAATCTGTTCAAGTAAAGCGATCCGGAAGCCGGGAGACGGTCTTTGTGCGTGCGCCTGAACCCCCGGCGAAGGGGATGGTAGGCCGGTTTTCCCGCGTACAGATCCCTGGCCGCGGTCTTCGATCCGGTTTCCTCCTTTTTACGTTCCGTTGGAACGATCCCCGGGGCAGGCTGTCCCGAGGAGGAATCCATGCGTTTTTCTTTTTCTGTTCTTTTGTGTGTGCTGATCCTGTGCCTGGGATCAATTCCCCTGTTTGCCGCCGATGACCATGAACTTTCGTTCGTGGTTACCGCCGGCAGAACTCCCGAAGAAGCGGGTGCCGTGCCTGCCCAGGTAACGGTGATCACCGCCGAAGACATTGCCGCCTCCGGAGCGTCCGGTCTGGTCCAGGTTTTGGAGCGGGTTCCGGGTGTGCGGTTTACCGGCGCTACCGCCGGTCCCGGAAGCGAATCGGTGTCCATGCGGGGTTTCGGCGAGAATTCCTATGGCCGGGTCCTGGTGCTGGTAGACGGGAACAGGCTTAACAATCCCGACATGAAGGGCATCAACTGGAACGCCGTTCCCCTGGCCGGCATAGAGCGGATCGAAATTCTGGACGGCGCGGCCGGCGTCCGGTACGGAAACAGCGCCGTTGGCGGGGTGATCAATATTATCACCAAAAAATCCGGAACCACCCGGACCAGCGTCGAAGTTTCGGCGGGCAGTTTCTTTGAAAACCGGGAAGCCTTTTCCCACTTTGGAACCGCCGGTTGGGGGAATTTTTCCGTCGCCGTGGAACACACCGGGACCGAAGGTTACCGGGACCGCCAGGCCGCCCGTGTCGTGAACGCCGCCGCCCAGGGAACCGTGAACCTTACCGATACCCTAAGTCTTTCCCTGCGGGCTTCCCTTTCGGATCTGGACTACCAGCTTCCCGGAAGCCTTACCGAAACGCAGTACAAGGACGATCCCACCGATGCTTTACGATACGATTATGGCGTTCTGAGTTATGTCCCAAATTGGGACGACGAAGTTTCGGAACACCACTATTCAGGAACGATAAACCTCCAGTGGTTCCCCGGCGAGATTCTGGAACTGCAACTTCCCCTTTCGTATACGGGGAAATTTATTGAAAGCGATATGGCATCGTCTGGTTCATATACAGACCGGAAGGTCCATACCGGCGAAGCCCGGCCCCAGGCGGCGGCAAGCTTTGACATTGCCGGCATGTCCCTGCGCCTTTTGGGAGGGCTGGACCTTTACTACGCCTACCTTTACAACGACATCTACCCGGATAAACCCAGAACCACCAAGAGCTTCGATACGGCTACCACCGAATTTTCCCTGGGGCCGTACCTTACCGCCCGTTTCGATCCCCTGAAAACCCTTACCGTTACCGCCGGGGCCCGTTTTGACACCGCCTTTATATCCGCCAAGAAGTCTGCCTCTTCGTCGGCGCCGGCGGCGGATGAAAACAAGACCTGGACGGCTTTTGTGTATGACGCGGGGATTTCTTTTAGGCCCCTTGAGGGGCTTAAAGTGTACGCCTCAGGCGGTACCCTGTTCCGTTATCCGTTTACCGATGAACTGGCGTCGTACTACGGTACAAGCTATGATTTTTTCAATCCCGATCTGGAACCCGAAAAAGGATTCAACATTGAAGGGGGCGCGGGATGGACATTCAGGGATATTGTTTCGGTGAACGGAAATGTGTACTACACACAGCTTGAAGATGAAATTGGTCTTGACGCATTGGGTCACAATGTAAACATGGACAAGACCCGGCGTACCGGAACCAATGTCAGCCTTACCCTTACTCCCCTGTCGTATGTGGAACTAACCGGGTCCTATTCGTTTGTGGACGCGGTCTTTACCGGCGGGACCAATGAAGATAAACACATTCCTCTGGTTCCCGCCCATACGGTTTACGGCGCCGTTACCGGGAAGCTTCCCTTTGGGCTGGAATTCGGTCCGACAATTGAATACCGCAGCAAAAGCTTCCGGGGGGGTGATTTTACAAACGCCCAGGAAGAAATAGAGGGCTATGTGCTTTACGGCGCCTTTCTCCGGTATTCTCTGGATACGGAAGACAGGACCCTTTCCGTCCGGATTACCGCGAAAAATCTTCTGGATACCCGGCATACTTCCAACGTCTATTATGCCGGTTACTATCCCGGAGACGGCCGTAGCATAACCGTTTCGGCGCTGTACCGGTTCTAGCAGGCAAAAGCATGGGGTACCGTCTTGCGGCGTTTCTTGCCAGTCTTGTGATCCATAGCGCGGCCCTGTGCTTTTTAAATTTTCCTTCCGCCGCCGGCTCTTTCCCGGGGGAAGCTAAACCGGCGGCGCTTACTGTTTTCCTTGCCGGCGCTTCCCCCCCCGGGATTTCCGGGGAGATTCGGGAAGGAGGGGCCGGAGCCTCCCCGGTTGAAGCCCCGGGTCTCCGGGTAGCCCCGGTAAAGGGACAGCTCCATGCCGCCGGTAGTACTAGCGGCAGTCCGGATAGTGCGAATGGCGGCGGCCGGGGCGGCGCAAGCGGCGTACATGGCGGCGCGGATAATGCCGCCGTTCCGGGTCCGGACACAGGGGATGCCGCGGAGTCCGGTAACTCTTTGGAGCCTTCTTTTACCGGAAATGATAATCTGCGGCAGCTCCTGTACAGTTTGATTGAAAAACGCCTTTCGTATCCGCCGGCGGCACGAAGGCGCGGTATCCAGGGAAAGGTTGATGTTGTTTTGCAGATAGGAAGCGAGGGCCAATTACTGTCCAGCGGTGTCAGCCACAGTTCCGGCAGCGATGTCCTTGACAGGGCCGCGGGGAATGTGCTTGCCGGTATTTTCCCCCTGAAGAACATGCGTATGGCCGGGGTTGAAGTACTCACCGTCAGCATAGATTACCGCTTACCCTATGCGCCGGAATTGTCTACGCCGTGATTCCCTGGAAATTTAAGTCTATGGTGTGTACCTTTGTTAAATAAGGAATAAGCTCATGCGTGGCATACGATCCCGGATCATATCTTTTACCCTTTTGTTGGCGCTGGCGGGGGGCTGCGGCAAAGAGGGGGAACACCTTCCCCGCTTCAGGTCCGGCGGCGTGGAGACAGAACACGGATGGGCGGAGCTCCGGCGTTTTACCGATCCCTCCGGCGGCGCCTTTACCCTGGCGGGGATACCGGAACGGATCATCTCTTCCGCTCCATCCAATACGGAAATTGTTATTGATCTTGGCCTGGGGGAAAACCTTATCGCGGTGGATACCTATTCCATGGGCCTGGCGGGGCTTGCGGATAATCTGCCCTTTATTGACTTTGCCTATCCCGATGCGGAGGCGATTATTGCCCTAAGACCGGATCTTATCCTTGCCAGCGAACATAATAGGGTGGCGGGGAATGATCCCTTTAAACTTATCCGGGATGCGGGGATCGGCGTGGCCTATATTCCCACCAGCGGCAGTATCGCCGAAATTTACCGGGACATTGGTTTTATTGCCGGCCTTCTTGGGGTTGGGGATCGGGGGGAGGGCTTAATCCGATCCATGCGGGAAGCCGTTGACCGTATTGCGGCCATTGGTTCGGCCATACCGGAACGAAGAACCGTGTACTTTGAAATTTCGCCCCCACCCCACATAGTGTCCTTTGGCCGGGGGACTTTTTTACACGAAATGCTGGAACTTACCGGCGCGAAAAATGTTTTTGCCGAAGCCGCCGGCTGGATTGCTCCGGGGGCAGAGGCGATAGTGGCCGCGGATCCCCAGGTGATCCTGACCAACGCAGCCCTTTCCAAAGGCTCCGGTATGGGGGATCCGGTAAAAGAAATACTGGCCCGGCCCGGTTTTAGCGGGGTCCGGGCAATCCGTAATAAGGCGGTTTACCGTATCGATGCGGATTCATCTTCCCGGCCCAGCCCTCGCATTACCCGGGCCCTGCGAGAGATGGCCCGGGCGATATATCCTGAATACTATGAATAAACCCGGGACCCGGCTTTTCTGCCGGCGGGCCGTTCTGATACTCGGGCCCATCCTTGCGTCCGGGGCGGGTATTTTTTTTGGGGCGGCTGTGGGCTCGTCTTCCATTGGCTTTGCCAATCCGAACCTGGTGTGGGACCTTCGGCTTCCCCGGGTAATTCTGGCTTTTTTAACCGGAGGTTCTCTGGCGGTAAGCGGCGCCGTATTTCAATCGATTCTAAAAAACCAGCTTGCCTCCCCGCACCTGCTTGGGGTTTCCTCCGGCGCTTCCCTGGGGGCCGCGCTGGTAATGATGGGAGGCATTGCCGCAGTGGCGGGGGCCTTTACCCTTCCCCTGGCGGGTTTTGTTTTTGGCCTGGGGACGGTATTTCTTGTTATTGTCCTGGCCGCCGCCCTGGACAGATCCCTTTCCAACAATACGGTTATTCTTTTTGGAATGATTTGTTCGCTCTTTGTTAATGCAATTCTTACCGTGATGAGTTCCCTGTTCCGCCGGGAACTGAGGGATTTAATTATCTGGCAACTGGGCAGCTTTGCCCTCCGGGGCTGGGGATATGTACAGCTTATGGTTCCTTTTTTTATTGCGGGAACCCTG
>JAISOA010000056.1 GCA_031275945.1 Spirochaetaceae bacterium
ACCGGTCTTCTTTTCGATTTCCTGATGCGCCGTGTTTTCCGCATAACCTTTTATATATTTGGAAGCCGATGCATTTAGCGTTGTCCAGTACCGCAAAGTTACCGACCCATCGGTAACAATGGGATATCCCGAGGGCGTCATACCACCGGGCCGTGAACCTGTACCAGACTCATCACTGCCCGTATCCTTTCCACCGGCCCCAAATGCTATCGATCCTGCTATAACCATGAACAGAATAATCATCCCAATTTTCTTCATAACATGCTCCTCCATAATATTCTTGTAATGCCGGTTTAAGCGATTTTGCTTGCTACGGCAGCACCTTCGGCATAAAATGTTCAATAACCTTTTCTTTTAGAGTATTCAAAACTCCCGCATATATCGGTTCATCGATATAACTGGTATACTCATCAGGATCCGCCACTCTATCCAGTAATTCCCGGTAGTTTTCACCCTTCTTTTGTATGTGGATATATTTGTACCGTCCATCGGTTACGGCAATATACCCTTCCCCTTCCCCAAAAGTATATTCCCGGGAAACTTTCCCCTCTCCGGCCAGAAGACTTTGACCATCACATTCCACAGGCGGCAAACCCGCAGCATCCAGACAGGTGGGAAAGATATCCAAAACATTTGCCAGACCCCCGGCTCGTTTTAAGCTTCCCGGACCAGGGTATTTTACAAACATCGGTATTCTCCATACTTCATCGTAGCCACAGTTGTGTTTGCCCCATATGCCGTGATTCCCCAGCATTTCCCCATGATCCGCCAGAAAGAAGATAAGCGTATTATCGCCGTACTTCTTTTGGATCGCCGTCATAATTTCTCCGATTTTATCATCAATCAAGACCATATTGGCGTTATAACTTTCCGTGAGTCTTTCCCAGTAATCCTCGGAGAAGTTTTTACAAGCCCTATCCGGCGCCTGGCCGGCACCGTCAATGCCTCCGGGACCGTAATAACTTTTGTGATGGATTCGCCCGGTATCTAAAAGTTCCCCCTCGCGGACTTTACGGGGCCAAAACTTAGACCGGTCGACCCGGCTAAAATAGGAGGAGGGAGCATCGTAAGGATAATGGGGGCCGTTAAAGGATATCCACGCAAACAACGGCTTGTCGTCCACTTGTTCAAGATAAGTGCGCGCTTTATCACCAACCCAATAGTCGTAATGATATTCGGCGGGGCCGGGGAAAGGAAATACCCGTTGTAAAGATTTATCCCAAACGTTATCCCTTAAAGGTTTAAGAAACCCTGCTTTATCAAGATCCCTGCTATAATCATCATAAAACCACACGGCATCAAGTTTACCATCGGCAAGATCAAGATGATCAATGCCAAGGCTGAGATAATAATCCCGGAATTCCTTATCATAGGGTAAAGTCCGATCCGGTCTGGTGTCGCCATAGGGCATGGGTGCAAAATGACATTTTCCAAAAAATGTAGTTTGATAACCTCCCTGTTTTAACTCGGTAAAAATGTTTTTGATATTTCCGTCCAGGGGGCATTTTCTAAAATTACTATACGCTCCGCTTCGGTGGGGGTAAAGACCGGTAAGGATGGAACACCGGGCGGGAAGACACCAGGGACTGACGGTATGACAGTCATCGTATACCGATGACTGTTGGGCAAGCTTATCAATGTTAGGAGTCGAGATCGCCCGGTTACCATAAAAACTTAGAGTATCCCTGCGCAATTCATCACAAGTGATCAGTATTATAGCAGGTTTGTCCGGCATTGTTTTCCTCCTTGGATATATATTTGGAAAGAACCTCTAAAAATCCAACTTGAATTTTTGTAAGTTCCCATATTATTTCAACAGATTTGTTTGGAAACTGAAGTTTCCAAACAAATCTATTATAAATTACCTGCAACTACCACCGTTTCTACCACGCCGATTTCCGAGGCGGCAGGGGATCGGCGGTCTTTGACCAGTGGTTCAAAAGCCGCTCAAGCAGTTCAACCTTTACGTTTCCGTAAGCGCCGTCCCTGTAACGGTTGTAATGCTCCCCCGGATCTTCCTCCAGGTCATACAGTTCCCCGGAATTATCACTGTGGGCGGCAACCAGTTTGTAGCGGCCGGTCCTTACCATGGTGGCGAAGGCCGGCGGATCCCTGTGCCAGGGCATGGCGTTAAGGTACTCGCAGTAAACCGATTCGTGGTGACTGTCGCCGGCGGCCCCGGTGAGCAGCGGCGCCAGGGATTTTCCCTGCATGCCCTCGTGGAAAGGCAGAGCGCAGAGTTCAAGCAGTGTCTGGGGAAGATCGTTCAGTTCAACCAGGGCCCGGTAACGATTCTGTTTTATATGATCCCGCCAGTTGATAATAAGGGGAACCTTTACGCTGCATTCGTAAAAGAAAGGCCCCTTAAGGTATATGCCGTGATCCCCCAGGAGTTCCCCGTGATCGCTCATAAAAATGATTATGGTATTGTCCCGTTGGCCGGTCCGTTCCAGGCTTTCAAGGACTGTTCCCAGCTCTTTGTCTATCAGATCGCACATGGCCCAGTAAGCGGCCCGGACCAGGCGGTGTTCGGAATCCCGCATTTCAGGAAAAGGGAAACCCGCGCTGCCGCCATAGGCCCCCCGGTGATCCTTCCGCTGCCACCGGGGTTTATCCGCTTCTTCACCTTTCCGGTATGAGGGCAGGGGAATAGCCTCCGGATCTTTGAGATAAGGTTCAAGAAAATCCGCCGGAGGATCAAAGGGATGGTGGGGATCGTACATATTTATGCTGAAAAGCCAGGGCTTATCCCCGGCCTTGCGGGATTCGATAAACTCAATTGCCTTCCGGGCGCACCAGTGTGTCTGGTGCCGTTCCGCGGGCATCCCCCGCCTGACCCAGCGGCTTTCCTTCAGGGGTTCCGTTTTATAGGCGGTATGATGGACATCGGAAAGCCACCGGTAGTACTCGTTGTAAAGCCCCCAACCGTTCCCGGTATCGTGAGACCAGTGGAATTCGTCGTAACCGTCGTCTATCCGGCGCTCCGTTTTTGTACACCCCGAAGCGGGGTTACAGGCCGAAAGGTGCAGTTTCCCCGCGAGGCCGCAGTAGTAGCCCGCGTCATGAAACAGTTTTGTTACCAGAATTTCACCGGAGGGGATATCCGCGCCGTTCTGGCGGGTGCGGGAAGTTACCGGATACCGGCCGGTCAAAAAACTCCCCCGGCTCGGCGTGCATACCGGAGACTGGCAGATCGCGTTCTCAAAAAGGGCGGATTCCCCGGCAAGGGAATCCAGAACAGGTGTCCTGACAAAAGGGTTGCCGTAACACCCCAGCGTATCAAAGCGCTGCTGATCGGAACAGATCCACAGGATATTAGGTTTCCTGTCCATAATGGTACAATAATGCCCCCGCCGTTTCCGCCCCGCAACAAGCAAAGGTATCAATAATTTATGAAATCGTCTCATTTCCCCGTTTTTCTGTTGCGGATACGCCGCTTAGGATTTAAAGTGAAGCATGAGGATCGTAAACGAATACAACCGGATTCCGCAGGATTGTGTCGAACGGTTTGTCCCTTCCCATGTTCTGGAAGACACGCTTTTTTCACAGATGGGACTCCGGGGCGGCGGCGCGAGCGCCACGGGGAGCGGGTTTTTTATCAAAAGGCCGGGCAACAGGAATTACCATATCATCATCTTAACCCTCTCGGGAAAGGGAAAATTCGTCATGGAAGACGACAGTTCCGCCTTGACCGGCGCGGGAGACATCTTTTTTTCCCACGCCCAAGGCCAGGGGCACGTGCATTTTCCCCACCAGGCGCCCTGGAACTTTCTCTGGCTGCAATTCTATGCCGGAAACGCCTGGCTTATGCCCCCCTTTACCGACTGGGGAATCCTGCCCGGCAGCTCAAAAGAGAATGTCCCCAGACTCTCCTCTATTTTTGAATCTATCCTGACCGAGGAACTGCATATCCACGAGGACGGGGCGCGTATCCAGCAGTTGTACGCCGAACTGTTCATGATCTACCTTCAGCGGGAATTGCGGATGAAGGAAAACTGCCGTCTGGGCCGGTACCGGGCAAGGCTGAACCAGCTCTGGCAGACCGTCGCCGCCTCGGCGGGCAAAAGCTGGAGCCTGGAGGAGATGAGCCGCTTTGCGGGGCTAAGCAGGGCGCAGCTTTCCCGGCTTTGCCTCAGCCTGTACCGCAAAGCGCCCGGGGAAAAGGTCCGGGAAATAAAAATGGAATACGCCCAGGCCCTGTTCCGGCATTTTGACTGTCAGGTTTCGGAAGCGGCGGAATTGACGGGTTATGAAAACACCTCCAATTTTTCCGCCGCCTTCAAGAGGTACTTCGGCTATTCGCCCCGGAAAGCCCGGACGCCTTAACGCGGTGTCTTTTCCAATCCGTAAAATTTGTGGATAATCGGGCAGGAGGAAGAAGCTTGCCGCATATTCACGACATACAGATCCGCGACCCCTTTGTGCTGCGGGAAAAGGACATGTACTACCTTTTCGGTTCCACCGACAAGGATATCTGGCGTTCCGCCGCCGTGGGTTTCGATATGTACCGGAGCAAGGGGAACCTTGAAGAATTCGAAGGCCCCTTCCCCTGTTTCCGCCCCCCGGAAAACTTCTGGTCGGCGATCAATTTCTGGGCCCCCGAGGTGTACCGGTACCGGGGTGAATACTATATGTTTGCCACCTTTAAGCCCCGGGAAGGGTGCCGGGGTACGGCGGTGCTGAAGAGCCCCTCCCCGGAGGAGCCCTTCCTGCCCTGGAGCGCGGGGCCGCTAACCCCTCCCGAATGGGAATGTCTGGACGGTACTTTCTATGTGGACGGGGAGGGGAAGCCCTGGATGATCTTCTGCCACGAATGGGTGCAGGTGGGGAACGGCGAAATTTGTCTTATCCCCCTCGCCGAAGATCTGAAGACCGCGGCCGGCGGGCCAAGGCTGCTCTTCCGGGCCGCCGAAGCGCCCTGGGCCAGGCCCCTTCCCGAAAGGCCGGGAAGGCCGTCCCCGGCCTACGTTACCGACGGCCCCAATATGTACACCGCGGAAAACGGGGATCTCCTCATGCTCTGGTCTTCCTTCAATGAACAGCACCGGTACTGTATAGGGCTGGCCCGGTCCGAAAGCGGCCTGGTCACCGGCCCCTGGAAACAGTCCGAAAAACCGCTCTATGAAGCCGACGGGGGGCACGGCATGTTTTTCCGTTCCCTGGAAGGCGCTTTGTACCTTGCCCTGCACAGCCCGAACAAGACCCCCCAAGAGCGGCCCGTTTTCATCGAATTTACCGATGATCGGGGCCTGATACGGCGGGGAGAAAGAATCATTGCCTGAAAGAAACACGGAGAGCCGTTCCGTCAACGAGCGGCCCTTTTACGAGAACGGTCCTCCCCTGGACAGATTTTTCCCCTTTTTAGCCCGGGATACCCTCAAGGCGCCCTTCTGGTTCCCCCTGCACTGGCATGAACGGGTGGAAATCGTCTATATCCTCAGGGGAAGTTTCCGCGCCTCCATCAACGGGATACCCCACGAGGGGAACCAGAGCGACATTATCACGGTCAACGCGGGGCTTATCCACGGTTTTTTCGATCCCAGCCCCGGCGCCTACGCACGGATATTTCAGTTCGGCCTGGAAATTTTTGACGAAACCCTGCTTGAGATACAGGACCGGAACCTTCACGGGCCGGTGTTCAGCCGGCGGCCCCTCATCACTCCCTCCCGGGACGGCAAGATCCACAGCCGCACGGAAGGGCTGCTCATGGATATTTTTGAGGAATACCAGCAAAAAGACCCGGGGTACCGGCTGGTGATAAAATCAAAAATCTACGAACTGGCCGTCATGTTTCTCCGGGATATTCCCGCGGAACAGGTTCCGCAAAAAAAGGTATACGGCAAAAAAAACAATACCCGGCACCTGGAACGGGTGTTCTCGCTGATGCTTGAGAATTACGATAACCCGGACTTTACCCTGGAAGACGCGGCCCGGGATATCGGCCTTAGCAAGTGCCATTTTTCCCGTCTTTTGAAGGAACAGACCGGCCAGGGTTTCCACGATCACTTAACCCGGATACGGCTGCGCCAGGCGGAAAAAAGCCTGGTGGAGTCTGACCGTCCGGTTACCGACATTGCCTACAACTGCGGCTTCGGGAGCCTTTCCACCTTCAACCGGCTGTTCAAGGCCTATACCGGCGCCAGCCCCTCGGTGTACCGGAACGGGAAGGCCGCCCTCCTCCCCTACGAGCGCTGGGAGCCTGTCAAGTCTAAATAACCGGATATAGGGAACTTAGGAATTTTACCACGAAGATGCACCAGGGCGCAGGAAGGAGAGAAAAGATTAAGAAAATTATCGCGGACATTACGAACAAGCGTCCGCTTTCTACTCTCTACACTTCAATCCTGGAACCAAACGGTGGCTGACAGCCCTGCGCTCCCCTCTGGCGAAGTACGTGGCGAGGGGCGGCTACATTCCCTTCTGCGACCACCGCTGTCCTCCAAACGTCAAGCCGGCGGATTACCTTTACTACTTTGACCTGAAAGAAAAGATGTTCGGCATGGGCTGAATTCCGTTGCCAAAATCCCCAAAGGCCCTTATACTTTTCATAAGGAGTAAGTCCCATGCCGCAAAGCCAACCCATGACCCTTCACGAGAAACTTTCTTTATCGGTTAAAGCCATAGAACTGGAAAAACAGGGCAAACCGGAAGAAGCCGAAAAAATACGGCGGCAGATACCGATGCCGCCGTATCTGGCAAAATTTGCCAAAGAGCATCTGGGCCCGGATTTTCTTATAAAATATGGCTGGAATTTGACGGAGGCGGACGCGGAATATGGATCCGGCTGGCTTAATAAATAAGATTTTTCAAGCTGTTGTTAACATTGACGTTGGCCGCAAAGGTCTTTCCACAGACGGTAAAGAACACTATGGGCGAATTTCCTATGAAGACGGTATATCTACCGCATTATCCTCTTTCAAGGAAGCCCAAATCTTCGCCGATCCCCAAACGCTCATTCTTGCGGAACTGGCTTTTTTACAACAGGAATTACAGTTTTGCCACGATAGCGATACCGATACCAAAAGCAGCCTGGTCCAAGCCGTCCAAAGTTTCGAGGACGCTCTCCGTTCCCTTGAAGTCGTGGAGGATGTGGTCATGTATCAGGGCGCTGAAAAAACCTATCCGGTCAGTCCCAAATACCGCATACAGGGTTTCCCCAGAGACGCCTTCCACATTGCCTGTATGACCCACCGGACACGGCTCCACAATGTTCTCCGCGCTCCCGGAATCAATATGATCGAAAAAGCCGTCCTGAACCAGCGCGCCGCCAATATGACCACTGCGCAGGGCGGATATATTGAAAAACAAAAAAAATCTCTAAAATGAGGTTTTCCCCTTGGGAACTTCGTTCCCCGGGAACAAAGTTCCCACTCATGAATTTTATGCTATGCTTAAAGTAAGGAGCAGTCTATGACCATAGACCTTAATATGCCGAAACAGGCCGGGCTTATCCAAAAAACCCTGGCCCCGGTGAATCAAGCGCCATTAATGACGCCGCTAAAAGCGGCTCAAACAGGAGTTGCCATGAAAGAAATGACCGATGAAGAAGCGGACTACTGGGACGAATACTATACCAAGAATCCGCCCAAGGTTGACCCTGCCAAGAACGGCGGTTTTGCGAAAAAGGGTGAAGGGTGAAGGGTGAAGATGTCCGGTTTCCACGCTTCACCCCTGGAACCTAAAAAGGTGTCTGACACCTCTGTTTTTACCCCCACCAAGGCGCACGAAGGATCGTGTCCCTGCCAGAAAAAGGTGTCTGACACCCTTGCGCTACCAATATAAAAATAATAAAAGCGCCCTCTTTTTCATATTTCCTCCGGCCCTGGCATATACTATTTTCATTACATTGTCAATTACATTTCATATAACC
>JAISOA010000100.1 GCA_031275945.1 Spirochaetaceae bacterium
CTTGTCCGCCGTTCCAATGGAGAGGGTTTTACGGAAATTATTTTGGATATTTCGCCGGATACTCAGCTTATTAGACGCATTACCGGCAGGACCATCACCGATACAACGGTACGTTTTGATTTTTCCGGCATAAGCCTTAATACGGGCCTCCCTGAACGGCTTTTTGTTTTTGAATCTCCACCGGCATCAAATATGTACAACAACTTCCTGCTTAGGGGCACGGATTAAAAAGCCCGCAGGAGCATGTAAGTGGAGTCCCTTGGAGACAAACTTAAATCGGCCCGCGAAGAAAAGGGGTATTCCTACGAGCATGTGGGGCGGGAAATAAATATAGCCCGCCGCTACTTGGAGGCCTTGGAAGAAGAGGACTTTTCCAAATTTCCCGGTGAACCTTACCTTTTAGGCTTTTTGCGAAATTACAGCGAATATCTGGGCCTGGACGTGGACGAAATGCTTTCTTTATACCGGTCCCTTAAAATTCAGGAACAACCCATTCCGGTGGAACAGCTTTTAAAATCGTCGCCGGTCTTTCCCAAACCCCTGCTGGCCCTTTGTATCGTCCTGCTGGTTTTACTTACCGCCATTGCCGTTGCGTATCTGGGGTTTATTAGAACCCCTGCGGCGCCGGAACAAACCGGCATTGCCCCGGCGCCTAAGAATTATGTGCTGGAAAATTCCTTTCTGGAACAACGGTTTTACCAGGGCGATACCGTTTTAATTCCCCTGGGAAACGAACAGTTTAAAACGGAGTTTAGAAGCATGGAAGATCCCCTGGCGCTTACTATACCCGGGGGCAGGGCGGTGCTTAATCTGGCCGAAGATACGGATGTGGACCTTAATAGCGACGGCATCGCAGATGTCAGGGTAACCCTTACGGACTATGATAAAAATTCCCCCGCCTCCGGGGCGCTTATACGGTTTAATACCAATATGAATACCATTGCCGATACGGGTCTTAACCCCGCCATAGAAGATCCTTCATCTGGTGCGGGTACGACAATCTTTACTTCTTCCAATACCTATCCTTTTATCCTGGAGGCCCAATTCCAGGGTTACTGCATGTTCCGCTGGGAAATAGACCGCCAAGAAAGGACAGAACGGTACTTTTCCAGGGGGGAACGGCTTAATATACCGGTCCAAAACACCATACGGCTTTGGACGTCTAACGCCACCGCCGTGGCGGTGGAGCTTAACGGCGCAGGAAGAACGGTTACTCTGAACCTTGGGGGCGCCGGTGAAGTGGTGGTAATCGATCTGCGCTGGATCCAGGACAGCAGCGGCCGGTACAGGCTTATCCAATACAGCCTTGAGTAGGCTTTTCTTCTTGCCGGTTGTATTGAGCAATGCGGTATTTTCTTGATCCCTTCGGTTGTGCAAAAAATCAGGTGGATGCCGAAACCATCATGGCGGTCCTTAATGAATCGGGCTGGATCCCCTGCAATAACGCCGGGCAATCGGATCTGATTATCGTTAACTCCTGCGGTTTTATCGAAGCGGCAAAGCGGGAATCAATTAATGCGGTCCTTGCCTGGAAGAACCGGTACCCGGGGAAAAAAGTACTCCTGGCCGGATGCCTGGCCCAGCGCTACCGGGAGGAACTTTTAGAAAGCCTTCCGGAAGCGGATGGATTTTTAGGCGCCGGGGAAATATCCGCGGTGGCCCAGGCGGCCTTTGCCCTTATGGCAAACCGGCGCTTTACCGGCCCCGCCGTCCAAACCGCCGCCTATCCGGAGAAGGCTCTGGGGGCCGCAAGCCCTCCGGAGAAAGCCGCCGCGGTTCCGGATACGATCGTTCCGGGGGACCGGCCCCTGCTGGGTTTCCCCGGTTCGGCGTATGTTAAAATTTCCGAGGGTTGCAATAACCGCTGTGCTTTCTGCGCTATCCCCCTTATTCGTGGCTCCCTGCGCTGCCGTTCCATACCGGATATCCTGGAGGAATGCCGGCGCCTGCTTGAACGGGGGGTGAAGGAACTGTGCCTGGTGGGTCAGGACCTGGTTTCCTACGCGCCGGGATTGGGGAAACTGTTACGGGCCATGGCAAAACTGCCGGGGCGTTTCTGGGTGCGGCTTCTGTACCTTCATCCGGACAGGCTGTCGGCACAGCCTTTTCCTCTTATTTCGGATATACTAAGCCTTATGGAACAGGATGACAGGTTTCTTCCGTATTTTGACATACCATTCCAGCATGCTTCGCCGTCGATCCTTAAAGCCATGAACCGGCACGGCGGCGGCGGGATATACCTTACCCTGCTTTCGATAATCCGCCGCCGCCTGCCGGATGCGGTGATCCGCTCCACCTTTTTGACCGGGTTTCCCGGCGAAACCGCCGCGGATTTTAAGCTGCTCCTGGATTTCCAGGAACAGGCCCGTTTTGACTGGCTGGGGGTTTTTACCTATTCCCGGGAAGAAGGAACCCCGGCCTATTCCATGGGGGGCCGGGTACAGAAAAAGGCCGCCCTGGACCGTAAGGCCCGCATAGAAGACCGGCAGGTTCCCATTACCGAAGGCCGGATGGACAGATTTGTAGGCAGGACCATGGAGGTACTATTGGAGGAGCCCATGGATTCTGTAGTGGCCGGGCCTTGCCCCTCAGGCGACACCGGGGCGGCCACGGACGGCCTTTGGCTGGGCCGGCTCTACTGTCATGCCCCGGAAGTAGACGGCGCCGCGGTGGTACGCTCCGGGGACGTAGAAAAACTCCGGAGCCTACAACCCGGCAGCCTGGTCCCGGGCCTGATTAGCCGCCGGGCCGGATTCGATCTGGAGATC
>JAISOA010000159.1 GCA_031275945.1 Spirochaetaceae bacterium
CATGACCCTTATCAGCAAGCGGGGTTCTCCCAGAGTCAGGGAGCTGGGATACTACTTTAAGGATTACGGCGGTACCTCGAAGACAGTTATGGTGTTCCGCTCCCCCTGGGACGTGGCAGGCACCTGCTACCTTGTCTGGTCCTACGACAACGACAGGGATGACGACACCTGGATCTACCTGCCCGGCATGAAACGCACCCGACGCATCTCCGGTTCCGGGAGGAACGACGAGTTTATGGGTTCGGACTTTACCTACGAGGACATGGGGGACCGCGGCCTTTCCAAAGATGATTTTACGTTGAAGGGCGAGGAGACGGTTGACGGGGCGGCCTGCCGGGTGGTGGAGGCAAAAGCCAAAAATGTACGGGACCCTTTTGCAACCCGGCTTATCCGGGTACGGAAAGATAACTACGTGATAACCGGGGCCGAATACTTTGACAGGCAGGGCAAGCTTCTCAAACGGCTTAGGGTTTCAGGGATCAGGCAGGTTAACGGAATCTGGATCGCATCGAAGATGGAAATGACCAATATCCTGAATGAACACGGTCCGGTGATTGAAATAAAGGATATGGTCTTTAACAACCCTGTGGACGATTCCCTTTTTACCGTGACGGCGATGGAACAGGGCAGGGTGAAATGAAGCCCCGGCTCGCCGCCCATGCCGGGAACACCGAAGCGCGCATTACCTTTAACGCCGAATACAATCCCTTGATCCCTTCCCGTACAGGAATTGCCTTGGAAGAAGCCTGGATCCGTTACAGCCTTGCTGCCGGCAGCGTTTCCTTTAGTCTGAACCTGGGACGTCAGTTTGTTTCCTGGGGCGCGGCGGATAGCCTTATTTTAACCGCCGTCGTCTGTCCTCAGAATCTTACCGCCTATGCGGGCCTTGACTTCATACTGGCCGGCCTGGACTGGAACCCCGGCTCCTGGACGATCACCGCCCAGTACTACGAGGATCTGCTTCCCGGCGCAAGGGGCGGACGCGGCATAGAACGGGACCGGCAGAAAAACGGAGCGACCCTGTCGGTTTCCCGCAGCTTTTTTAGCGGCACCCTGAGCGCCTCCGCTTCCTGTTACCTGGGGCTCAAAGATTTCGATACCGCCGCCGGCGCCGATCTAAAATGAGCCGTCACCGATAACCTGGAGCTTTCCCTGGGAAGCGATTTTTTGCAGGCGGCATAGACAGCAAAGGGGACTACGCCGCCTACGAAGATCTAAGCTGCCTCTGGCTAAGGGGATTGTACCGGTTCTAATAGAGAACCTCGGGGTATAAACTCCCGTCTTTCAATCAGCCCTGTTTACAAAAACCCCTATTTTGTACACCATGGATGTGGGTTTTTTAGGCGGAAATAAAACTGCTTCTTTGCCCGGTAAACCCGAACGCCATTTTTGATCTTAAGGAAACAAATAACTATGGTAGGAATGAATTATAAACTTGCGGAACTGGAAAAAAACGGTACGCCTATTTATGCGGGGATTATCGGCGCCGGTCAGATGGGACGGGGCATGGTAGCCCAGATGCGATCCATGAAGGGCATGCGCCCCGCGGTGGTGGTTGACAGGACCCTTGCCAATGCCCGGAACGCATACATCGACGCGGGTTTACAGGAGGGCGCGGACTTTGGGGCCGCGGAAACGGTGGCGGAAGGCAATAAACTGCTGGAGGCGGGAAAATTTGTCATTACCTGTAATAGCGAGCTTGCCACAAAATGCGACGCCATCCACTGTACCGTAGATGCCACAGGGTCGCCCGAAATAGGAGCTAAGGCGGCCATGGACGCCATAAACAACGGCAAGCATATTGTCATGCTTAATGTAGAAACCGACGTGTGCATCGGACACATTCTTTACAAACTGGCGCGTAACGCCGGGCTGGTGTACAGCGGAAGCGCCGGGGACGAACCGGGGGCGGTCCTGGAACTTTTTGATTTTGCCGATGCGCTTGGTTTTGAAGTCCGGGTTATTGGAAAGGGTAAAAATAATACTATCGACTATGACTGTACCCCGGAAACCGTTGCGGAAGAAGCAAAGCGCAAGGGGGCCAGCCCCAAGATGATCTGCTCCTTCAAGGATGGAACCAAAACCATGGTGGAGATGACCGCCATGGCAAACGCCACGGGCTTTTTACCCGACGTTATGGGCGCCCACGGCGCTGCGGGAACCGTTAAGGATCTGCCGGACCTGTTGAGCCTCAAAAGCGAAGGCAGGGGCGGCATCCTTAACAGCTACCGCACCGTGGAATACATTAACGGGGTGGCTCCGGGGGTTTTTATCATTATTGCGTCGGATCAACCCCACATTAACCATGAAATGGCGTACCTAAACATGGGTTCGGGACCGAACTACGTATTGTACAGGCCCTATCACCTTACCAGCCTTGAAACACCCCTAACGGTGGCCAAGGCCTGCATCGATCAGGTGCCCAGCATCGTTCCCCGGGCAGGCCTAGTGGCCGAAACGGGAACTGTTGCCAAACGGGATCTAAAGGCGGGGGAAAAACTAGACGGCATCGGCGGCTTTACCATCCGGGGAACCTTTATTGCCGCCGGGGAAGCGCGGGAAAAAAATGTCCTTCCCATGGGGCTGGTAAACAAAAACACCGTCATGCGTAAGGACCTTACAAGGGGATCCCTTATCACCTACGAAGATGTGAAACTGGACGAAAGCGCCCTGATAGTGCAACTGCGAAAACTGCAGGACGCGCTCTTTGTCTAGCGGTCTGTTGCACGCACATGCAGGTTTTTGATTTTTCGGGGTTTTACGCGCGAAGCACAGCAAACTGCCAGAAGTACGCTTAAAAACCCGATGCGTTTCGGCATAGGCACGAGGACTAAACAGGACGCGACTACTTGCTTTGACCCATAAGGGCGGAAACCGGAACCACTTCGTAGCCCTCCCGTACCAGGGCGTCCAGCAGTATGTCCAGGCTGTTAAACAGATAGTCTTTCCTGCCCCCGGGAAGGACCCCCAGACGGATGGGAATAATCGAGCCCCCCTCTTTTGCATCCATAATATAATCGATCATGTCCGCCGCGGAAAGCTGTTCTATTCCCAAGCGCCGGGCATCCAGCTGGACCCAATCCCGGCTGTCAATGTCCCTGTCCACGGTTCTGTACCCCGCCACCGCCGCGGCATCGGCGATTTCCCGGGAAACCGCGTAATAGGGGGGATGCCAAAAAAGGGAGAGCTCCTCCCCTGTGGCTTTAAAAAATTCATCCTCGTTTCGGGCAAGCCCCCGGGCCACAAAGTTTGCATCAACCCGGTAACGGGAATCGGAAAGATCCATGGGGGCGTAAAACATGGACGCGGCCTCATGGCCCGCTCCGGTAATTTCCCCGGCGGCCTGGGGATGGCGGCGGATAAATTCTCCGTTCAGAAAAAAAGTAGCCTTGATTTCAAAACGGTCCAGCACATCCAGCACGGTGCTTAATCCGGCTTCATCATCGTAGAGGTCAAAACACAGGGCCAGGGTCCGGCTGCCTCTAAGGCCCCGGGCAAAAAGAAAATCCGGGGATTCCGGCAGCCGGCATGGATTGGTTCCCGCAGCGGGAGGAAAGCTTCCGGCGCCGGTATTCCGCTGGAAAAGAGCAAAGGTGCCCACGGACATAATATTCCGTACCATGGGGATATTCTCAAAGAACCCGTTCCCTCCGGCATCCAGGTAAACCCTGTACCGGGCTGAACTTATCGAAGCTTCCCGCAGGGCGGGGACCCGGTAGGGAATCCAGGGGAGAGCTCCGTCGGTAATATACCAGGAACCCCCGGAAAAACCCAGAATCCGGCGGGGTTCGTTTACCGAAGGATTATCGTCAAAGCCGTACCGGGAAACCGACGCAAGACAAAGCAGCTTTGCTCCATCAGGATCATCCGGGGACAGCCGCTCAATCCGCTCCTTTCCCCCCACCACAAGTTCGTTATTTTCCAGCCAAATACAGGAGTACACGGGATCGGAACGAAGCCTGGCAGAGATGGTCCAGGACCGGTAGTCATAGAGAAACAGGCCGTTTTTTCCCCAAAAAACAAGACGCGTTCCCCCCGGCGAAAGCCCCGCGGAAAAAGCCGGGGGGCTTTCAAGGGTTTCAAATACCGGAGTCAAAGTCGCGGTGTTCAGCCGGTAGGCCATAACCCCTCCCTCGGAGCCGGGGGCGGAATCGAAAAGAACCGTGACGATCCCCTCGCCGGACCAGAGGACGCCGATCCGGGAACCGGAGCGGCCGGCCATTATATTCGGCACCGAAGCGTATGGGGCGCCCTCGTCTATACCCAGGGGATAATACAGGATATTTCTTCCACCCTTACACAGGAGCAGCGAACGGCCGTCAGGGGCAATCCAATACATATCAAAATTGGGATCAAATTCAAGGGGGATCTTGCCTGCCACATCCCCCATGTCCAAAAAACCCGTATATAGGGTACGAAGAAAAAATTCATCGCTACGGATCCGGTATACCGTCGATCCCCTAAGGTAGTAAAAATGATCCCCCGGACCCCGGCATACGGAATTAATCGCCCCCTCTCCAATCAGGCGATACCGCTCGTCCGGCGGCAAAGACCGGGTCGTAACGGTATAAAAATACAGGCGCCCCCCCTTGGAGTACAGAAAACCCCTGGAATCACCGCTCCACAGGGCGGGAAAAAACCTGCCGGGCCTTTCTATTTCCGTGGAAACAGAGAATTTCCGTCCCGTTTCTCCGTCCAGCAGGGTAAGGGTACCCCGGGCATAACTGGAGGGATCGACATACAGAAGCCATTTGCCGTCGGGGGAGGAAGAGGTAGTTTCCACGCTGCCCTCCGGAACAAGGCCTTCGGCAAACGAAGGAAAACCCGGAAAGGATTGGGGAAGTCCCCCCGTGATGGGGATCCGCAGGCTTCCAAAGGCATTGTGCACAAGAAGGGTCCTTCCCCGGTCCAACAGCTCCATTTTTTCCGGAAAGGCGCTTAACGGTGTAAGGGCCCGGCTTTCCAGCCGGGCTAAAAACAAGGCCCCCTGGGCTTCCGCCCCTCCTCCCCGGGAATCGGCGGTAAACAGAAGCCGGTCATCTTCGGCAATATCAAGACCGGAAAAGCGGATTTTTCCCCAGCTTCCCAGGGCTGCCAGCAGAAAAAAAAGAACAAAAACCGGGAGCCTTTTCTTCATTCCTCCCCCGGCATTCCGGTTTTTCCCGGAACTGTGGCGCTCCGTTCTTCGGTATTCCCCGGAACTTTCTCCGGCAGTTCCGGTAGACCCGCCGTCGAAAACCCCGCAGGAGCAGCGGTTTTCAAATCCCCAAGGATTTCGTCCAGTTCCCGTTCTAAGGAATCCAGGGTATCTTCAAGCTTTTGAATTCGTTTTAGCGAAAAATGGGTCTGTGTATCGTGGAGGCGTTCGCAAATCCCGTCCAACAAGAGTTCAAAGGAAAGTTGTCCTTCGGAAACCAGCAGATAATTACCGGAACCGGTCTGATCAGTCGGTTTCACTTAATTCGACGGCTCCCTTGGAAAGGGCCGCATTCTTATCCACCGAGGCAAAAGCCCTTATAAAAGTAACCACCGCAAAAAAGGCGATCACGATTAAAACAAGTTTGCGCATGGTTCCTCCAACGCATTTTGGTATGCTTATACTTATTTTACCATCATTTAGTAAGCACTTCAAGGGGGTTTATGGCCCGCTTGTTCTTATATACGGAAAAATGGAGATGGGGCCCGGTACTTCTACCGGTGCTGCCCACCCGGCCTATAACCGTTCCCTGGTTTACATAAACCCCCTTTTGGACCAGGATCCTGCTTAAATGGGCGTACATGGTCTGGTAGTCCCCGGCGTGGGTAAGGATAATAAAATTACCGTATACCGCATTAGTTCCGGTGGCAGAAACCCGTCCGTCCGCGGAGGCTTTAACGGGAGTTCCCGTGCGGGAAGCGATATCCAGTCCCGAATGGAAGCCTCTGGTTCTGGAAAAAGGATCGATCCGCCAGCCGAAAGGAGAGCTTTGCCTGCCCACAACCGGGAAAATAAAGAGTTCCCCCAGGGCCTGCCGGAGCTCATTTTTATCCATCTTTGCCCCGGGAATAAACAGTACCGTACCGGCCCTAATATCATCGCTTTGTATGTCATTGGCGTCCAGGATCGCCGTTACGGGAACTTCCAGGGATTTGGCTATCTTGGCGTAGCTGTCCCCGGACTTAACTGTATAGGGTATACCGTCCATGTTGGGGATCCGTATCTTTTGCCCCGCCCGCAGTTCCCGCCGGACATTCCGCAGGCCGTTGGACGCAATTACCGCATCCAAGGAAAGGCCGAAGTGCCGGGCAATAAGCTCCACCGAATCCCCGGGCCGGACCAGATAATCCTGCCAGGCAAACGTTTCCGTTAGATCCAGGGGGATCTCGTCCCATTCCTCCACCACGGGGCTGGAAATACCCGCAAAACCCAGGCCGGAACTACCGGCCATTACATCCCTTGCCAGGGTATCTTCCGGCGGCTCCGGATCGGGGATATAGCTTATGGTCCCGGCCACTACCAGGGCCCCCAACAGGGAGAATCCCAGGAGGGGGAAAAATTTTTTGGACAATGTTAAAGCCAGGCGGGTAAAACCGGCGGCAAGTACGGAAAGATGCGTTTTGCGGACCCCCGTTTCCTTAGCCGGGGGCTGGTACTGAAAGACAGGATATGCCGGCTGATTTTTAAAAAACTGGAATTTCTTTCGTCGCATCGGACGGGAACGCTGATCCTGAATCAAGGAATTTTCACCCGGAGCCTGATACCGGGCGGCGCTGGAAAGAAGTGATTGCGAAGAGCGGCGGTGTACACGCTGGGATGCAATAATATCCTTCATTATGATTTTATCGACAGAATCAAATCTAATCATTATACTAGCCGATATATATGGAAGGGGATGAAAAAAAACAGCGAGGACTGCTTAGGGCAATATTCCTGGCTCTTATTTCTGCAATGCTTGTTAAAGCCTTTCTGGTTGATCTTATGGTAACCCAGGGCAGATCTATGCTGCCCACCCTCCAACCCGGGTCGGTGCTGGTGGTGAATAAGGCGGCCTACGGGGTCCGGCTGCCCGTTCTGGGAATATACATTCTGCGCTGGTCCGTTCCCCGGTCCGGCGACATGGTGGTTTTTTACACCCCCCTGGGGGAACGGGCGGTAAAACGCTGTTATGATGTCCGGGAGGGGAATTTTTTTGCCCTGGGGGATAACGGCCTGGAATCCTTCGATTCCCGCTCCTATGGGCCTATTTCGCTGGATCATATTCTGGGAAAAGTGGTGGCGATTAAATGAGCTTTACGGCGGATCCAAAACAGCTTAACCGGCGTTTTTTCTGTATCGCTTTCCTCCTTTTCGCCGCTTCGCTGTACATTCTAATCCGTTATTTTATTATCATGATAAGCCCCCCGGGGGCGGACTTTTTTTCCGCAGCCAAACCAAGCGCCGAACGGGGGGCAATCCTGGATCGTAACGGACGTTTCCTGGCCCTTCAAACCAGGCTGGGAAACGTTAGCGTATGGCGTCCCGATATACCGGATCGTCAGGCCCTGGCCGGGGAACTGGCTCCAATCCTGGAACTTCCGGCCCGGGAAATTCAGGAAACCATAGAAAGCTCTGCCAGTGATTTTTTATACCTGAAAAAACAAGTAGAACAATCGGTGGTCCAGCGCATACAGGGGCTTCGTTCCCAGGGAGGGCTGCGGGGGGTAAGTATAGAACCGGTGCTGGGACGGATTTACCCGGAAAAAACTCTGGCGGCCCAGATCATAGGTTTTACCGGAAACAACAATTCGGGTTTGGCGGGAATAGAATATTCCTTTGACAGCGAACTTTCCCCCCAGGATGGAAAGAACGGAAACCAGGTTATCCTAACCATTGATACCAATATTCAGTATATCCTGGAGGACATTGCCGGAAGGACCATGGAAGAAAACAAGGCCGAGGCGGTGATGCTCCTGGCCATGGATCCCCGAACGGGGGATATTTTGGGTTCCGCTTCCTTGCCGGGCTTTGACCCCAACGATATTCAAAATTCCACCGAAATTTCCCGGATGGACAGACCCTCGATTTGGGCCTACGAGCCGGGATCGGTGTTTAAGGTGTTTACCATCTCGGCCCTTCTGGACTCCGGGGCCATTACGCCCGGCACGGTTTTTTTCTGCAACGGCCAGTACACCCGGGGGGACCGGATCACCATAAAATGTCTGCAGGCCCACGGAAACGTAAGCGCCCGGGATATTATCGTTTTTTCCTGCAATGCCGGGGCCGCCTATGCCTCAGACCGTATGGGCTCGAGCCTCTTCCACCGAGCCCTGGAGAATTTCGGCTTTGGCAGCAGAACCGGCGCGGGAACCCCCGGCGAAACCCCGGGCTTTTTGCGCCCCGCCGGCCAGTGGTCCGAACGGTCCAAACCCACCATAGCCATGGGCCAGGAAGTAGCCGTGTCGGCCTTCCAAATGATGCAGGCCGCTTCGGCGGTGGCCAACGACGGAATCCTTATTCCCCCCAGGGTTGTCTCCCGGATCGTATCGGACGACGGTAAAACAATCCGCGAATACCGGAACGGTGAACCCCGGCGTATCCTAAGTGCCGAAACCGCCCAGGCCATGCGCTTGTATATGGAAGAGGGAACCCTGGATCTGGGCATTGGCCGTTTTGCCCGGGTAAAAGATATTGCCCTGGCGGTTAAAACCGGCACCGCCGAAGTTATAGACCCGGAAACAAGGGCCTATTCGGAAACCGACTATATCGCCAGTTGTTTGGCTTTGCTTCCCGCGGAAAACCCCTCCCTGGTTCTCTACATGGTGATCGTAAAACCCCGGGGGGACTATTACTTCGGCAGCCGGACCGCCGCGCCGGGCATACGGGAAACCGCAGAGGCCCTGATTGACTATCTGGGCATCCCCCGGGGAAGGAACCCCCAGGTAAGTCATCCCGGCGCCGTATCTATTCCGATGGAAGAAATCGTACGCATTGGCGATACGATCCCCAACTTTACCGGCATTGCCAAACGCAGCCTTGCCCCCTTACTCCTCCGGGACGACATCCATCTGGATATCCGGGGTGAAGGCTGGGTTGTCCGCCAAACCCCGCCACCGGGAACGGCCTATCAAAAAGGCATGACCATCATACTGGAACTGGAATGACCCTGCCGCTTGTCCTTCCGGCGGCTTCTTTTTTCGACCGGAACCGGGAGATCCTGCAGCTCCGGTACCCGGCTTTGGCGGAAAAACTGATCCGGGGTTTCCGGGACGATTTTACCGTGGAACGGGCCGCCACCGGGGACCCCACCCTAAGTTGCCGGGGGATATATATCCATTCCCGGCAGGATCCGGCCCGGGAAGGGTTGCGCCAGGCCGAATCGGTCCTTTCCGAAAATGCCGGGGCCCCGGTGATCCTTCTGGGCTTTGGCCTGGGTTACGCCGCCGAGGCCCTGGCGGAAAAGCACCGGGAGCGGATCCTTATCATCGTGGAACGGCGAAAAGAACTTTTTACCCTGGCCCTGGAGTACCGGAACTTGGAAGCCCTGCTGTCGCCGGGAAAGGCGATCTTTGTTATCGGCGGAACCGGCGGCTCCGTTACCGGGGCCCTGGCTTTGCTGGAAAAGGCCAATTCCCCTCCCCCGGTGATCCTTAAAAACCGGGCCCTAATTTCTCTTAGCCCGGAGGATCAATCCTGGTACGCCGATGCGGAACGGCACATTAGAACCTGGGCCTCCAAGGGCCGGATTAACGCAGCGACTCTTCAGCGCTTCGGCAGGCGCTGGACCAAAAATCTGGGGGCGAACCTTTCCGGAACGGTTCGTTTTCCGGGGGTCCGGGGGCTTGCCCGGATCCTCGAAGACCGGGGTATTCCCGTATTCCTTGCCGCCGCGGGTCCTTCCCTTAACGGCCTGGGACCCTTTCTGCGGGAAATTTCCCGTCGCTGTGTTACCGTGACGGTGGACACCTCCCTCCGGTTTTTTCTCCACCGGGATGTGATCCCCCATTTTACGGTCTCTGTGGACCCCCAGTACTGGAACACCCGACATCTGCACCGGGCAAACAGCGCCGGCGCCGCCCTAATCGCCGAATCTGCGGTATATCCTTCGGTGCTGCGGGAAAAAAACTTCCGCCGGATCTTTTTTTGCCGGTCCTTGTTTCCTCTGGGCCGTTTTATCGAAGACCGGACCGATCCCAAGGGCGCCCTGGGAGCGGGGGGATCTGTGGCCACCACCGCCTGGGATTTTGCCCGGCTCCTGGGACCCGCCGAAATTTGGATCGCCGCCCTAGATCTGGGTTTTCCGGGCCGCCAAACCCACTTTAAAGGAGCGCTCTTTGAAGAAAATGCCCATGCCGGATCCCGGCGTTTTTTGCCCGTAGAAACCCTGTCGCTTCAATCCCTGGAAAGCGGGTACCCCTTTCCCGTTAAAGCCGCGGACGGCAGCATGGTCCTAACCGACCGGCGCTTGTCTTTATACGCCGCATGGTTTGAAAACCGGCTTAGCCAGGAAAAAAACATTCCGAATTACAGCCTGTCTCCCCAAGGGGTATCCATCCCGGGGCTGATAAACGCGGATATAGAACAACTGCTGACCCTTCCTCCCCGGCAGGAAGAAATAAACCGTATTTTGAACGACGCATATTCCCGGATAGACGGGGACTTTTTTGCCCCGGAAGAGCAGAAGGGCCGGGAAAGACGCTATGCCGAAGCCCTGGAATGTTTAATCCGGGGGTTGGAGGACATCCGGAACCAAGCGGACGAGGCCGGACAATGGGCCGCCCGGGGTTGCGAAAAATATGCCGCCGGCACGGGGGGCAAAAAAGCCGCCGGGGAAATAGAAAAATTACTTTCAAAGCTGGATATGGTTAACAGGTCCATCTCCGAAAGCCCTGTAAAAGAGGCGGCGGGATTCCTGTTTCCTCCCGCCGGAGATTTGGAAAAGCAACTGCAAAACAGAGGAGATCCGCTGCTCTACCACCTGGAATTCTGCGCCCTTTTTTACCGTTCCCTGGCCGCGGCGGTACATTTTACCTTAAAAACCCTTAGGGCCAATTTTCCGGTTAAGGAACCGCAAAACAGTACCGATAATTGATATATCGGGAGCACACAAGCTTTTCTTTTTGGAATAGCTGCTAACTGATAAGACGGTGCGCAACAGCCTTCGGGCTATGACGTCCAGGCGCATCGTCTTTTTTTATCCCCAGAGCCCGCCGGCGTGTTCTTCCGCCGGGCGAAGTACCGGCTTTTCTCTTCGTTCCAGAAAGTGTACCCTGGTATATATGGCAAAAAGGGTATACCTTTTTCTAGGAAACGACCTGGTAATCCCCCGGGGGATGGAAGATGCGGAATTCCTTGGCGGGATCGATGCCGGGAGCGTTTTTCCGGCCTTCGGGGAGTTGGAATATTATACGGTCCCCCCTATCCCGGGCCAAAAAGCGGACGATATGCCGCCGGGGTTTTTACTGCCCCCGGATACGCCCGTCCCGTCAGGCTGGCAGACCCTTCCGGTCCGCCGGGCCGCTGCCTTTTTTTCCGGACCGGACAAGCGGGGGCCCTCCGGCGCAGGAGATTCTTCCGCCGGAAGCAGCGACAGGGCCCGCCGGCTGCTGCGGATCTACCATGTCCTGCAATGGCGCAGGGATTCGGCGTACTGCGGCAGCTGCGGAGCGGTCAACGGAGACTCCCCTTTAGAACTGGCCCGGCTCTGTCCCCACTGCGGCCGCATTGAATATCCCCGGATTTCCCCGGCGGTTATTACCCTGGTATACAGGGACGACGGTCGGGCGTTACTGGCCCACAATAAAAAATTCAAACCCAAACTGTACAGTCTTATCGCCGGTTTTACCGAAGCGGGGGAAAGTCTGGAAAATACCGTGGCCCGGGAAGTAAAGGAAGAGGTAAATTTGGACATCCGGAACATCCGCTATATCACAAGCCAATGCTGGCCCTTTCCCAACTCCCTTATGGCGGGCTTTACCGCCCGTTACGAGGGGGGTAAACTAAAATGCGACGGCCAGGAGATCCTCGATGCCCAATGGTTTACCCGGGAATCAGTGCTGGCCGGGACACCGGAACTTCCCGATCCCGGTTCCGTATCCCGGTGCATCATAGATCACTGGCTTAAGGGGGACCCGGAATGAAGCACAGGGTTGTGGTGATAGACGGTATGGGCGGCGGCATAGGGGTCCAGCTTATCGGCAAATTAAAGGATCTGGGGGACAGGGACCTTGAGATCATCGCCTTGGGGACCAATTCCACCGCCACCGAACGGATGATAAAAGCCGGAGCCCACCGGGGCGCCACCGGAGAAAACGCCCTTAAGGTCTCGGTTAAAACCGGGGATTTTATCTTGGGTCCCATCGGCATTGTTATCGCCCACAGTCTTATGGGAGAAATAAGCCCCGGTATGGCCGAAGCGATCCTTTCCGCCCCCGGGGAACGGATCCTGCTTCCCCTGCAAAATGAACATTTCCTGCTTGCGGGGCCCGAGGCCCTGCCCCTGGCAAGGCAGGTGGATCGGGCCATAGAACTATACCGGGAACGGGTTCAGGCCCCGGGAGGGACTTGAAAATCATATTGTCCGGCGAACAACTCTATTCTTTTAATTGCCAGCCAAAGGGCTGATTCAGCCGGACTGTTGAAGAAAAAAATCTGTGGAGTAATCACAGGTTATTGGAGTTCTTAGGAAGTAAGATTGGACTCCAAACAACGCTTCCCGGGATCCCCGGTTACCGAAGCTTTTTCAAAACAGAATCTTGAAAAAGCAACTTTTATGCCAAGGAGACAATATGCCGGTTACAAGTGCATATCTCAACCGGGTTTTCGCCGATGTGGAAAAAAGAAACCACGGCGAAAAGGAATTCTTACAGGCTGTTAAAGAAGTTTTTGAAAGCCTGGATCTAATCATCGAAAAACGGCCCGATCTAGTCAAAGCGGGAATCATTGACCGGCTGGTGGAGCCGGAACGGTCTATATCTTTCCGGGTTCCCTGGGTGGACGATCAGGGAATCCTCAGGGTAAACCGGGGTTACCGGATCCAGTTTAATTCCGCCATTGGCCCGTATAAGGGGGGGCTGCGGTTTCATCCCTCCGTGAACACCTCGATTATAAAATTTTTAGGTTTTGAACAGATATTTAAAAACAGCCTTACCTCCCTTCCCATCGGGGGCGCCAAAGGGGGCGCCGACTTTGACCCCAAGGGCAAAAGCGACGGAGAGGTTATGCGCTTCTGCCAAAGTTTTATGACGGAGCTGCACCGCCATATTGATGCGGACACGGATGTTCCCGCGGGGGACATTGGAGTGGGAGTCCGGGAAATCGGTTTTCTTTTCGGCCAGTACAAGCGGATAACAAACCGCTTTGCCGGTATCCTTACCGGCAAAGGTTTATCCTACGGCGGTTCCCTGGTGCGAACCGAAGCCACCGGATACGGGCTCTGTTACTTTACCGAAGAAATGCTGAATCAGCGAGGCAAATCGTTTAAGGATACTCCGGTGCTTATCTCCGGTTCGGGGAACGTGGCCATCTTTGCCGCCGAAAAAGCCATAGAAATGGGGGCCAGGGTTATTGCCCTTTCCGATTCAAACGGGTTTATCCATGCCCCCGGAGGAATTAACCTGGATCTGGTAAAGGAAATTAAACTTGTAAAACGGGGAAGGCTTGCGGAATACGCCGATGTGGAAAGATCCGCTACATACCATGAAGGCCGGGGAATCTGGAAATTACAGTGCGGCATCGCCCTTCCCTGCGCTACCCAGAACGAACTGGATGAAGAGGACGCCGCGGCGCTTATCAAAAACGGCTGCTTTGCCGTGGCCGAGGGGGCCAACATGCCATCGGTCCCCGGGGCGGTGGAACGCTTTCTTAAGGCCGGGATTCTTTTTGGGCCCGCAAAGGCCGCCAATGCCGGAGGGGTTGCCACTTCGGCCCTGGAAATGAGCCAGAACTCCATACGGCTTTCCTGGACCTTCATTGAGGTTGACCAACGCTTACAGGAAATTATGCGGAATATTTTTAAGAATATTCATGACGCATCGGCCGCCTACGGCGCTCCCGGGAACCTTGTGGCGGGGGCAAATATCGCGGGGTTTTTGAAAGTGGCCGATGCCATGCTTGCCTACGGAGTTGTTTAAGGACAGGCTGAAAACCCTCGACGGCGTTTTTCTAGGAGCTTGTGGCGCTTCACGCATAAAATCGTATAATTCACGAATGTGAATTTTTATACCTTTGCAACAGGCTCTTAGGGACCCTGTCCCCTATGCGGCGATTAAAAACAGCAGCGCCCCGGCCACCGCGGCCAGCGCAAGGCCCGCCAGGATGTACACCCAGGGGGGAAGCTTGCCTGCCGCCACAGGCCGGGGCCCGGCATCGGGCCAGGCAGACCCTTCCCCCGGCTTGGGGACCGGGGCGCAGTACCCGCAGCCGGGGCATCCCTGTGTAAACAGTGATTCTTCGCCGCTAAAGCCGCACTGCGGACAGCGTACAAAGACAAACATACGACCGCACCGGGGACAGCGGTTTGAATTCCGCGCAACCTCAGTTCCACAGTGATCGCAAAAAAACCGGGCGGCCATACGGGGCTACGGGAAGGGAGGCCTTATCCCGCGGCTTTTTCCGCACCGGGGGAAGAAGCGGGACAAGAGGCGCAGGCGGAATTGCCGGCGGGGGGGCTTTTTCTATCCCCGGCGCTTTTCCCGTCCGCGGCAATTTTTCCCTCCCCGGTATTTTTGCCCTCCGCCGCGGATTTCCCGTCCCCCCCGGCGGCGGCCTTGGACTTTCCCTTGTCGGTGACATAAAAACCCGAACCTTTAAAAATAACCCCCCCGCCGCCGTTGATGATCCGGCGAATTTCGCTGCCGCATTGGGGACATTCCGTAAGCGGGGCGTCGCTCATACTTTGAAAAACTTCAAAACCGTGACCGCAGTTTTTACATTGGTATTCATAGGTTGGCATAATAGTTCAATATAACGAGATAATATTAAAAAGTAAAGCAATATCCGGTCCGCTCACAAGGCCGCTGGTAAGGATCAGCGCATTACCCTCCTGCCGGGGGGTACCAGAGAAAAAAGCCCGGGCCAGGGCCTCCATGTCAGGGCGGTTGCTAAAATCCGCCCCGGCAATGGCAGCCCGGGCCAGGGTAAAGATCCGCACCAGGGCATTTGCCTGGGTAGGGGTGGGGGTTTCAAAACGCAGTACCACGGTATAGCCGATATTTTTTTCTTCCCCGGGGTAGACCCCGAAGATCAGCCGTTCCGCCGGTATTGCGATAGGCACCCCAAAGGCCGCAACAATCGTATTAAGTGCCGAGGCGGGATCTTCCATCCACCCTAAAAGAACCGCTCCGTTTTGCAGGGCCCCCACAGTCTCAGGGGCCCGGGCCCCCGGCGGAGGCACGAAGGGATCCGCATTGGCAAGATACGCGTTCTTCCCCCTTAGAAATACCCCCAGCTTGGACTTGTCCGAATACCAATAGTCTATTCCCGAGGAGGACTTTCTCTTCTCCCAATCCTTGCTGAGCCCAAAGAAAAACCCTCCCCGGGCGCTGGGGAACCTGCCGGTGGCGGCGGCATAAAACCGGCGTTCTTCTCCCATATACACCGCCGCGGTCAAGGTCTCACTCATATCAAGGAAGTCTTTTATCTCCGCCCCGGTAAGCCCCCCCAGGATAAGACCCTCCAGGATGGGACGAACCGATTGAACCTCCGCCTTAATGTACAAGTCTGCGCCGGGTCCCATGAGGGAAAAATCTCTGCGCCCGGCATAAAACGCCTGGGGGCTGGCGGAGGACGAGGCGCAGGAGGCAAAGAGGGGCAAAAGCAGAAACAGCAAGAGCAAGAGCCCCACACCGGAACATGGAAACCCAGACCCCTTCCCTGGAATTTTTACTTTCCGGTTTTTTATCATCATGGCTCCGCCCTTTCCACCCGTATAAACCATTTTTCATCCCCCGCTTCCAATTCCACCATGTCTTCCCTTTCACCCCATTCCACCGTTACCGCTAAAGTCTCAGAAGCCACATAGTCGGAAAAATTTTCCCATGCCTGCTTAAGCCGGGAAGGTCCGTAAATGCACAGAAGGATCCTGTCGCTTACCGCCAGGCCCGCTTCTTTCCGGGCATTTTGCACTCCCCTAACCAACTCCCGCACATCCCCCTCCCGGGCAAGATCGCCGGTTACGGTTGTATCCAAAGCCACGGTAAGGGTTCCCTCGTTAAGCACCCTTAGGTTTGCCTTTTCAATGCGCCGGATATCCAGCTTATCCGCGGTAATTTCCACCGTCCGGCCCTCCAGGTCCAGGGAAAGGGCCACTCCGTCAAGGAGGGCTTGAATTTCCGCCTGGCTTAGGGCCCCTATCCGCTCCGCCGCGGCCTTCATATCCTTGCCCAATTCTTTTCCTAAAATCCGGAAATTTGCCTTTGCCTCGTACTCCACCAGATCTTCTTCGTTGTCCCTAATGACCACATGCTTAACATTAAGCTCTTCCCGGATAATGTCTTCCATTTCAAAAAGCACTTTCTTTTCTTCCGGATTCCTGGTTACAAGCTCCACCGTTTTTAGGGGCTGGCGTATTTTAACGTTATACTGGGAGCGGAGGGAACGGCCCAGGAAAACCGCGTGCTGGATTGTGGCCATTTTAAATTCCAGCGACTTATTCCGCCGGCCCTTCCGAACCACGGGATAGTCCGTCAAATGCACCGAAGGGGGATCACCGGGCAGGGCAAGGTTTTGCCAGATCGCATCGGTGGTAAAAGGCATAAAGGGAGCCGTTACGGTTATAAGGGTCCTTAGTACATCCCCCAGGGTTCCATAGGCTTCAGCCTTGTCATTATCGTTCTCGCTCTTCCAAAAGCGCCGACGGGAACGGCGGATGTACCAGTTGTTAAGGTTATCGATAAATTCCAGCACCGGGTCCACGGCCCGGGAAAGATCATATCCTTCCAAAGCCCCGGTAACTTTTTCCACCAAGTTTTCCGCCTCCGAAAGGATCCACTGATCCAGGGGGTTTGAAGGATCCTCCGGCGCCTGCGAAGCTTCGATCCCGTCGATGTTGGCGTAGGTAACAAAAAAACTATAGGCATTCCACAGGGGCAGAATAATGCTCTTCATAACATCCCTAACCCCTTCGTCGCTGTACCGCAGATCGTCGGCCTTAACCACCGCCGAATGGATCAGAAAAAGCCGCAACGCATCGGCGCCGAAGGAATTAACAACCTCCATAGGATCGGTATAGTTTTTAAGGCTTTTGCTCATTTTTTTGCCGTCCCCGGCCAGAACCAGCCCGGAAACCACACAGTTTTTAAACGCCGGCTTTTTAAACAGGGCCGCAGCCAGGATTGTTAATGTATAAAACCAACCCCGGGTTTGATCGAGCCCCTCGTTGATAAAGTCCGCGGGAAAATTCTTTTCAAAAAATTCTTTATTTTCAAAAGGATAGTGGTTTTGACCATAGGGCATGGCCCCGGACTCAAACCAGCAGTCCAGCACCTCCGGTATCCGCCTCATGGTTCCTCCGCAGGAACCCCCGCCGTGCCCCCCCGGAACCCCGGCGCAGGGAATGGTTATGGTATCCACAAAGTGCTTGTGGAGATCGCCGGGCCTTTTACCCGACAGGGCCTCCAGTTCTTCCCTGCTTCCGATACAGATAATTTTACCGCAATCATCACAGCGCCAAATAGGCAGGGGGTTCCCCCAATACCGGTTGCGGCTTATGGCCCAGTCCCGGGCGCCCTCCAGCCATTTGCCGAAACGGCCGGACTTAATATGGTCCGGCACCCAGTATATCCGGCTGTTGGCGTCGAGCATATCTTGTTTTAGTCTTTCTACCCGGACAAACCAGGAACCTATGGCCCGGTAAATCAGGGGGCTGCCGCATCTCCAGCAATGGGGATAGGCGTGAAGGATCTGTTCCCGCTTGATAAGCTTTCCCTCTTTTGAAAGCCTATCCATAATTGGTTTATCCGCATCCTTGACAAAAAGGCCCTGGTAATCGGAAACCTCTCCGGTAAAGCGGCATTCCAAATCAATAGGACAGATTACCGGAACCCCCGTATCCCGTAATACCCGTTCGTCATCTTCTCCAAAACCCGGGGCGGTATGCACAATCCCCGTACCGTCTTCGGTAGAAACAAAGTCCCCCGCATAAATACGGAAGGCGTTTTTTTCCGCCGCATAGGCAAAATACGGAAACAGGGGCTTGTATGTTATTCCCCTAAGATCCTTCCCCTTTTTTACCCATAGGATCTTGTATTCCCCCTCGTTCCGGTAATATGCGGAAAGCCGCGCCCGGGCCAGGATGTACCGGTCGTTTTTATCTTGCACCAGGGCATAGTCAATCTCCGGTCCCACGGTAAGGGCCAGATTGGACGGCAGGGTCCAGGGCGTGGTAGTCCAGGCCAGGATATACGCGGCACCTCCGGATCCTTCGGCCAGATCCGCCGGTTCCAGGTTTGCCGATGCGGAACTGCCGGGGACGGTACCGGTGATCTTAAACCGCACGGTAATAGCCGGATCGTGGACATCCCGGAATCCCCCCAGGTTAAGCTCGTGGTTGGAAAGCACCGTGGCGCACCGGGGACAATAGGGCAGGATATAGTACCCTTCGTACAGCAGGTCCTTTTCCCACAGGGACTTTAGGACCCACCAGATGGTTTCCATATAATCGCTGTCCATGGTTTTATAGTCATTGTCAAAATCAACCCAGCGGCCCAGGCGGGTAATTATATGACGCCATTCCGTAACGTACCGGAGTACCGAAGTCCGGCAGGCTTCGTTAAATTTCGCCACCCCGTATGCTTCAATATCAGTTTTAGAGTTAAGCCCCAGTTCTTTCTCTATCAGCGTTTCCACCGGCAGGCCATGGCAGTCCCAGCCAAAGCGGCGTTCCACCCGAAAGCCCTTCATCGTCTTGTACCGGGGAATAATGTCTTTTATGGTAGAGGGTACAAAATGTCCAAAGTGGGGCAACCCGGTCGCAAAGGGGGGACCGTCGTAAAAAACAAATTCTTCTTTTCCGTCCCTTTGGGCCACTGATCTTTCAAAGATGCGGTTTTCTTTCCAAAACGAAAGGATCTCTTCTTCCAGTTTGGGAAAGTTTATTTTTGGGTCCACCGGTTTGTACACATGTTCCTCCCAACAAAACACTGATACAGAATGTAGACGAGTTTACCATAAATAAAAAATATGTTAAACCGGTAATGGAGGAAGACATGTGTGGAATAACCGGCTACATTGGCAGGGAAGAGGCGGTTTTTGTACTGCTGGACTCCTTAAAAAAACTTGAATACCGGGGATATGATTCCGCCGGAATCGCCATCCTCCACGAGGGAACCGTTACGGTCCGCAAAACCAAGGGACAAATTAGGGCCCTAGAGGAAAAGCTAAAAAATGAACGGATCCGGGGCACCGCGGGTATAGGACACACCCGCTGGGCTACCCACGGGGAACCGTCGGATGTTAACTCCCATCCCCAGACCGGCGCATCGGACCGCATCGCCGTGGTTCATAACGGAATTATCGAAAACTACCTTCGGCTTAAGGAGTGGCTCCAAGCCCGGGAGGTGGTGTTTAAAAGTGAGACCGATACGGAAGTGATAGCCCACCTTATTGATTACTATTACCGTCAGGGCCAGGGACTGCTTAAGGCGGTGCAAAATACCCTTAAGCGGTTGGAAGGTTCCTATGCCCTGGCCATTGCCGCGGCGGATTATCCTGACCGGATCATCGCCGCCCGCAAGGATAATCCCCTGGTTATCGGCCTGGGAAAGGACGAAAATCTGGTGGCGTCGGATATTCCCGCTTTGCTTGCCCATACCAGAGAGGTGATCTACATGGAAGAGGGGGAATTGGCGGTGCTGTACCGGGATCACGTAGAATTACTGAATTCCCAGGGGGATCATATTGTCCGTTCCCCCCTCCATGTGGACTGGGATGCCGAGGCGGCGGAAAAGGGCGGGTATGCCCACTTTATGCTTAAGGAAATTCACGATCAGGCCAAGGCCCTTTCCGACACCCTGCGGCCCCGGATAAAAGCCGGGGATATTACCTTTGACGAGTTTGATTTCGAGGAATTCTGCGGAAACGCCCGCCGTATTGTGATCACCGCCTGCGGTACCGCCTGGCATGCGGCCATGGTGGCAAAATACGCCTTTGAATACTTTGCCCGGATCCCTGTGGAGGTAGACATCGCCTCCGAGTACCGGTACCGCAATCCCGTCGCCCAGGAAAACGATCTCTTTATCGTTATAAGCCAGTCCGGAGAAACCGCCGATACCCTGGCGGCCATGCGGCTTGCCAAGAAGGGGGGAAACCGTGTCCTGGCCATTACCAATGTGGTAGGATCCACCCTGGCCAGAGAAGCGGATCTGGTCCTCTTTACCCTGGCGGGCCCCGAAATAGCTGTGGCCTCTACGAAGGCTTTTACCACCCAGCTTATGTGCCTGTACCTTTTGGCCGTCAAGCTGGGAAAGCTTCGTTCCCGCATCGACGATACGGAATACCGGGCCTGTATAGAGGATCTGCGCCGCATTCCTTCCCAGGCAGAAAAGCTCCTTTCCACCCAGGATCTTATCCAGCGCTTTGCCTCCAGGCAGTTCAATAAACACAAGGTCTTTTTTATGGGGCGGCAGTTTGACTACGCCATCAGCCTTGAAAGCGCCCTTAAACTTAAAGAGATAAGCTATACCCATTCCGAAGCATTTGCCGCCGGGGAACTAAAACACGGTCCCATTGCCTTGGTGGACACACATACTTTGGTGGTTGCCATTGCTACCCAGACCGCCCTCTTTGACAAGATTGTCTCGAATATCAGGGAAACCAGCGCCCGGGGCGCCTCGTCCCTGGTAATCAGTTGGGAGGGGGAACGCCTCTTTGAATCTGTGGCGGACGAAGTCTTTACCATCCCCAAAACCCGGGATTGCTTTTCGCCCCTCCTTTCGATCATCCCCGCCCAGCTTTTTGCCTACTACTGCTCTATCCAGCGGGGCAATAATCCCGATAAACCCCGGAATCTGGCAAAAAGCGTTACCGTGGAATAGAATGGCCCCCTACCCCATGACGGATTTTAGCTTTCCCGGGTTCAAGGAACCGTGAATACCGGCGACAAAACCGCCGGCCAGGCCCGGATGCTTGCCAACCGGCTTGTAAAACGGCAAAAGCATCTGGACAAATGGGCCCGCCGCCGCCGGATCAACGCATACCGCCTGTATGACCGGGATATTCCGGAAATCCCCCTGGTACTGGACTGGTACAACGGAGCCGTCGCTGGGGCCCTGTACAAACGGCCCTATGAAAAAGATCCCGGGGAGGAAGAACAGTGGCTGGAAGCAATGCGGCAAGGGACGGCGCAGGCCCTGGGGATAGATCCTGCCCGGATATTCATTAAATTCCGGGAACCCCAGCGGGGAAAAGCCCAGTACCATAAAACCGGCGCCGGAAAATTTTTAACGGAAGTTTGCGAAGACCAGCTGCGGTTCCAGGTAAACCTGTCCGATTACCTGGACACGGGACTTTTTCTTGACCGTCGGCTCCTTCGCTTGCGGATCCGGGAAGAAGCCGCCGGCAGGCGGGTCCTTAACCTGTTTAGCTATACCGGTTCCTTCTCCGTCTGCGCCGCGGCAGGAGGATCAGCCTCGGTGGATTCGGTGGATCTTTCCAACACCTACCTGGGCTGGGCCCGGGAAAATTTTCTTCTTAACAGCCCCCTCCTTAAGGACAAGGGCCATAGCTGCAATTTTATCCGGGAAGATGTCCTGCGGTTTCTGGACAAGGCGGCAAAAGAAAAACGGCGCTGGGACCTTATCATCCTGGATCCTCCGGCATTTTCCAATTCAAAAAAAATGCCCGTCCCCTTTGACCTTCGCCGGGATCACCAGGCGCTGCTTGCAAAATCCCTCCGGCTTCTTAAAAACAAGGGAACCCTGTACTTTAGCGCCAATGTTCAAAAATTTAAACTGGGATTATCCCCGGGAGGCTTGACCGGGAATGCTACCTTGGAGGATATTTCCGAAGCGCTTCGGGACGAAGACTACCGGGGAAAACGGATCCCCGTCGCATACCGGATCAGCCTTTCGGGATAAGAGCCCGCGGTTGCGGCTCGGACGGCCCTGGGGCATTTTACTGGGGTTCTTTGATATTGTATTTTCTTCTGAACCGTTCTATGCGGCCCGCCGTATCCACCAGCTTTTGCTTTCCCGTAAAAAAGGGATGGCAGGCGGAACAAATTTCTACTTTAATATCCTTAATGGTGGATCGGGTTTCAATTACATTGCCGCAGGCACAGCTTATGGTAGTAAGTTCATATTTAGGGTGTATTTTTTCTTTCATATTGATAAAATCCTCCGTACTTCATCCGTCCGGTATTCCGGTTTAGGGATTGCGTGTTCTTATTCATACGGTTAAACCGGTGTTTGTATACAACCTGTAGGGCCGTACCACAGTGTTACCCGTAAAATCGCCCTTAGTCAACTCCCGCGGTGCCGGTATTCATCGACCTTAAAAAGGCTTCGTTATTTTTGCTTTTCTTCATCCTATCAACCAGCAGTTCAATAATTTCAATATCATCCATGGGGTTGATTACCTTGCGAAGGATCCAGATCTTTTGGAGTTCTTCTTCGGACAAAAGAAGCTCTTCCTTCCTGGTCCCGGATTTTTTGATATTAATGGCCGGGAAAAGCCGCCGGTCGGAAATCCGCCGGTCCAGGTTGATCTCCATATTGCCGGTACCTTTAAATTCCTCAAAAATAACCTCGTCCATGCGGCTGCCGGTTTCTACCAGGGCGGTGGAAATAATCGTTAGGCTTCCCCCTTCTTCAATATTCCTTGCAGCGCCAAAAAACCGCTTTGGCTTGTGCAGGGCGTTGGAATCCACGCCGCCGGAAAGAATTTTGCCCGATGCGGGAACGGTTTGGTTATAGGCCCGGGCAAGACGGGTAATGGAATCTAACAGGATCACCACATCCTTTTTATGTTCCACCAGCCGTTTT
>JAISOA010000164.1 GCA_031275945.1 Spirochaetaceae bacterium
CCCCCGTTCTATGATGGGTAAACAATACAGGACGAGGGAAAGTTCCCCCGGTTTTTTCATAGCCCATTGTATCATGCCCGGAGGGGATCGTCAAAACAAGGGGGACCTGCTGCTTGCCCTTAAAAACCGGAGAATCCGGCGGTAAACGTCTGGTCCATGGGCCCACCGTATACCGGTGGTGCGGAAACCATAATGTTTTATATTGAAATGGTCTTGAATCTTCGATTTCTTTGGAGTAGGATGGGCCCATGACGGATGTACACAATGACGCCCTGGAATTGGAAGATTTTGATACCGTTCTTTCCCCCGATATTGAATTTTCCGGCACCCTCCGTTTTGAAAAACCCTTTTTAATAAAAGGTAAGGTTTCCGGCGAAATAAACGCCACGGGTCTTTTGATGATCGACGAAGAGGCGGTGGTGGAGGCGAATATCAGGACTTCCGAGGTGATTATTTTGGGCACCGTAAAGGGTAATGTGGTTGCCGATGAAAAAGTCGAAGTGGCGGTTACGGGAAGACTTACCGGAAATGTAACCGCGCCGGAAATAAACATGGAAATGGGCTGTCATTTTACGGGCCGCTGCATTATGACCGAAAAAAAATACCCCGAATGAACGGTCCGGAACTTTTTATAAAAATAAGCTACGGCATAGGGGGATTTCTTGTATGCCTTATCTGCCTTTCCCCCGTAGCGGAGGCCCAGCAAAGGGTGGACGCCCTCCAAGAATACCGAAATGGTAATTTTGAGGAGGCGGTTCGAATCTGCAAGGCGGAAATCGCCGCGAACCCCAATAATCTGGAATCCCATGTGGTTTTGTGCTGGGGCCTGGTTGCCCTGGGCCGCTATGAAGAGGGTCGCAGCTATGCGCTGGCGGGAAAGAATATCAGCCGTTATGATCCCCGGATCATCGAAATCCTGGGGGAGGTATACTATTTTCAGGGCCGTAATACCGAAGCTCTCCAGTACTTTCAGGAGTATGTTAACCTTGCCCCCCAGGGTACGCGGGTTAATATCGTATATTATTATATTGGGGAAGTTTTTATCCGCCGGGGACAATTCCGCCGGGCGGATATCGCCTTGTCCACCGCGGTATACTATATGCCCGGAAATGCCGAATGGTGGGTCCGGCTGGCCTATGCCCGGGAAAATGCCGGGGAATTTCAGGCGGCAATCGGCGCCTATGAACGGGCCCTGGCTTTAAATTCCCGGCTAGCCGACGCCCGGCGGGGCCTGGAACGGACCAAGGCAAATCTACGCGGCCTGTAAATTTCTATGTATCCGTATGCCGTTTCTTTTTTTACCCTGGGATGTAAACTCAATCAACTGGAAACCGAAGCAATCGCCGAGGCCTTTCGGGAACAGGGTTTTCCCGTCCGTTCCTGGCAGGAACTGGGCCGGGGGGATCTCTCTATTGTCAACACCTGTACGGTTACTTCCCGGGCGGAACAAAAGGCCCGGCGGATTATACGGCTCTTGCTGGGCCGAGGCTCTACGGTACTCATAACCGGGTGCTATGCCCGGCTTGGGGAAGCGGAATTATCCGGCCTGGGGGCCGAAAATTTGTTCCTTGTACCCCCCAAGGACGCCCTGCTGGATCTACCCCGGTTTCTGGCGGATGCCGGTGAATCTCCGGACACGATCCTTTCCCGGTGGCTGGAAGAACAGGTCCGTAGCCGCGGAACCCGGAGGGACGCCGGAATCTTCCCGGATGCCTTCCGGTTTAACCCCCGGACATTCTTATTTCATTCCCGGGCCTTCTTAAAAATACAGGACGGCTGCGACAGGAGCTGCGCCTACTGCCGGGTTCCCCTGGCCCGGGGCAAAAGTATAAGCCTAGGGACTACGGAACTGCGTAGCAGGTTAAAGGCCCTGGAAGACCGGGGAATTCCCGAGGCGGTGTTAACCGGGGTAAATATCTGCCAGTATCGTTCCCCGGGGGATAAGCCGGTAGGACTACCGGCCCTGCTGCGGATTTTGCTGGAACATACCGGCAGGATTGCTCTGCGGCTTTCTTCTATTGAGCCCGAACCGGCTGTTTTAACAGATGAATTTTTTCAGATCCTTTCCCACCCCCGTATACGGCCCCATTTTCACCTTTCGGTCCAATCCGGAAGCAACCGCATTCTTTCCGCCATGGGCAGACCCTATCTGGTTAACGATATAGTCAGCGTCGCGGAACGGCTGCGGCAGGTTAAGGAGGACCCGTTTTTGGCCTGCGACATGATCACCGGTTTTCCCGGCGAAACCGGCGGCGATTTCCGGTCAAGCGCCGCCCTGTGCCGGGACCTTGGGTTTGCCGCCATCCATGGTTTTCCCTATTCCAAACGAAGTGGAACCAGGGCGGCGGTGATGCGGGATCAGGTAAGCCGGGGTACCGCCGGAAAACGGCTTGCGGTCCTGTTGGAACTGTCCCGGCAGGGAAGGCAGGATTATGTGGGCCGCTGGCTGGGAAGGATCGTGGGGGCCGTGGTCGAATCAAAGCGCAGCGAAGGGACCGGAAAGAACAGCGCCGGTTCTTCCCCGGCGGAAAAAACCGATTTTTTTCCCCCGGTTTTTCCCGCTCTGACCGATAATTATATAAGACTCCTCGTTTCACCGGCCCCGGATGATTTTTCTGTCCGGCCCAGACCGGGCTCGATCCTGAACTGTAGTATTCAGGCCCATTTGCCGGGAAAGGATTTTGACGCGTGGGGCAAGGTAGTGCGGTAGTATGAAAAAGCTTTTACCGGTGGTGTTCTCGTTTTTCGCCCTTGTTTCCGCTGGGGCGGAAAGCATCAAGCCCTTTGTTATGCCTTCCGCCAGAGCGGCAGGTTTCGGCGGCATCCACGCCGCCCTGGGAGACGACTTTTCCTCATTGTTCTCCAACCCCGCCGCATTTGTGGGAATAGAAAGACAATTCAGCGCGGCGGAAATTTCCGTCGGCATATACGGTCCTGTCCTTGAAATGCTGGACCGGGTAGTCGTACATAAGGGTTCCGCGGACATTTCTTCCCTGGTACACTCCCAGGACTTTGGGGCGGGATTTGATCTGGGAGGACCCCTTGCCCTGGGCCTGGTAGATCGGGGATTCGGATTCGGCATCTTTAATCGTACCACCGCCGATGCAAGCGTCCGGGGATTGTGGATCTATCCCTTTCTTTCGGAAGAGATCTTCATGGCGGGGGGCTTTTCTTTCCGCATCCTGGAACGGGAGGATCATCTTTTGGATCTGGGTTTTTTAGGAAAGGCCTTTTACCGGGGGATCTTAGGCCTGAGCGGATCCATCAGCGATATAAGCGAAATAACAAAACAGGCTTCTTCCAGTCCCTATTCCTCCCAATTCGGCATTGGCCTGGATCTGGGGATACGCTATACATTTGCAAACTGCCTAACCCTGGCCCTGGCAGGGTCCGATGTGTATTCCCCCGCCCTGGTAACCCGGTATGCAGAAATTGCGGATCGCGGAAGCGGAGGAACCCAAGTATACGGAACCGTTACGCCCCGGCTGGCCCTTGGGGTTCTGTACCGGATCCGCAACGATTTTCTTGACCGCTATATCAGTGGAGCCATGGTAATGCTGGATTACCGGGATTTTATCGATCTGTTTTCTACCGATCCCCGGAACCCCGTTCTTAATGTAAGCCTGGGAATGGAAATAAGCGTCATGGAAATTCTACGGATTAGGGTAGGGGTGGCCGACGCTCTTCCTTCCTTTGGCTTTGGCCTGGACATGCATGTGCTGACGCTGGATGTCGCCGTAAGGGGCAGGGAACTGGGGGATAATCCGGGGGATAACCGGGTATTGGCCCTTGATCTGGGCATTCTCTTTCGCTACTAGCGTGTTACCGGTTGGCGCTTTGTTTTGTCATTCCATACTACGGGTTATTGACATGATATTCATTTGTTGTCCATAATACGGCTAGGTATGTACCGGGTGTGCATAATACGAAGCGGATCTTTTATCACACATAACACCGGGCCGCTAGCTCAGTAGGTAGAGCAACGCCCTTTTAAGGCGTGGGTCACACGTTCGAATCGTGTGCGGCTCAGATATTTTTTGTTTTATATGCATCATATTGTAAGGGGTTATAATGAGTGTTCGGGCTACAGAGAGATTAATTGGAGACGTGGTTGTCGTTTCGGGATTGTCAAACAGCGCAAAAATGGTTGTGCAGTCTGTTGACGAAGAAACGAAGAGCATTACCGCCGTTTG
>JAISOA010000049.1 GCA_031275945.1 Spirochaetaceae bacterium
CCTTCCGGGTGTCAAGGGGTCCATACATAACCGTTTCATCACAGCCCTGGCATTCGAAAATGTCTGCCGGCATCTGATGGTTTTTTACATCCTGAAATTCACCGGCTTAGCGGATTAAAGGTCCCTTTCAATCATGGTGCCGATACCTTCATCGGTAAACAGCTCTATAAGCAACGCATGGGGAAGCCGGCCATCTATGATATGGGCCTTGGCGACTCCTCCATCGATGGCCAGGGCGCAGCAATCCACTTTTGGAATCATTCCCTTGCTGACGGTTCCGTTTTTTTTAAGCTCCTCCAGGCCGGAACGGGAAACGGCCTTGATAAGGGAATTATCATCGTGAAGGTCCCGCAGGATGCCCCGGACATCGGTCATGAGGATCAATTTCTCTGCCCCCAGGGTCCAGGCAATCCTGGCCGCGGCGGTATCGGCGTTGACGTTAAAGACCTTGCCGGTATCTTCCCCCGCTCCCAGGGCTACGGAGGATACCACGGGAATAGCCCCGGTGGAAAGAATGCTTTCCAGGATCTGGGTGTTTACCGAAACGATCTCTCCTACCAGGCCCAGGTCTTCACCGCCGGGCCGGTACTGCCGGGCCTGCAACATGGCCCCGTCTATGCCGCAGAGTCCCAGGGCCCGGCCGCCGGAATTTTCGATGAGGGCGGTAATATCCTTGTTTACCTTGCCGCACAGGACCATCTGGACCACTTCCATGGTTTCCTCACCGGTATAGCGAAGCCCCTGGACAAAACGGGTCTCTTTTCCCAGGGCCTTAAGCATCCCTTCAATTTCCGGCCCTCCGCCGTGGACCAGGACAATCCGGATCCCCACGTAGTTCATTAAGATCAGATCTTCAACAACCGCCTTTTTAAGTTCCCCGTTGATCATCGCATTCCCGCCGTATTTGACCACCAGGGTCTTTCCCCGGTACTGTTTGATATAGGGCAAGGCGTGGATTAGCACTTCCGCCCGGTCATTCATAGGGCGGCTTCCATAACCCTGGCGGATGCGCCTACCCTCAGGGGGGCAAGCCGGGGTTCGAATTCCTTCATGTGGGGAGCTTTCCCGTGGATCGCCAATGCTTCCGGGGTTTCCCATTTTTCAATCAGCGTAAGACGGTTTGGATCAACCGCCTCCTGGATGGCAATAGGGGATTGATATTCCCGGGCAAAGGTGTATTCCACGCAGCCTTTTTCTGCCAATACCAAAGGACGCAGTTTTTTAAGCTCCCCAAGGTATTCTTCCATTTTGCCCTCTTTGATACTAAAAGTCACGACCAGATGTACCATAATTTTCCCTCCCCCGATTTGTTACAAAATTAAGAACGGTAATCTCCGTTTATTTTGACATACTCATAGCTAAGATCACAGCCCCAGGCCGAGGCTCTTCCCGGGCCGGTATCCCGGGGACCGTCACAGGGATCATCCGGGGAACCGTCCAAGGGTCTATTCAAACGGATGAGGATTTCGACTTCTTCCTGGGACAAAATTTTTTTCGCCTCCGCCTCGGAAAAAGGCAGGGGCGCGCCGTTCCGGCATACGGGGATCGAGCCTTCGGCGCTTTTAAACACGATTTCCACCAAGGCGGGATCAAAGGGGATCCCCGCATAGCCCAGGGCACAGATGACCCGGCCCCAGTTTGCATCGGAACCGAAACAGGCGGCCTTGACCAGGTTGGATCCTGCCACGGAACGGGCCAGGACCGCAGCCTCCGCCTCCGATGCGGCCCCCTCAACGGTAACGGTTATAATCCGGGAAGCCCCCTCCCCGTCCCGGGCCCTGGCCCGGGCAAGTTTAACGCACAGGGTTTCCAAAGCCCCGGCAAATACCTCATAGGCTTTTCCTTCGGTTTCTATGGGATCATTTTCAGCGGCCCCGCCGGCCATAATAAGGACCATGTCATTGGTAGACATATCCCCGTCCACCGTAAGCCGGTTAAAAGAACGGTCCACGGCCCGGCGCAGGGCCTGGTCCAGCATCGCAGATGAAAGGGCCGCATCGGTGGTAATAAGGCAGATCATGGTGGCCATATTGGGGTGGATCATCCCCGATCCTTTTGTCATGGCCCCTATGCGGATATCATGTCCCGCCGGCAGCCTGCACTGAAGGGCCCCCTGTTTTTTTCTGGTATCGGTGGTCATAATCGCCTCCAGGGCCGCCAGGGCCCCGGCTTCGCCGGCACAAAGACTTGCCGCAAGCCCGTTCATGGCCGCTTCAATGAGCGGCAGGGGCAGCGGTACGCCGATAACCCCGGTGGAGGCCACGGCGCATTCTTCGGGCCTAAGGGCAAGTTTTTCCGCCCCCAGGGCCGCCATGCGCCGGGCCGCGGCCAGTCCCGCTTCCCCGGTACATGCGTTGGCGTTTCCGGAATTGGCAATCAGGGCCCGGATCCGGCCCCCGCTTTTTTCCAGATGTTCCCGGCTTACGATGACGCTTGCGGCCTGTACCCGGTTGCGGGTAAACACCGCCGCGGAACTGCAGGGACGGTCCGAATATACCAGAGCCAGATCCCGCTTGGAAGCGCCGGCCTTGATGCCGGCCCGCACGCCCCCGGCCCTAAAGCCCCTGGGGGCGCAGATTCCGCCCGGCAGTTCTTTTACTTCTTCCATAGTTTTCCTTCAAGCATGGCGAATAGGCGGAACGTTCCCCTAAAACAACGCGGGCAGAGCTTCAAGGCCCTGGGTCTCTTCAAAACCGCAGATAATATTCATATTCTGTACCGCCTGTCCCGCCGCGCCCTTTACCATATTGTCGATGGCCGATTCCAGGATCAGCATGGTGCCGCTTTGATCCAGGTGAACGGAAATATCGCAAAAATTTGACTGCCGTACCCTGCCGGTCGCGGCGTTTACCCCCGAGGGAAGGATCCGTACAAAGGGCTCGTCCCGGTAAAACTCCGCGTACCATTCCCGCAGGGCCTTTTCTTTTTCTACCCGCCCTTCTTTCGGCGGCCCGTCCGGGCTGGGCTTTCCGGGAGACTCCCCGGCGCCGGAAAGATCCGGGACCGCCGGGGAATCGAGGGGAATGTACACTGTGGCAAGGATGCCCCGGTTTAGGGGTCCCAGATGGGGAGTAAAAACCACCGGTACGGCCTTTCCGGCCATCTTCATAAGATTCCGGCTTATTTCGGGGGTATGGCGATGGACCCCCACCTTATAGGAACTTACGGAATCGGAACATTCGGGGAAATGGTAGGCCCTGGCCAGTTCCCTTCCCGCGCCGGTAACCCCCGAAACCGCATCGGCAATAAGCGTAGAACCCGGCGCCAGGACCGGGGGATCCCCCCTAGAGGGGGCTGTGCCCTTACCTTGTACGGCACAGGGGGGAGCCTTCCCCGCCCTATGACACACCGCAGGATAGGCGGCCAGGGAAATCACCGTGGGAAAGCAACCCGGATTGCCAATAATCACCGGCCCCCGGGCTGCCAGGGTCTTTATGAGGTCCCGGTTAAGTTCCGGCAGGCCGTACACCGAGCGGTGGTGAAGCGCCGGGTACTGCCACGACAGACCGTACCATGCAGTGTAGGTTTCCTGATCTTCGTCAAAGCGAAAGTCCGCGGAAAGGTCTATGTAGGAAATCCCCCGGTCCAAGCAGGCCTTGGCATAGGGCTCCCCGGTCCCTGCGGGCAGGGCACCAAAAACTATGTCGGACCTGTCTATGGTCTCTTCGGGACTTTCCATGGTTCCCGCTCCGAATTTTTCCCGCCGGGACAGGGGGCCAAGAAAATTAGGGTACAATTCCCGTATATCCTGTCCCCGGCGGCTTACGGAAGCTAAAGCCAGGGTGTCCACCGCCGGATGGGGGGAGAGGATCCGGACAAGTTCCACCCCCGCGTATCCTGCGGCGCCGACGATACCAACAACCATATTCAAGGTGGTACAGAAAAAACCCGTTCTTGTCAATTCCAGCTTCCGTTCTTTCCGCCAGAGCCTCCATTCTTTTCGCCGGCCCCTTTCCCTGCCGGGAATTTTGGAGTATAGTTCGGGTATGAAAACCCAATTGAGCATTCTAGGGGCCCTTTTGCTGCTGACTTCATGCGCTTCGGGTCCCGTAGATATTCCGGATGATATGACTCCGGCAAAGATCATCCAAAATGCCCAGGCGGCAACGGACGTTAATAACTACAAGAGAGCCCTGCAGTATTACGAGGCCCTTTTGGAACGCTACGGCGATGTGGGAGAGTTTCTATGCACCGGAAAGTATGAAATTGCCTTTATCAAGTACAAGCAGAAAAAATACGCCGAAGCCCGTCAGGGCTTTGAAGAGCTTTTAACCCGATATGCCGGGCCCGAGGGGGAATCGCTACCGCCCCAGTTTAGGGTGCTTGCAGAAAAGATACTGTCCCAGCTTGCCGAACGGGGACACTGAGGCCCCCTCAGCGCTTTTTAACCAGTACAATTTCCTCAAGACCTGCATCCCCCAGTCCCAGGGTGAGCGGTGCAGTGAATATAATTTTAAGCCTGTTCCGGCGGCCGTTAATTTTTAGGGTATTATCATTTAAAAAGGCTTCCACCGCCTCGGACTGCTGGTACTCTATGGAATAACCCTGGAATGATAATTCGGGACGCATCTCCAGAAATTGGGAAGTTACGGACTCCCAAAACACCTCTTTGCTAATGCCTGTATCTCGAACCTGGGGCAAGGCAAGCAGATCCTTAAGGAACTGATCAAAATCCACCCGTATCAAAACCGTTACATTGTCCTTGGTACATACCAGTCTTACCACGACCTTTAAAAAAGAGGCGGGAATAAATGCATTTTCATCCTTGGGTATCGACAGGGTGTCGGTTCCCTCCCAGGAACCCAGCAGATCGCCACCGGAATTCACGATTTGCCAGGTTTCGTCCTGGGTGCTTCCGGCGGCGCAGAGAATAAAAAAGAAGAGGACAAAAAAACCTGTCCGGACAATGTGATTTACGGAAAATATATATTTCATGAGCACCCCAGTGTAAAAGAGTATTTCACATTCCGGAATGCCTGTCAATGAAGATACCCAGAAGCAAGCTCCTGGATATCTTCGTTGGAGAAAAAATTTATTGTACCGGCCGGGTCCACACCCCGATCCGAAAATCGGC
>JAISOA010000092.1 GCA_031275945.1 Spirochaetaceae bacterium
ACACGTTGTTTCCTTCGGGCCGCACGGTAACATTGAGCCCCTTCAAGATTGCGAAATACGAAACCACCTATGAACTGTGGTACGAGGTGAAGCAGTGGGCAACCGATGCCGCCCGCGGCGGTAACAAATATACCTTTGCCAATGCGGGCTGTGAGGGGCATGACGGAACCGGCGGGGCTCCCCCCAGTTCCACCGGCACGGCAAAGAAGGAACCGATAACGGGTATTAACTGGCGGGATGCGATAGTGTGGTGCAACGCGTACAGCGAGATGGACGGGAAGGAGCCGGTATATTACACCGATACCGGGTACGGCACGGTACTACGGATTTCGACTAATGAAAGCGGGGCCAGTACGGCGGCGGACATGCCGGTGATAAAGACCAGCGCCAACGGCTACCGATTACCGACGGAGGCCCAGTGGGAATACGCGGCCCGTGGCGGAAAGGTGCCGTCCACCAGCGGTTCGTTTACCAATAAATGGGCGGGGACCAATACTGACTCCGAATTGGGTAATTACGCGTGGTACTCCGGTAATTCGTCAGGTGCTACCCATCCGGTAGGCAGAAAAAGAGCAAACTCCCTGGGGCTGTATGACATGAGCGGGAACGTATGGGACTTGTGCTGGGACTGGGACTGCGTTATCATTTCATCAGAGACGGTGACCGATCCGGCGTGGTCCGGGTTCTCCATCCCGGTGCGGATTATCCGGGGCGGTGCGTGGGTCAGCGATGCGTCTAGCTGTGCGGTCACCTACCGGAACAACTATAAGCCGGATCTCCGGGGCGGTAGCAGTCCGGACGGCCGGAACTACATCATTGGCTTCCGTGTTGTGGCCCCCTGAGTGCGCAATGGCGCCAAGCGCCATTGCGGCGGAGTGCAGGCGGCGGGTGGGCCTGAAGGGACCGTAAGGAAACTGCTTTCGCAGTATCTACCGAGGAACGGAGGCGCGGCCCGGCGGGCCCTGGCTCGGGTGGTGAAAAAACCGTTCGCGGCACAGAACGCACCGGGTTTCCTGTTCATTCTGAACGGAGGGGTATGCGCCGCCGGTTTTGCTAAGATCCGGAATCCATTCCCTTGGCATATGGCCGTTTACCCCGTGGTATGGTATAGTTTTTCCATGAAGAAGGAATTTCTCTCCTATGATACGGTACGAAATAATGCGCTTAAACTTGCCTGTAGAATTTATAACGACGGTTTTATACCCGATGTGATCTACGTATCCCTGCGGGGCGGAGCCTATCTGGGTAATGTGATAAGCGAGTATTTTAAAATAATAAAACACCAGGGCCGGCCGGTATATTACGCCGCGGTGGTGGCCCGATCCTATACGGATGTACGCCAGTCGGGACAAATTAAGGTTGAAGGATGGACCTATGCGCCAGAGCATCTGCGGATTGGGGACAAGGTACTTTTGGTGGACGATATTTTTGACTCCGGAAAGACCATTAACTATCTGGCGGGGATTATTCTGGAAAAGGGTATTCCCCGGCATGATCTTAGGGTGGCGGTCCATGATTACAAGTTTTTTTTCGACAAGGGCGAACAGCTCCCCGTTCAGCCCGATTACTGGTGCCGGAAGCATGAACTGTCGGTGGCCGAAGAGGATACCTGGATCCACTATATGAGCCATGAACTGGTGGGTCTTTCCTTCCAGGAATTGGACGAGTACTACTACAAGCAGGACGGAGAACTGCGGAAGGTCCTGCCCGTTCTTGAGCAGCGATGAAACCCCCTGTGGTGGTGGGTCTGGATGAGGCGGGCCGGGGCCCCCTGGCGGGGCCTGTTTCCGCGGCCGCGGTTATTCTTCCCCGGGATTTTCCTCTGGACATCCTGGGGGATTCAAAAAAACTAAGCCCGGGGCAACGGAATAAGGCCGCGGCGCTGATAACGGAAAAAGCGGCCTGGGGTATAGGCTGGGCAGAAGCGTCGGAAATAGACAGGATCAACATACTCCGGGCAAGCTTGCTTGCCATGACCAGGGCCTGGGAAGCCCTGGATGCCGCATTTCCGGATTATGGAATCGCCCGTTCCCCCGCTGTGGTTCTTAGCGCCGTGGCCGACGGCCTCTACTGTCCGGAACTCCCCATACCATGCCGGGCTCTGGTTAAAGCGGACGCGGCGGTTCCCGAGGTAATGGCCGCTTCGATTCTGGCCAAAACCGCCCGGGACAGAATGATGGTCCGGTATTCCTGGTTTTACCCGGAATACGGCTACGACCGGCACAAGGGCTACCCCACGGCGGACCACCGGCAGGCCGTTCTGCGCTGGGGGCCTTCGCCCATCCAGCGGAAAACTTTTACCGTTAGGCCGCTCACCGCCCCGGCCCGCTAGCGGTTTACGGTTCCCCGCAGCAAAGCGGCGGCATCCCCGGTGGTTTTTGCGGCCAGGGTTTGTTCGCGAATATGAGGATCCTGCAGCACCGCCCCTATGGCGGCCAGAAACTGAATGTGGGGGCCGGAGGTTTTTTTAGGGGAAACGATCATAATAAAAAGCCGGGATTTTTCTCCGTCCAGGGAACCAAATTCAATGCCGGTTTTTTTAATCCCCACCGCTACTTGTATTTCACCGGTTCCGTCGGTTTTTGCATGGGGCAGGGCAATGCCGTGTTCCATGCCGGTACTCATGGTTTTTTCCCGCCGGAATATGGCCTTTAGCGTTTCATCCCGGTTTATGGGCGATCCCTCTGCGGCAATAAGGTCCACCAGTTCGGTAAGCACCTCTTCCTTGGTTTCTCCCTTAAGATCCAGACGGATAAGTTCCGGCCGTATCAGAGACAAGACATCTTCCTGCATGCGGCCCTCCAGGCCGGAAATTTCTTTTTTCATCGCCTGGGGATCCGCGGATTTTTTTAGCCGCTGAATGGAATCGTTAAGCCTAAGGATAGCCTCGTAAACTGCGGTTTTTACAAAGGGAAGATCCTGTGCGGAACTTTCTATGGTAACGGTGTTTCCGGTTTGACAGATCGACAGGGTGATATTGTCCTTCCGGGCCTGGGAAAGGCCCTCGTCTATGTCCATGATCTGAACGTAAAAGCCCTCGGTTTTTAGGTCCCGCTGAAGGGTATCCATCACCAGACTGGCAATTTCCTCGGAACCAAAATCCCAGGTTCCCTGGGCGTTGCCTTCGTCCTTAACGGGTTTACGGGTCCCCGGGCCGGGGATGCGAAGAAACGCGGACAGAATGGGAGGGGCCACCAGGGTGGTAACCAGAGTCATAAGGATGATCACCCCAAACAATTGATTATCCAGGATCCCCGAAGAAAGCCCTATACCGGCAATAATTAGGGCTACCTCTCCCCGGGGAACCATGCCGGCGCCGATACGAAGGGCTCCGCAGAGTTTAAATCCCAAAAGCAGGGCGGGGCCGCCGCAGCCTGCGACCTTGGCCAGAATCGCCGTAAGAGTATAAAGCGCCCCGAAGATCAGCACCGGGAGAGAGAGGACCTCCCGGAGGTCCACCATCATTCCCATGACGGCAAAAAAGATGGGAACAAAAAAATCATAAAGGCCCCGGATCTTTTCCTGGATTACCGCCGCGATGTCTGTTTTGGAAAGAGAAAGCCCCGCAACGTATGCCCCGATGATCATGGCCAATCCCTGCTTTTCAAAAACCCCCGCCAGGATCAAGGCCGTTCCCAGGGCCAGTATCGAAAAATCAAAACTGGATTTAAAGAGTTTTAAAAATTTTCCCACCTGGACAGAAAAGATTAAACCCAGGGCCGTAAAGCCCAGCCATATTCCAAAGGCCTTACCGGCGATGGCAAGGATCCCGTATGCAGAAAGCCCCCCTTCGGTGTTGGCATGGCCGGTTAATACCGCGACAATTCCAAGTACCACCGCCAGGGCGATGATCCCCAGCACATCGTCAAAAACCGCCGCCGCCAGGATCGTTACCCCTTCGGGGGAATCCATCTTTTTATGATCCCGAAGTATCCGGGCGGTAATACCTACGGATGTGGCGGTGGACAGGATCCCCAGAAAAAGGCAGCGGGGATCCGCCGGGGGAACATTCAGAACCAGCATGCCCGTAAGGGTCCCCAGGGCAAAGGAAAAAATTACCCCGCCCAGGCCGATAATGCCCCCGGCCAGGGAATACCGGAGAAAAAGGGCCAGGTCCGTCTCAAGCCCGGAAGCAAAGAGCAGGATAATCGACGCAATAACCGCCAGGCCGTACAGTTCCGGCCGTACCGCCATGGCGCCACCGGAGGCTTCCAGGGCTTCGGCCAGGGGGAATATTCCCCGGGGAAAGCCCGGCAGAGCTATGTTTCCCAGCGCATAGGGGCCAATCACCACCCCTGCGAGGAGTTCCCCCAGTACCGGCGGTATTCCGGCGAGCCTAACGAGCCGTCCTCCCAGGCGAACCGCGAATAAAATCAACCCCACCTGGATGACCAGGAGCGTCATAGTTTCGGTCATGTCCGCAAAACCTCTTATTGGACTTATTTCAATAACCCGGTTGGTTATCTGTCAAGCAAAGCTTGGCTTTAAGTCTTGCAAGAAACCCTGTGGGTTTCAATGTCCCGCATTTTGCTGTTTTTACGCGGGTGTTGTTTAAAAATTAAAGTTTTTAAACACCTCTATAAATAATCCGCGGAAAGCATCTTAGGTTCCCGGCGGCAGACTTCGGCGTATGATAAAGTCCTGCCGTGCCTTCCAGGGCTGTTCCGCGGCTTTTTCCGCCCGGTTCTGAAGATATTCCTGGGCTCTGAAGGGCTTTTCATCCCCCTGGGGGCTCCGGCGGGTCCACGCTCCGTTTTCTCCCAAAACCCAGGCCTGGGTATTGTCGGTAAAATACGCGTCCAGGATAATCCGCAGTTCCTCCTGTACTTCCCCATCCAGAATGGGAATAAGAAGCTCCACCCGCCGTTCCAGGTTACGGGGCATCCAGTCGGCGCTGGAGATATAAAATTCCTCCGCTCCGCCGTTGTTAAAGTAAAAGATTCGGGAATGTTCCAGAAACCTGTCCACGATGCTTATGACCCGGATAGTTTCGGAAAGCCCCGGCACCCCCGGTACCAGGGTGCAGATTCCACGAACGTTCAGGTTGATTTTTACCCCCCCCTGGGAAGCCCGGTAAAGGGCTGCGGCCACATCGTCGTCCACCAGGGCGTTCATCTTGGCGATGATCCTGCCCGGCGATCCCTGGCTTGCCCGCTTGGTTTCCCGGTCAATAAGTTCAATAAACCGCTGTTTAAGGCGCCGGGGGGCCATGACCAGCCGGCGCATGGAGTCCAGGACCGAATAGCCGGAAAGCATGTTAAAAAAGAAGGTGGCGTCGTTTCCAAAATCTTCCCGGCAGGTAAAGAGGGAAAGATCGCTGTAAAACCGGGCGGTCTTGTCGTTGTAATTTCCTGTGGAAAGGTGAATGTACCGGACCAGGCCGTCTATTTCCCGCCGGATTACCTGGCTTATTTTTGCATGGATCTTAAGTCTGGCCAGGCCGTAGATTACAATAACCCCCGCTTTTTCAAGCCGGTTGGCCCAGGAAATATTTTGCTCTTCGTCGAACCGGGCCTTTAGTTCCACCACCGCGGTAACATGTTTGCCCTGCAGCGCCGCCTGTTCCAGGGCCCGGACCACCGGGGAATTTCCGCTGGTTCTGTACAGGGTGGCCTTGATCGAAATAACCAGGGAATCCGAGGCCGCTTCCTGAAAAAACCGGACCACCGGATCAAAGGACTGGTAAGGAAGGGTTAGGAGTACGTCGCCCTTTCGTATAACCTCCCATACAGAAACATCCCCGGAAAAGGCGGGGTGGGGACACGGCTTGTGGGGCTTGCACTTTAGTTTGTCAAAGCCCGGTGTAAGGCTTAAACTGCCCAGGCTGCCCAGATTAAGGGGTCCCTCCACAGAGAACAGATCCCGGTCTTCCAGTCCCAGGCGGCGGGCCAGGGTGGTTGTGATAATCCGGCTTCCCGGAGAATGGATCATGCGTACCGCCGGGGAACGGCGGCGGTTTACCAGAACCTCTTCCATGGCCTCCACAAAATCTTCGTCCCGCCTTTCGTCCACCGAAAAATCCGCGTCTCGGTGTACCCGGAACAGGATCCGTTCCCGCACCTCGTAGCCGGAAAAAAACGCGTCCCCCCAGAGCATCAGCAGGTCGTCCAGCAGGGCCCAATGCAGGCGCCCCGGCGGTCCCCCGATGCGGATAAAGCGATCCAGGATTGGCGGAATTTCTACGATGGAGATACACAGGCCCGGATCGGGATCTTCTATTTTTTTAAGAAGGAAGGCTCCGTAGAGGATACCGTTGGCGATGCCCGGCTCCCCGGCCTCCGTGGAAACGGGGTCTTCCTCCGGGGTGCCAAAGCGCAGGGGGGTAAGGGTAGAGAGGATCTCCCGCATAAACAGGGGTTTAAGGTAGCTGCTTTCTTCGGCGGTAAAGGGGGGGCGGCGCAGTTCCAGGCCCCCCGCAGCCAGGGCGGGAAAAATTTCCGCCTCAAGGCAGCCGTAGAGCCGCGTTAACATTGACCTGGTCATACCGGCGGCGGTATCCAAGATCTCCTCCGCAGTGTATGCCATACCCTCCGGGGGCTCCAGGGTACGGGCCCGTTTAAGGGCGGCGATCCGGATCATAAAAAATTCATCACAGTTGGAAGATACAATCGAAAGGAAGCGAAACCGTTCCAGGGGCGGAAGATCCCGGCGAAGCCCTTCTTCAAGGATCCGGTTATTGTAGTGGATCCAGGATAGTTCCCGGTTAAACCGGCGCTGTCCGCTCATACCAAAATTACCTTGTATCCAAACACATCCTGAAAAAGGTCTCCCTTTTCCCTAAGGCCTATCTGTTCCAGGGACATATCCCGGTATACCACCGGCGCATAGGGTTCCATTTCCCCTCCGGTATGTTCTTCCGCCGGAGAACCCTCCGTATCCTTTCCCTGATCCGGCGAATCCCTTCCGTGGATGATCAGGGTTTCTTCCCGTTTTTCTATTCTAATACCGGCAATCCGCCGGGAATGTCCCTTGTCCAGCGCGTCCGCGACCCTAAGGATCGACGCCATTTTTAAGACCAGGATCCGCTCCTCCCGCTGGAGGGCAATGTAGTCAATATCCGCCGGGGAAGGCAGTTCATCCCGGTGGTAACGGATTACGTTTCCGATAATATTAAGATCCTCTTGTTTAAGACCAAAGATTTCCGAATTGGCCACAATGTACTGGCCGTGCTGCTGGTGCCGGGAACTGCGGATAAACATCCCGATATCGTGGAGGATGGCCGCGGTTTCCAGCAGCATCCGGTCATGGGCATCCATGCCGTGTTCTTTGGTCAGCGCATCAAAGAGGATCATGGACAACTGCGCCACATGGCGGCTGTGATCCTCGTCAAAGCGGTATTTTCTGCCCAGGCTTACCGCGGATGCGCTGATCTGGGAATAAAAATCCTCCTGCAGTTCCCGGTCCATGCCGGCGGCGGTTCCCCCGGGATCCGGAAGGGCGCTTGTCCGGGTTAGGTCGATAAGGTAGCCCTCTCTAACCGAAACTGCCGGGACCGCCAGTTCTTCCGCGGAAATTCGTTCCAGGAAGGTACGGTATATACGAAGTCCCGGTACAAAGCCCTCGGCATCCACATAGGGAATTCCCAGGCGCTGGACGCAATCTTCCACGGTATAGTTTTCCACGGTTTTAACAAAGGCAAAAAAATCTTCTTTCGAGATTATCCTGCAATGTTCATTCAGATCCCGGCCAATATGCCGGCCCGCCTGCCGGGCATCGGAACCCGCGGCCACCAGGGTTCGTATGTTGGACAGGTCCATTTCGTCGTTCAGAAGTTCCTGGGTATTCCGGACGTTTTCTTTGAGGTACCGTTCGATAAACCGGGCCGAAGCTATTCCTTGACGGACCTTTTGATCTATCAGGATCGTTCCCAGTCTTAAGCTGTGGGCAGCCACCATTTTTCCCCGCCGCAGGAGCATGATTTCCGTAGAACCCCCTCCCACATCCATGATCATGGAATTGGATCGCCAGAAAAGGCTTAGTTCATTTTTTAGGGCAAACCGGACAGCCACATAGATAAGCCGGTTTTCTTCGATCCCTTCAATGATTGTAGGGTTCAATCCCGTTTCCCGGTGCAGCCGGTCGGTAAAAATATCCTTGTTCCGAGCGGCCCGGACGGCGCTGGTGGCAATAATATGGATGTCCCCTTCCCGTATATCCCAGGCCCGTAGTTGTTCCAAAAAACCCTGGAGTACCGATAGGCATTCCAGAAAAGATTCCCTGCTTAAGGCCCCGGTGGTAAATACATCCCTGCCCAGGGCTACGGGCTTTCCCCCCTGATCAAGGATCCGCCATTCCCCGGGGGCGGTAAATTCCGCCAAGAGAAGCCTAATTCCGGTGGAACCTATTTCTATAACCGCCGCGTGCCTGGGAGCCTCTCCGGAAGCTGTATATTCACCCGTGATACACCCCGGCATAAGGCAGTTTTGTTAGAATAAAAGCGTCGTACATATCTTCACTATACCATCTTTTAGAAGACTTTACATAGAAGATTTTACAGTTTGTCAATCAACATGGAACATTTTCCGGAGGGGATGGGAAGGGTCTTTTTTTTCTTTCCCAGGATATTGATTGTAAAATAGTAGAGTTTTTCGCTTTCCATATGGATCTCCCAACCCCGGCCGCTTTTATTGGACAGGATGGTGATCATGTTCTTTTTTAGGGACAGGTTTTCAATGCCCATGATCTCCAGGTTAGGAATAATCCAGTCCACGGTCTTTCGGGGCAGGGAGATAAAAAGCCCCACGATGTTTTCTATGGTTAGGCAGATGGTGGAAAGGGCGTCGTAAGCCAGGTGCTGGGACCGGGGAAAAGCGGGGTTATCCGGCCAGACCGCGGGGCCTTCTTTAAGGGGCAGATAGGCTTCCCACAGTTTTCCCCGGTGGTGGTTGCCGTCGGGGTTCATGGAATCAAGCACAAAATACAGGTGCCGGATGGCACATTCCCGGGCAAGCTCCCAGCGCTGGTATTTTTCCAGCCCCTTAATTACCATAAAGGTAAGGTGGGGAAACACCGAGCCCCGAAATCCAAGGCCGTTTTCGTCAAACTCTTCTTCGCATACCGCCAGGGACGGAAAGGGGTGGGGCGCCCCGAATATTTTAGGGTCCTGGAGTTTACGGATAATTCGATCCGCCCGCTCATCATTGGATATTTCCGCCAGCAGGGGCCAGTAGCCCGCCAAAGTTTTAATCCCCAGCCGTTTCCCGTCCGTATCGATGTCGTAATAAAAGCCCTCTTCATTGTCCCACATAAGGGAATTGATTCTGGTTTTAAGGGAAAAATACTGCCGTTTGTACTGGAAGCTGGATTCCTTGTCGTTAAGGATATCCGCCAGGGCCGACATGTACAGGGCGTTAATGGCCATACAGGTATTAAAATCCACCGGATAGGCGGTTTCTCCCCGGGGGGAATTACCCATTTCAGTGGCCGCCAAAGGAACCCTGTACAGGCCGTTGTCCTGTTTACATATCGAATCAATCCATCCGGTATACCGGTGGAGAATGGGCAGTATGTCCTTAACCCGCTTTTTATTGGCCGATTTATGGTATAGGTTGAATTCCGCCCAGGCAAAAAGGGGCAGGCTTAGTCCTTCGGGATTCTCCGGGTCCACCTGGGGAAGGCCCGTTCCGGTAGAATAGGCGGATCTAATGGCCCCCGAAGGTTCCTGGCGGCTGTAAAAAAGATCCAGCGTCGGCGAGGCTTGATAAATCCGGTTAGAGTAGACCAAAAAAAACGAAGAAAGGATCGCTTCCAGCTGGTTTACGACCGTGGAACCCGGATCCGCAAAGAATTTCCCCTCCAGAGCCCCCGTTTCTTCTCCGGTATTCCAGCAATCCTGTATCCAGGCCCAAGTTTTATCATAAATATCCACAAAATCCTGGTCATAAAAGTGAATCTTGGGGAAATCCCTTTTTGTCACACAAGCCTCTGCACTAGGGTACTGTATAAAAGTTAAAAAGTCAAACAAAATCTACCGGAAAATCATTTCCCGGGTCCTTTTCCCGGGGTTTCCGGACCATTCTTGCCCAAAAACCCTCTCAAAAAGCGTATGCGGCCCCGTACTGCAAGCCGGTATGGAAGCCTTGGACGGCAAAACTTTCTATGCAAGAAAAATCATATAAACAAACAATAAACCGGCTCAAAAAACGAGTAGCCTGCGGGCCGGCCCCTAAGGCACGGATAAAACGTAAATCCATGCAAAGGTCTTTTTTAGCGCCATTACGCCAGGAACGTGTTGCGCTTCGCGCATAAAATCGTATAAAAATTCACAAATGTGAATTTTTATACCTTACAAACGCCCAAAGACGCCTGAGCAAGAAATCCGCAAATGCAACAGACCCTTAAGCTTTTCAGTTTTTTATTAGCACCTCGTGAACAGTCCCTCGCCCGGATGAATCAGAATTAATAGAACGCTTTGCCCGAACAGAAATAATATCAAAAAAATCATGATTATATAAGCTGCGAATATAATCCGTATCGGCATTGCTTAATAAACACCGAACCCCGCGATTTGTCATTTTTACTATAACATCACAAAGCCGCGCTTGTTCTTCTTCTCCAAAACCCTCTGCCTGATACCCGGTAAAATTGGTTTTACCGGGGCTATGATAAGGCGGGTCAAAATAGATGAATGAATTCGTACCGGCATTAGAGACAGCGAATTCAAAATCCTTATTTAAAATAATAATTTCATTGGTATTAAGATATTCACTAATTTGCCGTAATGCCGCTTCTTCGCAAATTCCCGGATTCTTATATTTTCCGTATGGAACATTAAAACACCCCAGGGAATTTACGCGGTATAAGCCATTAAAACAGGTTTTGTTAAGAAAAATTAATCTGGCAGCTTTTTCCACATTTGTTAGTTTTTCAAATTTTTTTGTATCCCGATCTGCATTTCTAATTTTATAAAAACAATCTTCGCTATTTTGGCTTTTATATTTTCGTAATAATGTAATAAGCTCTTCTACGTTCTCTTTTATAACTACATAAGTTAGGATTAACTGTGTGTTAAAATCGTTGATAACGGCTTTTTTAGGATGTAACCAAAAAAAAACAGCGCCTGCTCCGACAAAGGGCTCGTAATAGGTATAACCGGTAGTACCCTTTGGAAGATATTTTTCTATTTCGGTTAACAATTGCCTTTTGCCCCCAGCCCATTTTAAATATGGCTTCATAAGAAGATCCTTCGCGGCCATAAAGGTATGTTACAATAGGGTTCAAAAAGTGTAAAGGATATTAGAGTTGTTTAAAAACTTCAGTGGACTTGTTCAATAACCAACCGGGTTATTGAACAAGTCCGATATGGGATTTGTCCGGTCTTCGTCAAAGAGGCGGGGTGCCGGGCGCTTGCATATTTTAATAAGAACTGGGATGCTTAGCTCCAAGATCGCGTTTGGGGTCAAATGAGGCGCTTGTGTTAAAGTCCTACATTTCTTTGGATGTCCGTGTGCTGCTTCCTTCTCCGGTTAAGGCCTTTTGCTCCTGCTCCGTTTTGCAATCCTGCCGCCTATGCCGGGAAGGAAAGGGCGTTCCCTCCCCCAATCCCATGGGGGTGGAACAGGCCTACCTTTTGATCCGGAACCTGGGGGGAACGGCGGTGACGGAGCTTCCCTTTGAGCGGAATCTGAACATGCACGTTCCTTCCCCGGTCCCCGGTTCCCCGCCGGAACAGGTTCCGGGGCCTTTTTTGTCCGGCCTTTCCCTTAAACTGGGGCGTAACGGGTACCTGGACATTATGTTCCACCGCAGAAAAAAACGCATTCGGATCGGCGAAATCCGGCTGGAAGAAGATTTAGGGCGGCTTACCCGGTCGGTCCGGAATGGGGCGTCCGGTCCCAGGATGGACTATACCACCGCAGGAATGCCCTCTTTGCGGATCATCACGGAGCATGATTTTGAAATCGGGGAAGAAACGGAGGTGTTTCTTACCACCCTGCGGCGGCGAATACAGTACCTGGAACTTGGAAACCCGGAAAGCAACATGCGCTGTAATGCCTATGTAGCCCTGGCCCCGTATCCCGGCAAGCCTTCGGTTTTTATAAAACTACGGAACCTTAATTCCCTTAACTTTGTCTGGAAGGCCGTCAACGCCGAACTGTACCGCCAGGAACAGCTCTATACCGCCGGGACTGTACCGGTTGGGGAGAGCCGGCTCTGGAACGAAGCTAAAAATACTACCGAATCTTATCATATAAACCGCCGGGCCTGGGTCAGTTATGAAGAAGTCCGGGACCTTGCCCCCTTTAAGGCGGCGCTGCCCCCTCCGGTGGAAACGGAACTTCCCGAAGAACGGCGGGACCGGTTTCTTTCCCGGCATGGTCTTACCTACTACCAGGGTGAATTTATCTGCGATGAAAAATCCCGGGCGGATTATTTTGAAAAAACCGTGGCCCTGGGGGCGGATCCCCGTGAAACGGCCCGGTGGATGGCTTCCTGGCTCTTTAAAGAAACCCGCAGGCTGGGTCTTTCCATAGCAAGTTCTCCCTTAAGCTGCGAACGCTTTGCCGTGATTCTGGCGATGCTGGAAAAAAAGCGGATCCACGGAATCATTGCCCGGCGGATTATCACCGCGGTGCTGGAAGAGAACAGGGACCCGGAAGAACTGGCCCAGGAACGGGATTGGGAGCAGATAACCGATCCGGCTCTGATCCGGAATTTGGTTCAGCGGATAATCCAGGCAAAGGCCGAAGAGGTTAGGCGTATCCGGGAGGGCGACGCCCGGCCCATCCGTTACCTTACGGGGCTTATCATGAAAGAAACCGGGGGCAGGGCCGAGCCTTCGTTAGTAAAGACCATACTCCGGGAGGAGCTTAAGGTTTCGCTGGTGTACATCCTTTCCCTGGGCGGGGCCATCTCCGGCCGGGTGGGGGAAGACGGCGCCGTGGAGTGCGGGGATGAGGAGGTCCTTAAAAATCTGCTTTCCCCGGCGGGGGCGCCGGAGGGATATTTCGGGACGGAGAACGCTTCCACCCCGGAGGAGCTTCCCAAGGTTAGAATTGAACCGGTGCCCCTGGGCCGGATGCTCTCCGAAGAAATTGTCCCCTCGGACTGGGCGGTGCTGATTGAAACGGTGGCGGAACGGCTTAACTCCGGTACCGCCAATGCCGTCGTGGTTACCCATGGTACCGATACCCTTCCCTACACGGCCCCCATACTCTACTGGCTCTTTGCCGATGCGGCGGCCCCTATTGTGCTGGCCGCATCGTCTACTCCGCCGGGGATTTCCACCGAGGCGGAACGGACCATCCGCAGGGCCATAAAACTGGGGCTAAGCAAGAAGAATGGGGTATTTGTGGTCCATGGCGGCAGGGTCCTCTCTCCCTTAAATCTTAAATTTGAACGCATTGGGGGGGACTGTTTTCGTAACTGGAATATGGCGTTTCCGGTCTTTGAAGGAACCTCGCTGCTGGAAGGGGGACTGGAGGCGGATCGCTATGTTCTGGCCCAGCTTTTGGAGGATGCGGTAAACTCCATGTGCGTGATCCGGATCTATCCCGGCCTCCGGTCCGATTACCTCATATCCCTGATGGATCGCGGCGTAAAAAACTTTTTTCTGGAACTTTTTGATACGGGAACCGCGGGATTCCGGGAGGGTCCCTATTCCCTTAAACGGGCCTTCCATGCGGGAAAGCGGCGGGGGGTCCGGTTTTACTGCAGTTCCCAGCAGGAGGGGATTGTTGATTTTTCCGGCTATGCCACCTCCAGGGAATTATGGAAAGAAGGGGCCGTGCCCATGGGGGCCTATACCACCGAAACAGCGGTGGCCCGGTTCCTGGCGGCAAGCATCATTGCCGACAGCGAGGAAGAACGGGCTCGGCTTATGGAGGCGGAAAAAGATTTTGGGCTTGGGGAAATTGAAGGCTCCTCGGTATTCGACCTGGAGGACCCCCGGAATATTAATACATAAGGCTGATCCGCTCCGTGGGGGAACGGTGGCGGAGTTTAATCAGCAGGGTTTGTTCCGGGGCCGAATAGGTCCAACCGGAAGCGTCGAACCGTTCAAACTGGGGATCCGGGGGGACATTTCTTCCGCTGATCTGCATAGTCCTAAAGGGCCGGATGCCCCGGATCATCATGTAATGGGTTTCTCCGGGAAAAAAGCTTACCTCTATGTCGGTCCTTCCCAAGACGGCGTTTCCGCCAATGAACGCCGCCGCCGTCCAGGCCCATAGTCCCAGCCCCAGGGCCTGGGCCCGGGCATAACTGCTTCCCGCTCCGGCGATCCGGTATATGCGGGGGGAGCCCAGGTCCGGGGCCCCCGGTTTTCCGGCAAAATTTCCCTGGGCATTTACCGTTATCCGGCCGGGAACCGTTCCCGCATTGTCCGCCAAGGATAGGGTTGAAAGAATTAAAGTCCTGCCCAGGGCCGCCCTGGAATCACCGTATTTGATCAAGGCGGTTCCTAACCGCAGGTTCAATTCCGCATCCGCCTCTTCTGGTCCTGAAAGAGAAGAGAATACCAGGGCTCCCCGGGGATCCCTTCGCAGGCCGCGGGTGATAACAAAAATGGCCTGATCCACAAAGCGGTCGTAGGGATTAAAGCCCCCGGAATTGTACTGTTCCCAGTCAAGGCGGCCCTCCAAAAACCCCGGAGCCTGTTCGACGGTCATGTCCGCCGGGGCAAAGCTTCGGAGCATTTCCGCGACGTCGTTCATCAGATTTTCGTAGCCCCGGATCCCCAAATACTCGATAACGCGGAATTCCTTAAAGAATTCCGGGGAACCTTCATTAAGCAACCGGGCAATCCGGGCGGATCGTTCCCGCTCTACCCCCGCAAGGATCCGCAGGGCCGAATCCAGCCTGCCCACATAGGCGGAACCTTCGTAGGATCCGGGAGGATCGTAGGACGCAAAAACCGCCGCGGCCGCGGCCTTATAGGTTCCCCGCTTAAGGGCTTCGCTCATATAGGCGGTGATCATCTCTTCCCGGACATTTCCCGGCAAGCCGCGAAGATCCGAAGCTTCTCCCGGATTCCGGGATGCCGTCCGGTTCCACTCCGAATAGGATTGGTCCAGCCAGAAGGTAAAGGCCCGTTCATATTCCCCGTCGTTTAATGCCGCAGGTATAATAAATTCCTGCAGATCAATCTGCCGTTCCGGTATGGCCCGGTAGCTGATTGCGGGGTTTTGAGTTTCCAGCAGGATAGAACGGGTTCCGGTTTCCCGGTTAAAGGTATACTGGATCCCATCGGTGTTAAGAAGAAAGGACCCCCTTTCCCGGATCGTGCTGGTGTTCAGGGGCCTAAAGGGTAGTTCCAGGGACGTATACGGCGGTTCCGGTGGGGCCCCCGGGTCCCGGTCTTCCGAAGCCGGCTCCTCCGGGTCCTTGGCCAGTTCCGCCCGGATCACCAGTTCTATGGCGCCCCCGGTATACTGGGTCATAAAGATCAGCTCCGGCCCCTGGACAAGCTGAAAGTAGATGGCGTTGTCGGTGATGGTCATCGTCCGTGGCACAGAGGCTTCGGCGCCCCCGGGACCGGTAAGGACGGCGTCTTTTCCCAGGCGAAATTCCAGGCCGCCGAAAAAGATATGTGCATCCCCAGTAAGGGTATATGTGCCGGGAACCGGGCTCCGGTCCGCGGCGTAATGGCCCTGGACCACCATATTCGCCGCCCGGCGGGTAAAGCTGTTCCGCTTGCCAAACTGGAATTGGATCAGTACTATAAAGACCAGGGAGTACAGGACCAATAAAAGCAGAAACCGGGGAACCACGGACTTTTTCATCCCCTTTACCATAGCCTACTTGCCTAACTTTAGACAACTTGTGAAAATACCGATTATCGATAAATGAAAACTAAAACATACACGGTGATTTTATGCGTTCAGGCTGTACTGGTTACGGCGGTCATGGTGCTAGAGCTTGGCTCCTGCCGGTCCCAGATATCCCCGGGACAGCCAAAGGTTCCTGCCGGGACTGTGGCGCTGCTTGAGCGGATAGAAACACTTTTAGGCCGGGGCGAGTATGACGAGGCCCTGGGCCTGTTTAACCAGATCGATCCCCGGGACGCGGAAAAAAGCGAAATTAAGCTGCTTAAAGCGTCTGCCTATATTTCCGCGGGAGAACCGGGCGAAGCCCGGGCTATCGCCGAAGCGGTACTCCAGGGGGATCCCAATCACATCCAGGCCGTGATGGTCCTGGCGGCGGTGGAAGCTGCGACCGGCAGGAACCGGGAAGAAAAGGCCCTGCTGGAACGGGCCTTAAAAATTGATCCCGCCGATGCCGCCGCCCTGGTTTCCATGGGAAATTTCCAGATCCGGAATAATTCCACCCGTCTTGCCGGAGGGTACTACGATAAGGCTCTGGAAGCGGATCCTCATAACGGCGAAGCCTTGGTGGGCCGGGCCTGGGTTTACCGGAACAGCCGGGAACCTAAAAAGGCCGAAGAGCTTCTGAACAAGGCCGTGGGTCTCTATCCCCAGTGGGCCAGGCCCATCCATGAACGGGGACGGCTCTACAAGGCCTCGGGTTTCCCCAAGGAAGCTCTGGCGGATCTGGACAAGGCCAAGGCCCTGGAACCGGATAATTACTTTATAGCCTGTGACCGGGGAAATGCCCTAATCGACCTGGGCCGGAAGCCCGAAGCCCTGGCGGAATACGAGCGGGCCATATCGATTGATTCCGGCTATTTTTTAGCCTATGTGTACACCGCGGGGATTAAGGACGAGCTTGGGGATTACGACGGCGCGGAGCAGGACTACGAGAAACTGGTACGGCTTAATCCGGATTATTACTTTGCCTTTGAAGGACTGGGAATGCATATGATGCGCCGGGGGGACTGGCTGGCCGCCAGGGATGCTTTTATGGAAGCCTACCGGCGGGCCAAAGAAGATGAAGGCGCCTATGGACTTCTTGCCGCCATGAACTGGATGCGGGGGGGCAAAATCCAGGACCCCAAGGCGTTTCTGGAAGAAGTGATGCGCAAGGTTCAACGGGATTCCCTGGAATACTGGATGCTGCGGCTCTACCACGATTTGGTAGGGGATGCGGATATAGCCCTTCGTATCGACCGGGAAAAAAATCCCGCGCTTAAAGCCCGGATGCTGTACTACCTGGCAAATTACTACGATATCCGGGGAAACAAGGGCCTGGCGGACAAGTATTTTCTGTTGGTGCAGGAACTGAACATAAAGAACATTCCTGAATGGCGCCTTAACGAATGGGCCCTGGAGGAACGGGGATTGGCGTTAAACCAGTGACGGATACTATAGCAACCTTTCAGGGGGGCGGTAAAACCATTACCTTGCTTGGAACCGCCCATGTTTCCCAGGGAAGCATTGATGAAGTCCGGAACTTTATAGAGAAAGAAAAACCCGGTATGGTCTGCGTGGAACTGGATCAGGGCCGGTATGCATCCATGGTCGACGATGCATGGGATAAGCTTGACATGGTCAAGGTCTTTAGGGAGGGCAAGGGTTTTCTTCTTATGGCCAACCTGGTGCTGGCGGGCTTTCAGCGCAGACTGGGAAACGAATTGGGTGTTAAGCCCGGGGCGGAAATGAAAACCGCGGTAGAAACCGCCAAGGCCCTGGGCATACCCTATGCCCTTTGCGACCGGGAAGTCCAGATTACCCTTCGCCGGGCCTGGTCAAGATGCGGCTTTTGGGACAAGTCGAAATTGCTGGCGTCCCTTCTTTCCAGCGCCTTTACCCGGGAAAAACTGAACGAAGAGGAAATAGAGAATTTAAAAAAACACAACGAGCTTGGCAGGATGATGAAGGATCTTGCCGATTATCTGCCGCCGGTAAAGAAAACCCTTATTGACGAACGGGATCGCTATCTGGCGGCAAAGATCTGGAGCGCCGGGGCCAACAACGCCGGCGGCAAAATCCTGGCGGTGGTGGGGGCCGGCCATATGGCGGGCATTATGGCTCATCTGGAAAAAATTGCCGCCGGCGAGGCGGATACCGGCGTGGAGGCCCTGGATCAAATCCCCTCCCGGAGCATTCTGTCACGGATAGTACCCTGGATTCTTCCCGCCCTTATTCTCCTTTTAACCGGCTACAGTATATACAAACTGGGGGCCCGTTCGAGCTTACCCGTCCTGTGCCGGTGGATATTCTGGAACGGAGGCCTTGCGGCCCTGGGGGCATGTTTGGCGGCAGGTCATCCCCTTTCTGTCCTGGTATCCTTGGTGGGGGCCCCCATCGGTACGGTGAACCCCTTTGTGGGAGTGGGACTCTTTTCCGGCCTGGTCGAGATCGGCTGCCGCAAACCCCGGGTAGAGGATGCCCAATCCATCAACGACGATATTTCCAGCCTCCGGGGCGTTTACCGCAACCGCATTACCCGGGCGCTGCTGGTCTTTTTGCTTTCCTCCATCGGCGGGATGATCGGCAATGCTATCTCTATCCCTTCCATTGCCGGGGAACTTTTTAAATAGAGTTGTTCGGAAACTTCAGTTTTCCGGACAAATTCCGCTAAAAATTGCAATTTCACCGCCGTACGGCGGCGAAATTGCAAGACTAGTGAGACAAGCAACCGGGTTGTGAACAAGTCTAACGAAGCTTCCCGCCGCCGGATGGCGGATTCCTCAGGGATAAACCCGGTTCCGTTCCGGACTGTAAGGATTCCTTCGGAATTTGTACCTACTTTTTCTCTTCTGTATCATGTATACTGAGCACATGAGAATTCTGATCATCGGATCCGGCGGGCGGGAACATGCCATGGCCTGGAAGTTTGCCCAATCGGAAAAGGTTGAAAAAGTTTTTATTGCGCCGGGAAACGGAGGAACCGCCGGGGAAAAACATTGCGAGAATGTGGACCTTCTGGGAAGGGATCCGGCGAAACCGGAAATTCAAGAAGCCCTGATCCGGTATGCGGTTAAAGTGGGGATCGATCTGTCCGTGATAGGCCCCGAAGCGCCCCTGGCCTCGGGGATTGCGGACCGGTTCCGTTCGGCGGGACTGGCCGTACTGGGCCCCGGGGCGGAAGCGGCCCGGCTGGAGGCTAGCAAGGACTACGCCAAATCCTTTATGAAAAAATACGGGGTACGAACGGCCCAATCCCTTAGCTTTACCCGTGCCGGGGATGCCCTGGAAGGGGTCCGGACCCATTTTAAAACCGGCGCGGCGGGCCGGAGGGGGCTCCCGCCCCTGGTGATAAAGGCCGACGGACTTGCCGCGGGAAAGGGTGTGGTAATTGCCGGGGATATAACAACCGCGAAAAAAACCGTTACCGCCTTTATGGAAGAAGGGCTTTTAGGCGCGGCGGGAAAAACCCTTCTGTTGGAAGAATTCCTTCAGGGTCCCGAAGTATCGGTTCTGGCGGCAGTGAGCGCCGGGCCCGGAACCAAGGGGATTATCCTGCCCTTTGTTTCCGCCCGGGATCACAAGCGCCGCCTGGATAACGACGAGGGCCCCAATACCGGGGGCATGGGCGCCATAGCCCCGGCGCCGGGTTTTTCCGGGGCCCTGCAGCGGGATTTTGAAGAGTCGATCCTGACCCCAACCTTGGCGGGAATAGAAGCCGAAGGTTTTACATACCGGGGCTTTATTTTTTTCGGCCTTGTAATCCGGGACACAAAATGCTACCTCTTGGAGTACAATGTCCGGCTGGGGGACCCGGAAACCCAGGCGGTGCTTCCCCTGCTGGATTCGGATTTTGCCGGACTCTGCGCCGCCGTCGAGGGGGGCTTACAAAACTACCGCCTGTCGTGGAAGCCCGGCGCCGTCTGCGCCCCCGTCGCGGTGGCTTCCGGCTATCCGGGAACATACCGGACCGGGGACGCCATAGCCTTTAACGAGGCGGTCTTTGCCAAGACCCGGGCGGTCCTTTTTGCCGCCGGCGCGGTCCGCGGCCCCGGAGGGCCTGCGGGTTCGGGACTGCGAACCGCCGGGGGCCGGGTACTAACCGTTGCGGCCCATGGATCAAACAGGGCGGATGCCCGGGAAAGGGCATACCGGGCCCTGGGGGCCGTATCTTTTGAGGGTATGGCCTACCGCAGGGACATCGGCGCAGACGCATAATGGAAGAAACCGGGAACGATCCTATTCTTGGTCAAATTCTTTTTCAACTGGCGCTTATTGCCTGTAACGCGGTATTTGCCTGCGCGGAAATTGCCTTAATTTCAATTAATACGGTACGACTGGAACGGCTTGCAGGCGAAGGAAGCCGCAAGGCCAAGGGGCTTCTGGGCTTGACGGCGAAACCAGCAAAATTTCTTGCCACGATCCAGGTGGGAATAACCTTGGCGGGTTTTTTAGGCAGCGCCTTTGCCGCGGAGAATTTTTCCAAAAAACTTGCCCTGGCCCTAAGCGCCGCGGGTTTTCCCGCGCCGCGGGAAATTACCGCCACCGTATCGCTGGTGCTTATTACGCTGATCTTCTCGTTCTTAACCCTGGTGCTGGGGGAACTTGTTCCCAAGCGCATTGCCATGCGCAAGGCGGAAACCCTGGCCTTTTCCCTTGCCTCGCTTATCATCGTTATTTCGAAACTCTTTGCCCCGGCGGTATGGCTTTTAACAAAATCCACCAATGCCTTGCTTCGCCTTTGCGGTATTGATCCGGAGGCGGAAGAAAAGGCAGTAACGGAAGAAGAAATCAGGCTCCTTATCGATGCGGGAAGCGCCAGGGGTTCCATCGCGGCGGGGGAAAAAGAAATAATCCACAATGTATTTGAATTTAATGACAAAAC
>JAISOA010000182.1 GCA_031275945.1 Spirochaetaceae bacterium
ATGACCCCGCGGCCCGGCGAAATTGTCGACGTGGTTGACGTTGACCTTGCCGAAGAAGAACGGGACCGGAACAGCGACAACTTTATCGCCCTGCGGAAAAAAATCCTTGAAGCCCTTCACCTGGTTATGTCCCGGCCCCAGCCGGAATATGAGATATGAGGAAACCTAAAATACCGGAAAGGCTATCACGGCTTATACGGGAAACGGCGGCGGCCGGTACAACCGGGTTATTGAACAAGTCCATTCTACTCCAGGGGCTAAGGTCCATACTCGCATAAGGGTACTGTATAGTATATGCTAAAGGTATGAAAAGCAACGGGCTGATTATAATGCTCCTGGTTTTTTGGGCGCCGGTTTCGGAGGCGGAACCGCTGTACTCCCCCTCCTGGGGTTTTCGCCTGGATTTGCCCGGGGGATATGAACTTTCGGGAGGGGATGCGAAAAACCAATTTTCCTTTGTTTCCTCTTTTAATACCCATTTTGATATGGCGATTTATACCGGCAGGGATTCGGTTCTTTCCTTAGCGGAAGAACTGGGAAAAAAGCTTTCCAACCGGGGGACCGCACGTTCTTTTACCTTTAACGGAAGGCAGGCGGCGATGCTGGAACTGCGCTTTATAAATCCCCGGGGAGGGAGCGGATACGTAACCGGATGGGCCCTTTGCATGGAACTGGAGCAGGAAAACCGCCCCCTGTTGGCGGCCATCGCATACGGCCCCGACAGGGAGGATCTCCGCTGCCTGCACCTTTCGATCCTGGATTCCATAGAAGGCGGAACCGGGGACCATAATCTGCCCGGCCCGGTAACGGAATACTTCCACCCCCGGGGAGAATGGAAGCTGCAAAAATTGGCCCGCACCTCAACACAGGCGTTCTTTCGGGAAAACGACGCCCGGGGAGCCCAGGCTTTGGTGGATCGGGAATTTGAAGTGATGAAATTTTACGCAAATACTCCACAGTGGCAGGAAGCCTGGAAGCGGTTTTACCGGATGATCCACAAAGATTCCTTTAGCCGTCTTACGGACGCAGCCTTTATACTGGAGCGGCTTTGGAACAATCCGGTTCCGGAACCCGGAGAAAAAGATATCCGGACCGAAGAAACGGAGCGGCTGGGGGCCAGGTCCGAAGAAGCGATGAATATGGCGGCTAAAACCCTGGAATGGGTACAGGGATTTAGCTACGAACGGAATCTTTTTGGAAGCGATTTTGTAAACCTGGTCAGTGCCGCCCAGGAAGGCCGGGGAGACTGCGACAGCCGCGCCATGTTGTGGGCTATTATCCTGGAACAGGCAAACATACCGGCGGGGATCATGGTTTCCCGGGAATACGGCCACGCCATGGGCCTGGCGGACATAAGCGGTGAGGGCGCCCGGTTTCCCATGAAGGACGGAAATAACCGGGAACTAAAGTGGCTGGTGGCGGAAACCACCGCCGCGGTGCCCTTGGGCCGCATCGGAGAACATGTCAGCGAAATCTCAAAATGGCTGGGGATAGTGTTTTGATTCGCAAGCGGGGTTCATACCCCATCAGCGCGCTTCCCCGGCGAGCGGGTTCTTCATTCGTACTAAGGCAATGGATTTGATATTCCGCCGGTTCCGGTTACTTAGGGCTTTTAAACCCGTACCAACAGGCGGTATGCCTCTTCGGCTGTCTGGGAATCCAGCAGGGAGCGGCGCAGTTCTTTGTTCTTAAGCCGGGCGCTAAAAAACGACAGGGTCTGCAGATAATAGGCATGTTGGTTATATGCAGCGGCGATCATAAACAAAAGCCGGACCGGTTCGTCGTCCAGGGCTTGGAAATCAAGGATATTGATCCGGCTGATCCCCACCGACACAACCAGATCCGTCACCGACGATAAACGGACATGGGGAATGGCAATTCCCCGGCCAATGGCGGTACTCATCAACTCTTCCCGGCGGATGATCTCTTCCGCCAATTCCTGGCGGTTCTTAACCTGTGGAGCGGTAGCCAGATTCGCGGCCAGGGCCATCAGGGCGTCCCGTTTTGTCTCGTACTCCAAAAAAAGCACCCGGTCCACAGAGATTATCGATTCCACTTGGACAGCGTTATAACTGGCCCCCAGATGGTGATTGGAAAGCCTGCTGTTAACCCACCTTTCTATTTCGGCTTTCTGGAAGCGCCATACGGTACCAATTTTACCGCAGGGGATCTCCCCCTTCTGGGCCCAGTCATAAACGGTCCGTTCGGAAACCCGCAGGTATTTGGCAACTTCTTCTATTGTTAGAATTTCTTCTTCAATCATTACAATGATTTTACATTATACCGCAAGATATGTCAAGTAGCTCCAGCCAATTCATGAAGGGAGTCATAGGGATAAAGTTCCCCGATCGTGGTATCTACCCGCTGCGGGCCTGAACCGCCAAAGCGGACCGGTGCTTCGCGGTCCATAAATTCGCTTAAGACCTGGCGGCATGCCCCGCAGGGACCCACAGGAACCGGAGAGCCGGGGGCCGCTATGGCCAGGGCCCGAAAAGAACGGCAGCCCCTGCTTACCCCTTGTACCACCGCGCTCCGTTCCGCGCAGATAGTCAATCCGAAGGAACGGTTTTCCACATTGCAGCCGGAAAAAACCGTTCCGTCCCCGGCCAATAGGGCGGCTCCTACCCGGAACCGGGAATAAGGGGCATAGGCGGCCTCCGCCGCCTGCCAGGCTATACGAAAAAGGGCATCCATATCCATTTTTTTCTCCCTGTACCCAGTATACTATAAGCGGTAACATTGACTATCCCCCCTTTTCCGGGTATAGTGCCCCTGTGATTAAGGGGAAAAAAATATATTTTATTATCCTGGCGGCTTTTGCGTTTATGGCGTATATGCTTTTGGCCGCCCAACCCATACCCCAGGAGATTATCCTTACCAACAGCTGGCTTAAACGGCTGGAAACGGAGCCTGAAGAGGGGGCCGCGTCAAGGGGGCCGCTTATCCCCTTTGTTCTCGGGAACCGCTTTGGCTACGCGGACGACAACGGAAATCTTATCCTTAACCGGGTACGGGAAAAAACAATTTCCCTGTCCACCGGCTACTGGGCGGAATACGATCCCGTTCCGGCGTACATCACCATCCATGATCCCCGGTCGGGAACGGATATAAGCTTAGAGGCTCCCTGGGGATACCCCTTTTTTTTAAAAAGCCGAATCTTTATTATCAGCAAGGATCAGACTACCCTGGGGGAACTTGATACAAGCGGCGCATTGCTATGGAAGTACGACTACGAGGCTCCCCTTACCTGCATTGACGCCACGGAAAACTATGTTCTTACCGGTACCTTGGATGGGATGATTGATCTTTTGGACCGCCGCGGCAGGGCCCTTTTTCCCTCCTATGCACCGGGGGCCTCTGAGATTCCCGTGATCCTGGGTTGCCGCATTTCTTCGGACGGTTCAAAACTGGCCCTGGTGTCGGGGATTGATAAACAGCGGTTTCTCTTTTTAGAATGGTACGGAGAAAACGATTACCGGGTAACCTACCATGAATTCCTTGCGGGCGAGGGGTTTAGGCGGGAAGTACGGATGGCCTTTATAGACAACGATTCCCGGGTTGTGTTTGAACAGGAAGGGGGGCTTGGTATCTACGATATCCATTCCCGGTCCTCCATTGCCCTGCCGCTTTCTGACAAACTGGAAGCCTTGGATGAAGACGGCGGCGAGGGACTTTTCTTCTTTATCACCGGAGCTAAAAACGGTGAAAAGCGGCTTATCGCGTTAAAGCTGCCGGATACGGAAATTCTTAACGTTCCCTTTAAGAGCGAAACTTCCTTTCTGGCCCGCCAGGGGAAAAAACTTTTTATAGGGGGCGGCATGACCCTCGCGTCATTTGTGTTGGATAAAAAATGATACAAAAACATCCGTTAACCGGAGAAAAACAAGCATTTCGGGAAACCGGAGGATCATATCTATCCGGCAGAAGCAGGCGGATCTGCACCCTCCTTCTGTTTTTGCTCTTTTCCCTCTTCGCGTTTTCTCTGGAATGGCCGGCAAGCGAAGGAACCCTGGCCTCTAATTTTGCCAGTCCCGACGGCGGCATACCCGCATTGGGAGATTCCTTTACCCTTTCCGGCGCCGTCTATCCCTCCGATGTGGGAAAATTGATCTTTGTCCACGATCCGGACGGTCCTTCTTCCCGGTTTTCCTCCCCCTTGGGTTCCTGGATGGCCCTGGATCACGGGGACAACCTGGTGGGAATATACGGCCGGTACGAAGATTCCCGGGATACCCCGGTTCCTACCATGATAGAAAAAAACACCGTCCTTGCCACCGCAGGCAGATCCGGCTGGGCCGGCGAAGGGGGTTTTTATTTCGCCTTTTTTGACCGGAGCGAAAGAAGATGGATTAACCCTTCCATTATTATTTCCAGCCTGGAAGACAATTCCCCGCCGGTAATACGCCAGGTGGAACTGCGCAATGTTGCGGGAACCTCCTTTAATCCTGTTTCGATTCGCAGCCTGCCCCAGGGGCTTTATACGGTCTATGTGGATACGGTGGATACCATAACCGCAGGGGGGAAAACCCTGGCCCCCAACCGCATCGTCTGTTCTATTAATGGCGTCGAAGCCGGTGCATTAAGCTTTGAAACATTGATCTCTAAAAACGGAGAACGGATGGTGTACCGGAACGGACTTGTTCCCGCCGCCCAGGTCTACGATTCAGGCGGCTTTGGCCTGGGGGAAGTCCGTTTTACCCGGGGACAGGCAACCCTTACCATCGAAGCCCGGGATATCGCGGGAAACTCCCGGTCCCTAAGTTATAGACTTACGGTGGAATGATCCGTTCCGAAGAACCCGCGGTGCCCCTACGCAGTCCATGGCGCTAAAAACCTGGTCAACCCCGGTTTCCTGCGAACAGGGCCGCGCCGTTCCCTGTACTCTCTGCGGAGGCCTGGAATTTGCCCCCTGTTTTACCTGCACCGAAACCGGCCCCCGGGGGAACGGGGGCTCCTTTTCTTATGTCCGCTGCAGACACTGCGGCCTGGTCCAGATTAACCCCCAGCCCTCTCCCGCGTCCATTGCAGCCCGCTACGGAGAGTTCTACGGAACCGATTACTTGGCCTACGAGCAGACCAATGAAGGAGCCTTTTTACGCCTTCAGGAACTGGCCCTGCGGGACGCGGGTTTTTTTACCCTGGAGCGGAAATGTACTCCGACCGGTTCCGGCAGGGTTCTGGACATAGGCTGTGCCACCGGGGCATTGCTTACCATGCTAAAAAACCGGGGCTGGACCGTAACGGGGGTGGAACTTTCCGGCCCCCAGGCGGAGTACTGCAAACACCGGGGCCTGGATGTACGCCGCGGTACCCTGGAAGAATGTTCATTTTCCGCCGCTTCCTTTGACGTTGTTTTGGCATCCCACCTGATCGAACACCTAAACTATCCGGATAGTTTTGTTCGGGAAGTGCGGCGCATTCTAAAACCCGGAGGCCGTTTTTATGTAACCACCCCGAATATCCGGGGTTTCCAAGCCCGGTTTTTTAAAAGCCGCTGGAGATCCGCCATTTTTGATCACCTGTATCTTTTTTCCATACGGACCCTCCGGCTTTTGCTGGAACAAAGGGGTTTTCGTGTGGAACGGATCGTAACCTGGGGCGGCCTGGCGGCAGGCTTAGCCCCGGGATGGATAAAAAAAATTCTGGACACTCTGGCCAAATCCTGGGGTTTCGGGGACGTGATGATATTCCGTGCCGTTCTACCGGAGGCTTCCGAAGAGCTTGCATAAACCTGTGAACAGCCCGCCCCCTTTTCGACCCCTCCCGCTCAGCGGCCGTACAGGGACACCAGGGCAGCAAAACGGCGGGCCGGATCTTCCGTAATATCCCCAAGTCTCCAGGACCAGTTCTCGCTGCCGCAGGTGGCGGGGGTATTCATCCGGGCCCCGGAACCCAATCCTAAAAGATCCTGTATGGGAAAGATAGCGTACTGCGCATGGGAAGCCATAATTGACCGGATCATGGCCCAGACAACTTCCACGGCCACGGGTAGACAGTTAAAGTAGTCCGCCACGGTTTTTTTATCCGCATCCCCCAGAGCCTCGTACCAGCCCGCGGTGGTGTCGTTGTCATGGGTCCCCGAATAGGCCACCCAGGGGTAGCCGTAATTGTGGGGAAGAAAAAGGTGGCGGCTATCAAGAATGCCGTCTTTGAGGCCTTCGAAGCCGAACTGGCAAACCTTCATCCCCGGAAAACCCTGACTGTCCCGCAGGCGCCGCACCCCTTCGGTCATAAACCCCAGATCCTCCGCCAGGACCGGAAGCTCCCCCAATTCGTTTGTAAGGGCCCGAAAAAAATCCTCCCCGGGACCCTGCTCCCAGGTCCCCTCCTCCGCAGTGGGGTTTCCCGCGGGAACCGCCCAGTACGCGTCGAAACCCCTAAAATGATCGATCCGGAACAGGTCAACCTGGCTTAGAAGGCGGCGGATCCGGTCTATCCACCAGCGGTAGCCTGCGGCCTTCATTTTTTCCCAGTCATAGACCGGATTTCCCCAGAGTTGCCCCGAGGGGCTAAAATAATCCGGCGGAACCCCGGACACCACCGAGTAGGTTCCATCGGAACCGGTACGAAAAAGATTCCTGTGGGTCCAGGAATCGGCGCTATCCGGAGCCACAAAGATCGGTATATCCCCGATGATGCGGATCCCCAGGGCATGTACATAATCCGTTAAGGCCCGCCACTGTCGTTCAAAGAAATACTGTAAGGCCTTCCACTCCAGGATCTCCGGGGCCCTTTCGGCTTTTATCTTTTCCAGAGCCTGTGGATCCCGCGTTGCCAGATCTCGGTCCCAAACCGTATGCCAGCGGGCATCCCCGTATTCTTCATGCAGAACCTGAAAAAGGGCATAGTCCTCAAGCCAGAAGGCCTGGGCTTCACAGAACCGTTTAAAGGCATCACGTTCCCCCTCCCTGCCGCCGGCGGGACCCAAGAAGTCCGGGGAATTGCCCGGCCGGGGCATTGGCGCGTTAAGAAAACGGCGGGCCGCTTTTTTTAACCGGGGAAGTTTTTCCGCCCGCACCTGCCCGTAATCCACCCTTTGGCGGTCCGCCGGGGCGCCGTCCCCGGTTCCAAACCGTTCCGCCAGTTCACGTAATTCCCGGTCTGTCAGAAAACCTTCACCGGCCAGCAGTTCCGGCGAAAGGAGCAGTTCGTTTCCCGCAAAGGACGAATGGGCTGCATAGGGTGAATTGCCGTACCCCGTGGGTCCCAGGGGAAGGATCTGCCACAGAGAAGCCCCTGCGGCGGAAAGAAAATCCGCAAAATCCCGGGCTTCTTTGCCCAGGTCCCCTATTCCATAGGGACCCGGAAGGGAGGTGATATGAAGAAGCACCCCTGCATGTCTGGGCCGGGTTTCATACAAGGGGCCGGGAACCGGCTTTACAAAGGGCATCAGCTCTTTATGGCGCCGTCGCTTATTCCCTTGACGATAAATTTTTGCAGAAAGAGGAACACAATTACCATGGGAATGATCGACACAAATACCGCCGGAAAGATCAGCTGCCAGGGATTACCGAACTGGCCGGCGGTAATCCGGGCAAAATACAATTCTAATACCAGGGTCTTACTTGAAGAATTACCGATTACCAAAAAGGGCAAAAGGTAGTCGTTCCAGATCCACATGGAGTTAAGGACTATTACCGTCACGGTAATGGACTTTAACAGGGGCATTACGATCAGGAAGAAAATCTGGAAGACATTGCAGCCGTCTATAAAGGCCGCCTCTTCAATACCCAGGGGCACTCCCTTTACAAAACCGTGGTATAAAAAGACCGACATGGAAAGCCCAAAACCGCCGTACATAACGATAAGACCCCCGGCGTTCTTTAGTCCCAGGGTATCAAAAAACTGTATTAGGGGATACATGATAGCCTGAAAAGGGATCAGCATCGCGGCCACAAAGACCATAAAAAGCAGGGTCGACATCTTTGTCTTGCACCGCACCATAAGCCATGCCGCCATGGAAGATAC
>JAISOA010000124.1 GCA_031275945.1 Spirochaetaceae bacterium
GGGCATCCTTTCTGTATCGAGGACGAAATTGACTCTATTTTAATAGACGAGGCCCGGACGCCCCTTATTATCTCCGGCGCCGCGGAGGACGACACCTATAAGTACGCGGAGGTGGACAAGCTCCTGTCCACCCTGGAAGAGGTTCATAAAAAAGAAGACGGCGACTACCCCGACGAAGCCCAGGGCGAAGAAGTACACGGGGATTATAAACTGAATGAAAAAAACAAGAACATTTCCTTTACCAACGCGGGGCTGGCAAAAATAGAAGAAATACTGCGAAAACGGAACCTTATTAAAGGTAACATCGTGGATGAGGAAAATTTTGAATATATCCACTACTTTACCCAGGCCCTGCGAGCCCATAAACTTTTCCACACCGATGTGGATTATGTGGTCCAGGACGGACAGGTCCAAATAGTGGACGAATTTACCGGACGGATCCTCCATGGCCGCCGCTATTCCGACGGCCTTCACCAGGCCATCGAGGCAAAGGAACGGATTAAGATAGCCCAGCGAAACCGTACCCTGGCCACCATAACCTTTCAGAATTACTTCCGGATGTACGAAAAAATCTCCGGCATGACGGGAACCGCCGATACGGAGGCCACGGAATTTAACAAGATATACAACCTGGACGTGGTGGTAATTCCCACAAACCTTCCGGTGGTTAGGATCGACGAAGACGACGTGGTGTATTTAAACGAGTCGGACAAATTTAACGCCCTCTGCGATGAAATAGCTGCGGCCCACAAGAAGGGCCAGCCCCTTTTGGTGGGAACCGTTTCCATAGAAAAATCCGAAAAGGTTTCGGCCCTGCTAACCCGCCGGGGCATACGCCACGAGGTACTGAATGCAAAAAACCATGCCCGGGAAGCGACCATCATTGCCGAGGCGGGGGCCAGGGGAGCGGTTACCATCGCCACCAATATGGCCGGCCGGGGCACGGACATTAAACTGGGGGGAAGTCCTGAACACCGGGCCCGGAAGCGGGCGGGAACCGGCGCTACCGCGGAACAGTATGCCGCGGCCTATGAAGCGGAATATATAAAATGGAAGACCGATTACGAGGAAATAAAATCTTTGGGGGGGCTGTACGTGATCGGTACGGAACGCCACGAAAGCCGGCGGATTGACAACCAGCTGCGGGGCCGTTCGGGCCGCCAGGGGGATCCGGGCCGGTCAAAATTTTTTATTTCCATGGACGATGACCTGATGCGGCTCTTCGGGGGCGAGAACATCAAGAGGATCATGGCAAGAATGGGCATGGAAGAGGGTGAACCAATCTACCATCCCTGGCTCAATAAAAGCATCGAAAAAGCCCAGAAAAAAGTCGAAGAGCGGAACTTTGAAATTCGTAAACACCTTTTGGAATACGACGACGTTCTTAACCAGCAAAGAAAATTTATCTACGAACAGCGGGACGCTATTTTAAACGACGGGGAACTGAAAAAGCGGGTAAATGAAGCTACCGCCGACATGATAAGCGCCGGGCTTGACCGGTTTATTTCTGCCCAGAGGCGCAATCCCGCCGAGGCCTTAAAGGCCCTTCAAGGCTTCCTAAAGGAAAAATTCAACTATACCCCCGTCCTTGGAAACGATCCGGCAATTTCCTCCGGAGATACGATAAAAAACCCGGAACTGCTGGAAAAACAGCTTCTGCAGGATCTGGAAGAAGATATTGCCGCTAAAGAAACCCTCCTGGGGAGCGAGACAATCAACGCCTTTATCAGGGCCCAATACCTCCAGTTTATAGACCGCCAGTGGCTTGATCACCTGGAAAACATGGAATCCCTTAGAGAGGCGGTATACCTGCGGGGATATGCCCAGAAGAACCCCCTTACCGAATACAAGCTTGAGGGATTTGAAATTTTTGACACCATGATTGACACCATACGGCAGGAAATCGCATCCCGGATACACCTGGTGCGGATCCAGGCGGAGGGGAACCGGGAAACCCGCCAGACGGTACGGATCCACTCCGCCAACCATGGGGCCGCGGCAAGTTTTGGGGGCCCCGTCTTCGGCGGCGGCAGTTCCGCCCGTGACAGCTCCACCGGGGGCGGCGCGCAGGCCGGCCCCGGCGGCCGTTCCCTGCCGGAAAACGCCACCGTGGTACGGAATTACCCCAAGGTGGGCCGTAACGATCCCTGCCCCTGCGGTTCCGGAAAAAAATACAAACACTGTCACGGGCGTTAGGAACTTGTTGCGCCTTGCGAATAAAATTCACCAATGTGAATGTTTATACCGTATTAGTTCCCCCGCCTGACAAACGCGTCCTTGTAACCCATGGACTGGAAACTTTTTAGCAAGGCGCCGGACTCTCCCTGGTTAACGGGCCCCACCAGTATGCGATATACCGGCCTGCCGGAACTTCCGGTACATTGAACCGCCAGGGGATACCCCCTGTTTACCTTTGCCAGTTCCCGTTCCACCGTTGCAACCTGGCTGTAGGCCCCTATTTGGAGATAATACTTTCCGTATTCAAGATCCGATACCGCGGGAACACTGAAAATCTGGGGAACGGAACCGGAGCCTCCGTAGGACTGGGGAACCCGTTCCTCCGCCGGAACAAGGGTATAGCCGTACCCTGAGGCGGTACCGCCGGCGGCGGACTCCGGGGAAGCGGGAACCGCCGGTTCCGGGGTAGCTGCGGCGGCGGCCCCTCCGGTACCCGGAGCGGCGGGGACGGGCACCGGCACCGGTATTGGTACCGGAACAAGCACCGGGGCGCTTACCAGGCCGGGAGGTTCCGGTTCCTTTTCAGCCGCCGGAATAATTTCCTGGGGAATATCCGACAGCACCGGTTCCACCCCCGGGCCGTTCCGGGGAATAAGGGCGTCGGTGGTTTCCACCGGGTCTTCCGCCACGGCGGGGACCGCCGGCTGCGAATCCCCGGAGGGGTTAATCCAGGCGCTTTCGGGATCCTTTTCCGGCTCCCGGGCAGCCAAGGCCGGTTCCTCTCGTATAAGCGGGAGCGGTTCCGGCATAATTTCCTTCACCGGCCCGGAGGAGCCGGCGGCAATTACGGGTTCTGATATCACCGGGACGGATTCGGATACCGCCGGGGCAGGTTCCGGTACCGCCGGGACGGATTCCGGCGGAGTATTGTCCGTACCGGCGGACCTGCCGGTATCCCCGTTCTTTTCCTGATCCTCCGGGAGGACAGTGCCGGGGTAGGCCCCCTCTATGGCGGCCAGGGGATCGTAATCGGGATCCCCGGAACGAAGGTGATCTTCGGTGAACCGCGAAAAAGCTATGGGATCCGAAGGCTGAATCATCCGTATCCGGCCTATGGTACGGCTTTGAAGCCCCACCGCCACCGCCGCTTCCCGGGATACCAGGGCCAGAAGTCCTGGAGTATCAAGGCCCGCGGAGACAATTACCCGGACGGTTTTTCCTGTTTCCAGGTTGGTTAAATCCACCACCGTATTCCGGGGAAATGCATTGGTGGCCACGTACATTCCCTCTTCGGGGAAATCCCCCGAAACCGCCGCGGCCCCTTCCCACACAGAGGCGCCGGTAAAAAGAAGAAAAACCGCCGCTGCCAGGGAAACAAAAAAAATCTTTTTCATACCTACGAGCCTCTATGTACCAATTGGGGGATAAGTCTTTCCGCACTCTTTCTCGCATCCGCCAATTCCTCGCCGGAATCTTCCCAGGGTTTTGCGATCACGGAACTTTCATACAGCAGTTTTCCGGTAGAAACACTAAAAACCTTTATACGTATTTCCCGGGGATGCTCAAGGTCCTCTTCGGGAAACAATAGAAGGACCATCACAAAAAAATCCGCGCCTCCAAGCCGGGCATCGTCAAAATCATGCCGGGCCTGGAGGGGTATTTCCGAATCCGGCGCCGCCGGAATTCGCAGAATAGGGGCATTGGAAACGATATGACCGGCGTCAAACAGAACGTCCATTATCCCGCTTTCCCAGACCGCGGCCGATTGGGTACGCCCGGTACCGGACGGAAACCCCGTTTCTATCACCAAAACGGAAACCGTGGCCGCCTGAAGGGGTATAAGGCCCGCAAAAGCAAGAGTTAAAGCAATGAAATGCCGTTTCATGGCAATCCTCCATTTAAACTATCGGCGGGTATGAATTACGAATTAAGCCCAAGAAGCTTCACGCTGTGCTTTTTATTTTGTACACTAATTTATAGATGAAGTATTTTGCCGCCCAAGTAAAAACCAGGGGAGAGGAAAAATATATTAAGCTGTTCAGAGCCCTGTACCCCCAGTGTACCATTAATATTTATTTTCCCAAGCGGAAGCTTAACGTCCGCCGGCGGGGCGTGATGGTCCCAAGCAACCTGGCGGTCTTTCCCGGGTATATTTTTTTAGAAATCGGCGACGAAGATTCAATCCTGCGTTACCATTGGCTTTTCCGTAAAACCGACGGATTCTACCGGTTTTTAAAATCCAATCAGAATATCCGGCCCCTGGAAAACCGGGATCTGGAGACGGTGCTTCACTTTATAAAAAAAGCGGGTCCTCTGGCGGGCATTTCCAAGGTATACTTCGATGAAAAATCCCGGATTGTGGTAATAGACGGCCCCTTGATGGGCCTTGAGGGAGACATCGTAAAGGTCGATAAAAGAAAGGGAAGGGCCAAGATAAAACTCGACCTGTACGACGATTCGTTTACCATAGACTTAGGTTTTGAAATGATGGGACCTGCGGCCCAACCCGGACCAAAGGCCTAACTAGACCGGGGCTAGCGGGCTAGATCGATCGAGCCCATGAGGGAGGGGGATAGTATGAAAAAAAACGACCGATCCCAGCTGTATATCATCGGCGCAGGTTTCGCGGGGCAGACTTTGGCCCGGGAAATTAAAGCCAAGGCCATTCTAGGGACCGTTGTAGCTTTTCTTGACGACGATCCGGACAAAATAGGCAAAAAAATCGAAGGTATCCCCGTTTTGGGGCCCATCCGGGATGTGGCCCGGCTTTTACGGATGAACCCGGCGGACGAGGCGATCATCGCCATTCCCAGTGCGTCCCGGGAATACCTAAAAGAACTGTACGATATACTTAAAAAAGCCGGATTCCAGCGAATTCGTATTTTACCGGGTATTTCGCAAATCATAGAGGGGGACGCCCACCTGATCCAAACCCGGTCCATCGATCCCCAGGATCTGCTGGGCCGTACGCCGGTGGCGGTGAATCTAAAAAAAAGCCTGGAATACCTGCGGGGTAAACGGGTTCTGGTTACCGGCGCCGGGGGCTCCATCGGCAGCGAACTGTGCCGCCAACTCCTTTCCGGCGGCGCTTCACGGCTCTACCTGTTTGGTCACGGGGAAAATTCAATCTACCTTATTGACCGGGAACTGCGGCTTCTTCAGGAAGAGGGGGTGGGAGAAAAGGCCACCATCATCCCCATCATAGGGGATCTTAAGGACCGGGATTACATGCACTATATCCTGGGAAAACTCCGGGCGGATGTTATTTTTCACACTGCGGCGTATAAACATGTACCCATGATGGAAGAAAATCCCGTGGCGGCCATGGAAAACAACTTTTTCGGCACCAAAAATCTTGTGGACGCCGCCAAGGCCCAGGGCGTACGGCGTTTTGTCCACATCACCACCGACAAGGCGGTAGATCCCGTGTCGGTCTATGGCGCCTCCAAGCTGCTTTGCGAACGGCTTGTCCTGGCCGCGGCGGGGCCGGGAAACCGTTTTATGGTGGTCCGGTTCTGCAATGTCCTGGGTTCCCGGGGATCGATCATGCTTCTCTTTCAAAGGCAGATTGAAAAGGGCGGACCCCTTACGGTAACCCATCCTGATATGAAGCGCTGGTTCATGACCATTCCGGAGGCCTGTTCCCTGGTACTAAAAGCCGGGGGAGTAGGTGAAAACGGGAATCTGTACCTGCTGGATATGGGGGAACCGGTATTGATCCGGGAACTCGCGGAACAGATGATCCGCTTTTACGGCTATGAAAGCGGCCGGGACATTACGATCGAATACACCGGTACCCGGCCCGGTGAGCGGCTGGACGAAAAACTGTGGGAAGCCGACGAATATCCGGTACCCACAGACTTTGACCGGATCCTCGTGCTTAAGCGGGAAACCCCTTCAACCATCGATCTGGACGCCCTTATCGAAGGACTGGAACCCATTATCAGCCTTGATCCTCTTCACAGGGATAAGTACCGGAACGCTTTCCTGCTGCGGGAACTCCTCCAGGACTATATCCCCACCCTTAAACCCGGCTGTCCCGGCGGAAATATCCGCTACGGCACCCCAGAAGCTTCGCTCCCTCCCCTGTCCGATTCTCCGGTAATTCCGGTCCCTTCCGCGCAGCCCGCCCCGGTTTTCTAGCATGGACCCCATACCCTTTGCCCGCCCCTGGGTTGGCGGCGAAGAAGAAGCGGCGGTCCTTCGGGTACTTCGCTCCGGCTGGCTTACCACGGGACAAGAGACCCTGGCCTTTGAAAGGGAATTTTCCGCCTTTTTAACGGAAGGCACCGCAACGGCGGACCCGGTTTGGGCCCTGGCGGTAAATTCCGCCACATCGGGACTCCATCTGGCCCTGGAAGCCCTGGGAATAGGCCCCGGCGATGCGGTTTTTCTTCCTTCGTATACCTTCACCGCCACCGCGGAAGTGGTCCGTTACCTTGGGGCCGAGGCGGTGTTTGTGGATCTGGCTCCGGATTCCTACAACATCGACGGCGCCGGCCTGGAATCTGCCCTGGCCGGCGGCCTGGGGCCGGGGATACGTCCCCGGGCGCTTATTCCTGTTCACTTTGGGGGTTTTCCCTGTGACATGGAGGCGCTAAACGCTTTGGCCCGCCGGCATGGATTAGCGGTGGTAGAGGACGCGGCCCATGCCTTTCCCGCCCGGCTTCCGGGGGAAAGACCCCGGTGGGCCGGAACCGGGGGAGACGCAGGGGTTTTTTCGTTCTACGCCACAAAAACCATCACCACCGGCGAGGGGGGCATGGTGGTTACCGCCCGGGAGGATCTGGCCCGGCGAATTTCCCTTATGCGCAGCCATGGCATAGACCGCAGCATCTGGAACAGGTATACGGATCTGCAGGCCCCCTGGTACTACGAGGTCGTGGCGCCGGGGTACAAATACAATCTGCCGGACCTTCTGGCCGCCCTGGGAAGGGTCCAGCTTGGCCGGGCCATGGAACTTCTGCGGATGCGGGAATCTATCGCGGCCCGGTATGACGGGGCCTTTGCGGACGAAGACGCTCTGATCCTGCCCCCCCGGGGCGGGGCCCGACACCTCTACACCCTGCGGTTCCGGAACCCCGCGGACCGGGATCCCTGTATCGAAAAACTCCGGAATGCGGGTGTAGGGACCTCGGTGCACTTTATTCCCCTCCACATTATGCCTTATTATAGAAACAGGTACGGCCTGGAAGAGGAAGATTATCCGGAATCCCTAAAACGGTTCAGGGAAACCCTGTCCCTTCCCATCTGGCCCGGCATGAGCGAAGCCCAGGTAGACCGGGTAATCGCGGTGGTCCGGGACTTTCTAAGGCGAACCTGAGGTTCCGTGGAAAAGCCCCCCTTTGTGGACGACATTACCATTAAACACTGCCTGTGGGGCATATTGCTCCGATCCCCGGTAAGCGCCGGAGATCTCAAGGCTATCCGGACCCCCAGACTTCCCTCCGGCGTGTCTCTGGTACAGGAGGCGGACATCCCCGGAAAAAAAACAATTAGCTGCCCGGGTAAAACGGAAATCCCCGTATTTTCCGGAACGGAGTTGCTGTACTATGGTCAGCCTGTGGCATTGCTTTTAGGGCCCGACCCGGCAAAACTGCGGGAACTGGCGGACCAATGTACGATCATCGCCGACCCCCGTCCGGAGGGGGCGGAAACGGCGTTGGTAGAACGGAACTACACCGGCGGGGATACGAAAACGGCCTTTGAAAAGGCGGTTTCGGTGGTGGAAGGAACCTACGTCGCGGAGTTTCTGGATCCCTGGCCCAGCGATCCCCTGGGGGTCCTTGCCCTGCCCGGTCCGGGACCATCCATGGTCATCCATGCCGGCGCTCAGTGGCCCGGCTTTGTCCGGAATTCCGTAGCCCGGGTTCTTAACATTAAAGATACCGCTGTACAAATACGGGCCGCCAGGCTGGAGATCCACCTTGACGGAAGAATTTGGCCCCCTGCACTCCTAGCCTGCCAGGCCGCTGTGGGGGCCCTTATCAGGGACAGGCCCGTTAAACTGGTACTTACCCGGGAAGAAGATTTTCTCTACTCCCCCAAAACCGTCCGGGCGGAAATTCAAATCCAAAGCGCCCTGAACATGCATAAGCAAATACTGGGAAGCAGAATTAGGATCCGGGCAGATTTTGGGGCCTATGGGATATTTGCCGGGGAAATTCTTGACCGTATCGCCCTGGGAGCCCTGGGGGCCTATAACCACGGCAGCATACAACTTATGGCCCAGGGCTGTTCCGGTCCCATTCCTCCGGCGGGTCCCCTGGCGGGCTTTGGTCTGGCCCAGGGCTTTTTTGCCGCGGAACGCCACGCCTCCCAGGTGGCCGATACCCTGGGGGAAGATCCTGCGGAATGGCGGAAAAACTTTTTTCTTCGCCGGGGAAAAAAACTTTTTCCGGGCATAGAAATTAGGGAAGAGCCTCCCCTGGAGGAACTGCTGGACACCGTGGCGATAATGAGCGATTACCGCCGGAAGTGGGCGGCCAACGAACTGCTCCGGAAAAACCGCCGGAACAATCCGCTCCAGTGGAAAAACATCAACGAACCCTTCCGGGGTATCGGAATAACCCTGGCCTACCAGGGCAGTTCCTTTCTGTACGAATACCCCCTTGGGGGTGCTAAAACCGCCGGGGCGGTGGAAGTTACCCTGGAAAAAGACGGGGTCCTGGAAATACGAACAAACTTTCCCTGGGGGGAAAATCAAATTCAGGGCTGGAAAGCCCTGGGAAACCATATCCTGGGGGTGGAAAATCTACGGATCCGGTCATGGGATACGGAAAAACCTATTCCCGAATCGGGGGCTGCCTGCCTTTCCCGGGGCATTGCGACGGTAACCCTGTTGGTGGAAAAAGCCTGTACCGCCATCCGCAAACAACGATTCCGGGATCCCCTGCCCATTACGGTACGGCGGTACTATCATCCCGCGAAGGTTCAGGCCTGGGGGCAAAGCGCCTACGATGAAAACGCCCTTGCTCCCCTAAGTTGGGGAAGCGCGGTGGTGGAGGTGGAGATCGATCCGGTGGAATATGTGCCCAAGATTCGGGGAACCTGGATAGCCCTGGAGGGAGGAACCATTCTAACGGAACCCAGAGCCCGAAAAAGCATACGCAACTCCTGTACCCTGGCTCTTTCCTGGGCCATGGGGGAAAAAATCGAATACCCCGGGGGAAAGATAGATCCCCGGATGCTAAAAACCTGCCGGTTTCCCCGGATGGGCGAGATACCCCCCCCGGGAATTGATTTTCTCTGGTCCCAGGGGCCTCCCAAGGGTATCGGGGAACTGCCCTTTACGACGCTCCCCGGGGCCTATGCCCAGGCGCTTTCCCAGGCCCTGGACTATCCTTTTCAAAACTATCCCGTGGATTCCCAGGATATATGGACCGCCATACAGAATCTCTTGTCTGCGGGAATACGGGAGGGAAATCCATGACCATACGGTTTATTTTAAACGGCGAAGACATGGAAATTACCACCGAAGCAAACCAGCGGCTTATCAGCATCCTCCGGGAACGGTTTAACCTTACCGCTTCAAAAAACGGCTGCTTCAGCGGAAGCTGCGGCGTCTGTACGGTGATCTTTAACGGCGCCGTATCTCCCTCCTGTCTTATTCCCGCCTTTCGTATCCAGGAAAGCGAGATCATCACCCTGGAGGGCTTTTCCCAAACCGTGGAATACCAGGATATTATCGCCGGCTTTGCCCGGGCGGGGGTGGAAAATTGCGGGTACTGCGACGCGGGAAAGATCCTTACCGCAGAACTGCTGCTGGAACAGAAATTCCAGCCCTCCAGGGAAGATTTTGCCGCGGCCTTTGAGGGCGTCCAGTGCCGGTGTACCGATGCGGAGACCCTCTATCAGGGAATACTGGCCGCCGGGGAACTGCGGCAACGGAGGATCTATGGCCGTTCTTCATAACCAGGTACTGCGGCCCGCGGGGTTTTCCGAACTTTTTCCGGTCTGGAGCCGCTACCCCGACGCGATCCTCTTTGCCGGGGGAACCGCCCTGATCCGCTCCCAGGGCAGGGAACTGCCCAAACTGCCGGATAATGTCCTTTCCCTGGAAAAGATTGACGAGCTTCACCGGATAACCAGAACCGAACGGTACCTGGAAATCGGCGCCGCGGTAAAGTTAAGCGACATTATTGCCCTGGGGAAAATCGTCCCCGGCGCCTTTTCCCGCACCCTTCGGGGCATCGCCGGTCCTTCCATACGGAACTTGGCTACCATCGGGGGCAACCTCTGCGTCTGCGGGGATGCGACGGCCCCCATGGCGGCCCTGGACGCCCGGTATGAACTCCGTAGCGCCGGAGGCATACGGTGGATTTCGGCAAACCGTTTCTCTTCCCTTCCCATGAACCTGCAAGCCCAGGAACTTCTAAGCCGGATTCGCATACCTTTGGAACAGTGGACCTATACAATATACCGGAAGTTCTGCTCCCCGCCGGAAAACGACGGAGGGGTGCTGCTTATACTGGTACAAAACCAAAAAGACATCCTTGCCAAAATCCAGATAGTTTTTGCGGGCCACACCTTGTTTAGGGATAAAAACAGTGAAACCTTTCTGGAAGGCAAGGCCCTGCCCCTGGATCGCAAAGAGGCGTTTCATTACCGGGATCTATGGAAAACATATCTGGATGGCCTTGGAAAACCGGGTCCCCTGTTGCGTTCCAAGATCCTCAACGGCATAGAAGCGGCCATTCTGGGATTGGCGGATTAAGGCCCCGGTACACAGGTTTCCATACATTGCTTTTTTTACCGAGCCATGCTATTTTTTTATCCATAAAGACCTTTCCCATACCGCGGAGCGTGTTACGGCCGCCCGGGGTACTTTGGTCGTTCATTTTTCACTTTACATCGGGCAGGTTTGAACAAAACTGTATAATGCCCAAAGGATGATTTTTGTCTGGATGCCTGCGCTTTAACTTCGGAGGTTGTTCCAGCTCCGTCAGCATACGGAAAGAACCTCCCCTGCCGGAGGAACTGTACTCCGGCGCCGGGTATCCCTCCGGGGACAAGCCGGCGTCTCTCCTGGTATGCGATACCAATACCGCCCCCCTGGCCCGGTACACGGGCCTGCCCCTCTGCATCCTCCCTTCGGGAGAAGATACAAAGAACTGGGAACGGGTGGAAATTATAGCCCGCACCGCCCGGGCCCGGGGTTTAGGACGGGACGGCCTTTTTATCGGATTTGGCGGCGGGGTTGTCTGCGATCTTACGGCCTTTGCCGCCTCCGTATATATGCGGGGGGCGGTATTGGTTTTGGTCCCCACTACCCTGCTTTGCATGGCCGATGCATGCCTGGGGGGAAAAACAGGCTTTGACCTGGGGGGAATAAAAAACCTTATCGGAACCTTTTATCCCGCCAGGTTTATTGCCATTGCGTCGGATCTATTACGGACCTTGCCGCCGAAGGAGTGGAAATCCGGTGCGGCGGAACTTATCAAGACGGCAATTTTGTCGGGGGAGCCTGATTTTCTTGAACAGTTCAGGGAACCCCATGTCTTTCAGGGGGATCCGGCGCCGTTTTTGCCGTTACTCAAACGGACCCTTGGGATCAAGGGCCGGATTGTGGAATCGGATCCGCGGGAAACCGGAACGGAGCGGGCCCTGTTGAATTTGGGACATACCTTTGGCCATGCCCTGGAGGCCGCCCTGGGACTGGGACTGCTAAGCCATGGCGAGGCCGTAGCCTGGGGATTGGCCCGTTCCTGCGAGTTAGGGCAGGACCTGGGAATAACTCCCCCTGAATTAGGGAAGAAGATCCTCGCTATCCTTAGCGCATGGGGCTACGAGACCGCCTTCCCCTACCCTCTGCCGCTAAATGCCGGTATGTTTTGGGAAGCCCTGGGGAGCGATAAAAAGAAAAAGGACGGAAAACTCCGGTTTGTGGTTCCCGGCGCCAAAGGAGCCCGGCTGGCCGTCATAGAAAAATCCGTGGAACGGACCGTACTGGGCCGGTTTTTACCCGGCGAATGTACCGCTCCAGCGGATCCCCGGGTATAAAAACCATTCCAATCGGGTTCTTGTTTATTAACTTTCAAGGAACAGCAATACACCGGGACTTCCGGATGCCGGACTCCCCAGGTGGCAAGTTTCGCTGGATTCTGGGTTTTATCCTTTTGGGAACAATTTCCCTTTTCGGGCAAACCGGAGAGGAAGAACAGCAAAACGCGGCCTATGTAATCCGCTCCGTGGAGTACCGGATCACCGGAAAGACCCGGCCCCAGGCCTTAAACCGGGTTCTGGATCCGGCTCTGGGGAAGATCCTGCCAAACTCCGGGGCCCTGGACGCATTTATTACGGAAAAAACCAGGGAACTCCATAATATCCGGGTCCTGGAAGCCGAAAGAAGTTTTATCAGGTATACCCTGGGAGAGGCAGAGGCGGACGGAACGGTTCCGGTATATCTGGAGGTTTTTGCCGTTGACAGCGGCAACTTTATTGTCCTTCCCGAGCCCAAGTACGATTCTAATTCCGGTTTTACCCTAAGCCTAAAGGCCCGGGAGTATAACTTTTTGGGAAGCCTTTCTCCCCTTAAATTCGACCTGGGCTGGGAGACCGACGAAAAAGAACGGAAATCCGCAGGTTTTCTTCTGGATGCGGAACTTCCCTTCCGGGCCCTCGGACACGACTGGAACTTTAACTTTAGCCATAATTTTAAGTACTTTTTTAACGCCCCGGCGTATTATAAAAATGCCATAGGGCTTTCCGTGGACTTTCCCCTTTTGTTTACCGTCCTGAAGGCGGGCTTTGAACAGGGACTGGTGATCCATGAAGAAAATAACACCAAAGATCATATCAACGATGGGGATTACCACGACCGGTACCTGTACAGCAGGCTCTATGGCCGGTGGAAGATTCCCACCCCTTTAGAAGCGGGCCCCTTCGGCACGGTGACGTATACTCCCGAATTGTACGGGAATATCAACTACCAGCCCGGAGGAAATGTGGGAGAATACCGCCGGGGCCCCAGTGCCGGCCTTATCCAGCGCCTGGGCTTTGAGCGCATTGATTGGCTGGAAAACTACCGGCAGGGCCTTAGCGCGGAATTCACGGCGGTCGCCGATTACAACACGGCCCACCGGGACTGGGACAACAGTATAGGCGCCGCCGCCCAGGGATACGTAAAAATTTCCCGGCTCTTTGGCATATCCGGTAGGATCACGTATACCCTTTG
>JAISOA010000077.1 GCA_031275945.1 Spirochaetaceae bacterium
CATCATGGCTTAACTGTGTTGAACGGTGATTTGCGGAGATAACGACAAAAAGGATACTGGGGGCAAGCTGGTCCGGTGTAAGAGAGTTGGAAAAAGCCATAAAGGAGTATATACAACACCGGAATAAATCAGGCCACCGGTTTCAATGGACAAAAATCGCTAAGCATATTTCTAACAGTAGAGTTGTTTAAAAACTTCAGTTTTTAAACAACAACCGCTTAAAAACAGCAAAATGCGGAGCATTTTGCAAGACTTGTTCAATAACCAACCGGGTTATTGAACAAGTCCAGTATTTTGTTAGCCAGTATTCATGCAATATGATTTTGTCAGAACACTAGCGGAACGCTCCCAGGACCGACAGAAACTCCACAGTCCCTTGTTTATTGCCGCCGGGGCCCACACAGGAAGGGCAGCCGGAACTACAGGGGCAGCGGGTCACTGCGGTTGCCGCCGCGGCGAAGACCTCAGGGATTTTTAGCCCCAGGGCCTCCGCCAAGCCCGTTCCGCCGGGGTATTTGTCGTAGATATACAGGGCCGGCAGCCCAAAGTGGGGATCCCGAACCCGCTCGGCAATTCCCAGGTCCCTGGGATCGCAGAGAAGGTATACGGGGGCGATGCTTTTTATCAGCGTCCCCGCGCCGGACAGTACCGATCCGGCCCCCGCCTCGTCCAGGGTCGCCAGAAATTTTCCCCCGGCGTTTTCTCTGGGGAAAAGCAGCATGACGGCCCGGGTCTGCATTTCTTCTTCGCCCAGGTCTATGTCACCATATCCGATATTTTCGTGGGTATGGAACCGGATCTTTTTAAATTTGGAAACCTGGGAACGAACCAGCACGTCCCCCACAACGCCATAGTAGGACGGCGAACCGGAGCGTACCGGGGCGGGTATAAAACCCGGTCCGTGGTTTTCCGCGGACCGTTCACCCCCGTCTATAAATTCATCCTCGCTCAGGACCTTAATATCCGTTTTAACAAGTCCATCGGTAAAGTAGTTAATCTCCGCCTCCCGCACCAGGCATTTCCGTTTGGGTATGTCTAATTCTTCCACCAGGTACTGTCGTCCCCGGTGAATATACACGGCGTTTTTAAAAATCAGCTCTTTTGCGCTGGGCCGGTCCATCTCGCCGATAACGGCGTTCCGGCCTTGGGTTAGATCCACAATCACCACATTGTCAGCGGTGGCGGAACGAAGGCTTATCCCTTCCGCCGGGAAGGATCTGTCCGACCAATGCCAGCGTCCGCCGTTCTGGGGGCCCGGAACGCCGGAGTTTTCGGGAACCGCCGGGGTGCGGCTGTCCGGGGCCCCCGCCGGGCCGCCGCCACCCGGGGTATGCCGGACAATGCCGTCTTCTTGCAGGTATTCAAGCGCCGCGGTAACCTCGCCAAAGGGTTCCCGGTTTTCGGCAATGTCCCAATCCCGGAAGGGCAGCTCAAAACAGGCGCATTTTACATGGTCCGTAAGTATGTAGGGATTATCCGGATCGATCCGGGCCTCTTCGGCGCCCCGTTCAAAGAACCATTCGGGGTTGTTCATAATAAACTGGTCTATGGGGCTTGAAGAGGCCACAAAAACCGAAACCGAAGTTCCACCCCGCCGTCCCGCCCGGCCCGACTGCTGCCAGAAGCTGTTAAAAGAACCGGGAAACCCCGCCACCACCGAAGCGTCCAGGCCCCCGATGTCGATTCCCAATTCCAGGGCATTGGTGCTTACCACTCCCCGGATCGTTCCCTCCCGCAGGCCCCGTTCTATCTCCCGTCGCTCATGGGGAAGAAGACCGCCCCGGTAGGGTTCCACCCTAATACCCCGGTTGCCGGTGTAGAAGTTTTGTAGATCCTCGTTGATATAGGCCGCTGTTACTTCCGTTTTAACCCGGGAATGGGCAAAGAGGATCGTTTTAATCCCTGCCCGGAGCAGGGCCGTCATCCACCGGCGGCTTTCGGCCATGGCGGATTTCCGTATCCCCTGGGCGCTGTCCACCAGAGGCGGATTATAGAGGATTACCCGTTTTTCGCCCCGGGGGGCTCCGTTTGTATCCACCAAAACCAGGTCCCCGTTCCCTATAAGGGCGCTCCCCAGTTCCCGGGGATTAGCGATGGTGGCGGAACAAAGAATAAACCGGGGATGTGCCCCGTAAAAGGCGGCGATGCGCCGCAGTCGCCGGATCACATTTGCCACATGGCTTCCCAGGACCCCCCGGTATGTATGAATCTCGTCGATCACAATAAATTTAAGCCGGGAGAAAAACCGTATCCATTTGGGATGGTTGGGGAGGATTCCCCCGTGGAGCATGTCGGGATTGCTGATCACAATCCGCCCCGTGTCCCGGGCGGCAATACGCAGGCTGCCGGGAGTGTCTCCGTCGTAGGTAACCACCTTCACCGGAAGGCCCAAAACCCCCGGCGGGGACGGTCCCCCGGAAACCACTGTTCCTAATTCCGCCTGCTGATCTTGGGACAGGGCCTTGGTGGGAAAAAGATACAGCGCCCGTCCCTCTTCGTCCTCCAGCAGGGCCTGAAGAACAGGAAGGTTATAGCACAGGGTTTTTCCCGACGCCGTGGGGGTAACCACAATCACATTCCGGCCCTTTCGGGAATGCTCCCAAACCTGGGCCTGGTGGGTATAGAGCCGGGAAATACCCCGGGATTCAAGGGCCGCGCTTATCCGCGGGTCCGCATCCCGGGGAAAGGGGGCATAGGTTCCCCCGGCGGCAGGGATACGCCGGTTTACCACGATATTAGAAGCAAATTCGGGGCTTGCCAGGATCCGCTCCAGCGCCTCCTGCGGGGAAGAACCGTCCATCAACCCTTCATGTTCCGCAAAAACCCTGCCATCCATAATCCGATTGTAGCTCCTGGAAACAAAAAAGTCGACTTCCCTATCGACAGAACGGAAAAATTGCCGTATACTAATGGGTGTGTGTAATTACCCGGTCCATACTGTCCCGGTAAAATAAGGGGGGCGCCATGTCGGAAGTGTTGTCAATTGTATTGGGAGGTGGAAAGGGAACCAGACTGTTCCCGCTAACCCAAGCCAGGGCAAAACCGGCCGTACCCTTTGGGGGGAAATACCGGCTGGTAGATATTCCGCTGTCCAACTGCATTAACGCCAACCTTCGGCAGATTTATGTCCTTACCCAGTTTAACTCCGCTTCTCTTAATCTGCATCTTGCCCAAACCTATATCTTCGACACCTTTTCCAAGGGTTTTGTCGAGATCCTTGCGGCAGAGCAAACCTTCGAGCATACCAGCTGGTTTGAGGGAACCGCCGACGCCATTAGAAAAAACTTTATCCACTTTAGAACCCAAAACCCGTCTTACTATCTTATCCTGTCGGGGGATCAGCTGTACCGTATGGACCTTCGGGACTTTATCTCCAAGCACCGGGAATCCGGCGCGGACATCAGCATTGCCTGTACCACCGTATCCCGGGAAGAGGCAAATCAACTGGGGATACTTAAGGTCAACAAAAATTCCGCCATCACCGAATTTCTGGAAAAACCGGGCCCGGACAGGGACATCCAGGACTACAAAGTTCCCCCGGAACTTAAACGGGAAAAAAACGGCAGGGACGAGTACATGGCGTCCATGGGGATCTACGTATTTAACGCCGATGCCATGGAAGAATGTCTGGCCAATGAGCTTACCGACTTTGGCAAAGAAATTATTCCCCAATCAATTAATAAATTAAAGGTTAATGCGTATGTCTTTAACGGGTACTGGGAAGACATAGGCACCATAAAAAGCTTTTACCAGGCAAACCTGGAACTTACCTCTCTGCGGCCCCGGTTTGACATCTACGACGAGGACATGCCTATCTATACCCATGTCAGGGCCCTGCCCCCTTCAAAGATGAATTTTAGCAATATGAACCAATCGTTAGCCGCAGAAGGTTGCATTATTACCAATGCCTCAATCGCCAATTCCATCGTGGGGGTTAGAACCACTATTGAATCGGGGGCAAGTTTGAATGGAGTAATTTGCATGGGCGCGGATTACTACGAAACGGAAGAAGAAAAAAAGATCAATGAAGAAAAAAGGGTCCCCAATATCGGCATCGGCAAGGGAAGCATTATCAAGGGCGCCATTATCGACAAGAATGCCTGTATCGGCGAAGGCTGCCGGATAGGCATCGATAACATCACCCGGGCCGACGGTAATTACGGCCACTACTACATTGTGGACGGCATTATCGTCATCCCTAAAAATATCGTCCTGTACCCCGGCACGGTAATTTAAACCCGCCTTGGCGGAACAGATTCCGGCATGGCGGGCGCTATGCTGGTTGCGCCGCCGTCTATACCGGTTCTCCAACCGGCTGGTTTACCATATCCGTATGTACCCGATCCCCCTCTTTTATCTTAAAGATAATTTTGTCGTTCCGTCTTTCGGCGCAAAAAACCGTACCCGGCGGAAAATTGTCTTTTAGAAGCAACAGGGACAGGGGATCTTCCAGTTCCTTCTGCACCACCCGGCGCAGGGGCCTGCCGCCGTACTTGGGATCCCAGCCTTTTTCAATAAGGATCCGCCGGGCCGCGGGGCTAAGAACAAGGGCGTAGGATTGTTCTTCCAGCCGTCTTGAAAGCTCCCTAAGCTGAATTTCCAAAATCGCCTCAATTTCTTTTTCAGAAAGGGAATTAAAGATAATAATGTCGTCTACCCGGTTAATAAATTCGGGGTTAAAAAGCCGCCGCAGTTCTGACATGGCCGCCGCTTCTATCTCGGCGCTGTTCATTAATCCGGCGGTGGTGGAAAAACCCACCCTGGCATCCTGAGAAATTTCCCGTACCCCCGCATTGCTGGTCATAATGATCACCGTATTTTTAAAATTCACCGTATGGCCTAAATTATCCTTTAGTTCCCCCTCTTCCAAAACCTGAAGCAGCAGGTTAAACACATCCCGGTGGGCCTTTTCAATCTCGTCAAAAAGAATCACCCGGTAGGGATTCCGCCGTATTTGCTCGGTTAAAAGCCCCCCCTCTTCGTACCCCACATACCCCGGGGGAGAACCGGTAAGCCTGGAACTGTTATGTTTTTCCATAAAGTCCGACATGTCTATCCGCACCAGGGAATCGGCGGAACCGAACAGGTATTCCGCCAGGGCTTTGGCCAGCAAGGTTTTTCCCACCCCCGTGGGGCCCAGAAAAATAAACGACCCCAGGGGACGGCCTGGCGAAGCGATGCCTGCCCGGGAACGGCGCACCGCCTGACTTACCCGGCATACCGCCTCGTCTTGACCCACCACGGTTCTGTGGAGTTCTTCTTCGATGTGAAGAAGCCGCCGGGATTCTCCTTCGTGTACGCGGTTTAAAGGGATGCCGGTAATTTCCGAAATAACCCGGCGTATGTCATCTTCTTCCACCACCACGGGATGTTCTACCCGTTCCCAGGAACTGCGGACCTGCTCCAGTTTTTGCCGAAGGCCGCGGACCTGATCCCGGAATTTCGCCGCAAGCTCGTAGTTCTGGGCGCTTACCATGGTGATTTTCTTTTCCGAAAGCCGCTGGATTTCCCGTTCAATACCCGCAATTCCCTCGGGTTCCGCGGAAAATTCCAGCTTTTTCATTGCCGCCGCTTCGTCCAGCACGTCAATGGCCTTGTCGGGCATCTGGCGGCCGGAAATATAACGCTGGGCCAGCCGGGCCGCGGCTTCCACCGCCGGAGAACTAAAGTGTACCCGGTGATGTTCTTCGTATTTGCGCTGAACCCCCCGGAGGATCTGTACGGTTTCATCCAGCCCCGTCTCTTCCACCAGGATAGGCTGAAAGCGCCGCTCCAGGGCCGAATCCCGTTCAAAGTACCGCCGGTACTCCGCCAGGGTGGTGGCCCCTATGCACTGAAGCTCTCCGCGGGAAAGGGCGGGTTTAAGCATGTTAGAGGCATCCACGGTGCCTTCCGCCCCCCCGGCGCCGATAATAGTATGAATCTCGTCGATAAAAAGAATAATGTTTCCCGCCTGGAAAATCTCTTTCATAATTTTTTTTAGCCGTTCTTCGAATTCTCCCCGGTACTTGGTCCCCGCCACTATGGACCCCATGTCCAGAAGCAGCACCCGCCGGTTGGAAAAAGCTTCCGGCAGTGGCAAGCCGTTTGCGGACAGGGTCTTTCCCGCAAAGTACAGGGCCAGTCCCTCCACAATGGCGGTTTTTCCCACCCCGCTTTCTCCCACTAAAATAGGATTGTTTTTTGTCCGCCGGGCAAGGATCCGCACCGCCCGCTGAATTTCCCGTTCCCGGCCGATTACCGGATCCAGCTTCCCCTGTTTTGCCAGGGCGCTTAGGTCCCGGGAGTATTCATCCAGCATCGGCGTAAGCACCGGATATACCGCAGGCCGCGCCCTGGCCGCGGTATCCCGGCTAGCCCGGACGGGGTTAACGGTGGTTTCCACCGCCACCCTAAGCATTTCCGCGTCCACCGCCCGGAAGGACAGGTAATTACGAACAGGCATATTCTGTTCCCGCATGGCCGCAAATAAAAGGTGTTCGGTCCCGATATATTCCTTGCCCAGTACCCGGGCTTCTTCGGCGGCGTTTTCCAGAAGCTGCCGGGTCCGCTTTGCCGGGGGCACATCCCCGGGGAGCAGGGCAATGCTGCCGCTGTCAAGCCTGTTTCCGTGCAGGGCAGGCAGCTCGTGTTCCAGGGATTCCCGAAATTCACTCAGATCTATCCCAAGAAACAGTAGGGCCTTGCAGGCCGTTCCCGCCCCCTCCTTAAGCAGGGAAATTACCACATGTTCGGGAAGGATCTCGCCAAAATTATTCCGCCGCGCCTCATTTTGAGCGTCCACAGTCAACAGGCGCTGGGCTCGCCGGGTAAGACCTTTAAACAAGAAGGGACCTCCTTAGTAATAAATATAGGGCCATACATAAAAGTTGACAATAGTAAATATGTGCTTATTACACCGCCGGGCGCGTTTTAAAATTCGCCGGTTTAGGGGGTTATACCCGCCTAAGGATCTCCAGGGGTTTAAGCTTCCCCGCCCGCCGGGCGGGAGGAATAGAGGCAAGGACCGCGGAGCCCAGGGTGAACCCCACAATAAGAAGGATCATCCGCCAATCGATGATCACGGGAATCACTTCAAGATAGTAGTCCGGATCAAGGATATTTATCTCTGCCCCCCAGGGACTTGTAACAAACTGCAGGATCCCCTCAAGGCCCCTAATAATGGGGTTGATAAAACGGCCAATACAAAGCCCCAGGGCCCCGCCGGCCAGGGCCCCCGCCAAGCCCGTAAGAAAGGAACCCCACAGGAAGATCCTCTGGATAAAGGCGGGGCTGCTTCCGCCGGTTTTAAGAACCGCTATATCCCGCTGCCGTTCTATAACCAGCATAGAGGTGGCGGAAGAAACGCTAACCGCCGCCACCAGTACCAACAGGGCCATAATAAAGAGCAGCATTTGCCGGGTAGATTCAAAGGAACGGTACAGAGCCTGCTGCAGTTCCATCCATGTATAAACCATATAACCCGGACCGGCGCTAAGCCCTATCCGGCTTGCGGCCTCGCCGGCTCCCCCGTAGGGGTCCCCTATCTTTACCGTAAGAAACGAACGGTACAATTCCGGGGAAAGAAGCTCCTGTCCCGCCTGGTATGTCATAATACACCACAGGGAATCCAGTTCCCGGTAGCCCGACGAAATAATTCCCTTAACGGTAAAAATCGTTACCCGGGGAAGATTTCGCTTATCCGTATTAGCCCGGACCGTCATAAGCCGGACCGGGGAACCCGGTTCCACCCCCAGGGTTTCGGCCAGGCCCCGGCCCAGCAGTAGTTCCCGGTCGGATTCAAGGGCCGCCGTACCGGCCGTCACCTCAAGGAACGCGCTGCTTCCGGGATCCTCCCAAAAGCCCGGTTCTACCGCCCGGATAGTGGCGCCGGTGCGGCCCCCTTTCCCCAGGATAATCCCCAGGCCCTGCCGTTCCCGCCAGGCCCCCCGCACTCCATCCAGAGCAAGAATATCCTCCTGCAGCTCCGGGGAAAATTCTTCCAAACCGGTGTAGTCGTATACCTCCAGGTGCCCCGTCCCAAGTTCCAGATACCGGTCGGTGATGCCCCGGATCATCCCATCGGCCACAATAAGGGTTACGATGATCGGCACCAGGCTTAGGGCTATGCTGGCGGCGGCGCCCCTAAGGTACCGGCCCCCCTCTCTGGCCCGTCCCCACAGGTACCGCAGGGCAATAAAAAAAGAAGAGCTCATGCCTCTTGTAAAACCCCCTGGACCAGCTCAAAACGGATATGGGCCCGTTCGGCTACCTTTTCGTCATGGGTTACCACCACCAGGCTGATTTTCCGGTTTTCTACGGCCCGGTACAAGAGCTCCACCACCGTCAGGCTGTTCTGCCGGTCAAGGTTCCCCGTGGGCTCATCCGCCAGGATAAGGTCCGGATCGTTTACCATGGACCGGGCCACCGCAACCCGCTGCCGTTCGCCGCCGGAAAGCTGGGACGGGTAATGATGGGCTCGGCCGGAAAGCCCCAGTTCTTCCAGCAGAAAAGCTGCTTTTTTTAGGGCATCCTTCTTCTTCCGGTTCCCTATATACGCGGGAAGCATGACATTTTCCAGGGCGGTAAAATCCCTAAGCAGATAATGGAACTGAAACACAAAACCCACTTTTTTTCTGCGGTATTCTGTCAGGTCCCTTTCGGGAAGCCCCGAAATATCGAGTCCCCCTACCTCCACAAGCCCCGAGTCGCTATGGTCAAGGCCCCCTAAAATATTAAGGAGGGTGCTTTTCCCGCAACCGCTTTTTCCTTGTACCGCGGCGGTGGCTCCCCGGGGAACCTGGAAAGAAAGGCCCCGTAAAATATTAAGGATCTCCGTACCGGACTGATAATTTTTTACCAGATTTTCTACCCGGATAATGTTACTCATACCGCAGTACCTCCGCCGGCCTGATGCGGGATATCCGGCCCGATGCAAACCATGCCGCCCCCAGGGCGGAAAGCAATCCAAAGAGAAAGATTAAAAGCGCCTCGTGGGGAATTACCCGACCCTGTATTTCCTTAACATAAAAGACCGCCGGGGAAAAAACCGCAAAATTCCCCTCGTGGCGTATGAGGAACAGGATCCCGTTTACCGCCCTTTCAAGCACTGAAAAAAAAGTGGAAATATTAAGGCTGATAAGGAGCCCTAAGCTTATCCCTATACCGGCCCCGGCAATGCCGATAATAAACCCGTCCCACACAAAAATAAGCCTTACCGCCCGGTCTCCGGCTCCCAGGGCCCGCAGCAGTCCGATTTCTTCCCGCCGTTCTAAAACAACCCGCCGCTGGGCCTGGTAAATGTTAAGGCCCACCACTACAAAGATAAGCCCCACCAAAACAAACATAAAGAGCTTTTCGGTCCGCAGGGCACCAAAAAAAGCCTGGTTAAAATCCCGCCAGGTTCGTATTCTGATAGTAGCGGCGGAGGGATCGCCGCCGGCCAGTTCTGCAATGGCCGCCGCGGCCCGTCTGTCTTGCCAGCGATCCTGAAGCTTAAGCCCCAGGTTATAACCGGGCCCTTCCAGTTCCCCGGCCCTGTCAAAGTTAATAAAACCCCAGCCCAGATCGTATTCATAAAAGCCGGATCGAAAAATACCCCGGACGGTAAAGAAAATTTCCTGGAAGACGGCGTCGGTCTCCGGTTCTTCCCCCGCCATTCCTTCCGCCGGCGCTCTCGCCGCTCCTGCCGGTGCGGTTAGATCCGCTAAGGGCCCGCCGATGGAAATAAGCTGTATGGTGTCCCCTAGACCCACCTGAAGCCGGGCGGCCAATTCCGCCCCCAGCAGAATCGAATCCTTCGCCTCCAGCTCAAAGGAGCCCTCTTCAAAGACAAGCTTTTCCGCCATCCGCAGGTCCTCCACGGCGGCACTGTTCTGCAGTCCCCGAATCAACGCCGCCTGCTGCCCGTATACTCCCCGGACCAGGGCCTGAAGCTCCCGGAAGGGAACTGCGGCGTTTACCCCCGGCAGGTTTTTAACCTTGCCGGTTAGGGCTCCGTTATTTTTTTCCGAAGAAAGGTTTTCAATCCGTACATAATAAGAAGAAATTTCCAAAATGCTTTCTATAAAGCTTAGTTGAAAACCGTTCATTACCGCGATGATCACCGTTAGGGCCAGGACGCCCACGGCTATACCCAGAATGGAAAGCACCGGCGCCGGGGCCCCCCGCTTTCGCGCCACCAGCCTTCCTGCAATAAACCCAATCCAACCCATTTACCGCAGCCGCTCCTCTGAAATTTTTCTGCCTTCACTCCACACCGCCCGGAGTATGACCTTGCCGTTCATATAAATTTCCTCGATCTCCTCTTCCCCCTGCCGGTGTAATTTCCGTTCCAAAATTCCGTTTTTATAATCCTCTTCTCCAATACGCTCTTCGCCGGAATAAGAAAACACGATCCGCCCCTGATCGGATCCCGCGGTCCAGCGGATTTCGGCGATCCTGTCGCCGATCCATTCGTTGCTGATTACCGACAATACGGCGCCTTCCTCGTCGTACCTGGTTTCGGTCAGAACCCTGCCCCGGCTGTCCGTGTCGTAGATCACCCTGGCCGCAGGTACAGCATAAACTCCGGAAAGGACGTTTGTCATGGTGCTGTAATCGTAGGGATCCGAAAACCCGGCAAAGTCCGGAATCAGCGGAGAATCCCGCAGATCCAGTACCGGCGGAGGCAGATTTGCCGGGGGCCGGTCCGCCGGAACTTGTCCCGCCGGAGGGGGGCTTCCGCCGGCGGCCTGAAATCCGGCGGCTCCTTCATGGTACGTCCGCTCTACTCCCCGAAGCAGGAAGGAGCGGGTATACCGGTACTGATCGCTCCACAGGGGCGTGGTATCCAAAAAGGTATCGGAACGGATAAGCAGGTTTTCCCGGTACCGGTACCGGATGGTATGGATGCCCGAAACAAGGTAGTGGTGAATTTCTGTTAAGGTTCGATCGAAGGCAAATATCTCAACAAAGGGCGGTATTTCTCCTTCCGTCTCGGACCCATCTTCGGCGGTTTTTCCAATAGACGCAAGATCCGCCGGCAGGGATGCGTTTACCCGGGTTATTCCGTTTTTATCCCTAAAAATCCATTGCCGTCTTTTAAGTACCCCCCGCTTGTACAGCAGCCTTTGCTCCACAGAATACGAAGAAGCATAGTACCGGCGCAACAGGGACGGAATTGTCCCGGGCGCTGCGGCTTCCACCGAAAGAGCCCATTCATGGTGAAGCGCCACTATAGAAGAAGGAAGCCGCTCCAGCGCCATTCCCGAAGGATTGGAGCGGTACCAGTCCTGGGCTTCCGTTTTTCCCAGGATTGCCAGGAAAAACACCGTGCGGAAAAAGATCCGCCTAGTTCCGGCCCGCAAAACTTTCGGCAAAGGCAGCCGGATCAAAGGGCCTAATATGTTCATACCCCTCACCGTTACAAAGAAAAACTGTCGGAAGCTTTAATTCCGCACTGAGCGAAAAAACCACCCCCCCCCTAGCGCCGGAATCGTACTTGGTTAGGATTACCCCGTCCAGAGGAACGGCCCCATGAAATATCTCTGCCTGCGAGAGGGCATTGCGGCCCGTGGTAGCGTCCAGCACCAGCCATTTAATACACCGCGCCATGGGAGCCGTTTCCGTCCTGTTAAGCCTTGTTTCAAGAACCCGGTCTATTTTTTTTAATTCCTCCACCAACGCTGTCTTAGTATGCATCCGCCCCGCGGTATCGGCAATAACAAGATCCCCCCCGCCGGCCAGGGCCGCTTCCATTGCATCGTAGACCACCGCCGCCGGATCCCCTCCCTGCCGGTGGGCCACCACCCGTATCTTAAGCCGCTGGCCGTGTATTTTAAGTTGATCCACCGCCCCGGCCCTAAATGTATCCGCCGCCGCCAGAATCGGGTTCCTTCCCCGGGAACGGTACCGGGCAGCAAGTTTGGCGGCGGTGGTGGTTTTCCCCGTGCCGTTTACCCCCAACAGCAGAATAAGCGCCGGGGATTCCCCTTCAACCAGCGTATCGGGATCCAGAACCACAAGTCCGTCTTCAAGCAGTTTTGCAAACCGTTCCCGCAAAGGGCCCGGTTCGGTGATTTTTTCTTTTTTTGAAAGCGCCTGAAGCCGGTCAACCAGTTTCATCGCCAGGCCGGGGCCAAGATCCCCCTCTACCAGCAGATCCCCCAGATCATCAAAAAATCCCTCCGGCAGAGGGCCGGTAAATCCAAAAAAATCCTTTATCTTAGCGGCAAAACCCACGTTTTCCAAGCCTTTTCAAAATTTACGTTTATTCCCACAGGGGAATTGTCTCTTCGTTTGCGGTATGTATATAGAAACCCAGACGTATAAGGGACTCCACAAGAAACGCACCGGCCACGACCCAGGCGCCGATGGAAACATAGTAGGATGTCCGAGCTTTGCCGTATAGTTCTTGACTGCGGGATGTGTTATACGAATTGATATAGGACTGGGATACACCGTTAATTATAAACGCCAGCGGCAGGGTTACCCAAAACCGGCCGTAGGCGCCGTAAAATTTTTGCCGCTTTAGTTCCACCGGTTTATCATCCGGCCCCGGCAGCCTCCGGGGAGTAAGGGTTATGGTCCGAATCTCCGCATCTCCGGCGGAAAGCTCCGGCGGCAAAAACCGGCGTTCCAGTTCCTCAGGGGAACCCCTTACAATTACTTCCCCCGTAAGGCCGTCCTCCGTATCGACCCGGATATACCGGTACTCTCCGGCGGGAATAGACAGGATAAAAACTTCCGGTTCCCCCCTCTCCGCAGCCGTTGCTTCCACCGCCGGTATTGCATTTTCCGGTATCGCCGTTTCTGTCTCCGGCGTTTCCCCTCCGGCGGCTTCCGCCGTGTCTTCGTTCTCCTGCGTCTTACCGCCCCCCAGGTACAGAGCCCCCAGGTATACAGACGCTCCCGGTCCGGTAAGGGTCAAGCCCAGGACTTCCATAATTTTGGGGCGAAGGGTAAAGGAGTGTTCGGCCTCTTCCCCCCCCGTTAATTCCGCGTCCCTTAGCTCGGGATAGTAATCGTCCGCATTAACCGAGACAGACACCGGCCCGGGAAAAAGCCTAAGTTCCTCCCCGCTTTTTACGGCCCGTTCATTTACCAGTATCCTGGCCTGCTCCGGTTCCGTATGGATCACAAGCCGGGCGGGATCGGTATTGGACAGGGCGGTAAGGAACCGGTCCTTTAATTCATCCGAAGCCCCGTTAAAATCTTCGGGAGAAAAGATCGTCGAATCCTCGTACACAAAGGAACCGCCCCGGCTAAAGATCCGGAATTCCGCATAGATCCGGCCATAGAAAAACCGTAAGGTCCCGGTTAGCACTGCATCGGCATTATGGGTCCGCAGAAATGCTTCCTCATCCCCCCGTTCCGGCGGCGGGGGAAAGGCCCCCGGGGCCGGATAGTCTTCTTCCTCCGGCGACCGAAGGCCGTTGCCGATATTGACGGCGCTTATGGTAAAAAGAGGTTTGGCTTCGATAAGGGGCCTTTGTGATTCGGCCTTGGCAAAATCTTCCTCCAACGGCCGCAGTTCGCCGTTAATGCGTTTTAGTTCTTTTTTGTACTTCCAGTTTGGAAGACCCTGGTATAAAAGGGCGTCCCGTTCCAAACGCTTTTCCGCCAGGCGGCTTGCCGCATCGTGCATTACCGCGGTCCAGGCAAGCCCTTGGTAACGAAAGAGTTCTTCCTCGCTACGCAGCCGGTAGGGAATCACGGCCAGGTCCCGAACCAGTTCACGCTGCAGTATAAACCCCAGGGTTTCCTGAGAAGGGGGCAGGCCGGATACGTCAAAGGCGGTAACGCAGAGGACAAATTCCCCATTAACAGGGGTGGGCTTGGACTCTTCCTGTTTTCCCCGGGCAAAGAGAGAAAACCCCGGGTACAACAGAACGAGCAAAAAGAAACGCCATTTTCGGGATCTGTAAGCCGGACCGCGGGATTGTGGCGTATTTTTCTTCACTGCCCTATCCATTAGTAAGTGTATACTTTAAATATTCTTCGATAAACATATCAATGTCCCCGTCCATAACCGCCTGGATGTTCCCTGATTCAGCCTTGGTCCGGTAATCCTTAACCATCGTATAGGGCTGAAACACATAAGAACGGATCTGGTTTCCCCAGGAAATATCTTTTTTTTCCTGGGCAAAGCGTTCGTTTTCCTTTTCTTTTTCTTGCCGGTAATATTCATAAAGCCGGGCCTTAAGCATACTCATGGCGGTGGCCCGGTTCATGGTCTGACTTCGCTCGCTTTGACAGGCCACCACAATCCCCGTAGGAAGATGGGTAAACCGCACCGCACTGTCGGTTTTGTTGACATGCTGCCCCCCGGCGCCGCCGGAACGGTAGGTATCTACCCGCAGATCCTCGCTCTTAATTTCCACCTCGATGGAGTCATCCAGGATGGGAAAGGCATAGACCGATGCAAAGGAGGTATGCCGCCGGGCGTTGGCGTCAAAGGGAGAAATCCGTACCAGCCGGTGAACCCCCGATTCCCCCTTAAGGTAACCGTAGGCATAGGCCCCTTCGATCTTGCAGGTTGCGGACTTTATTCCCCCCTCGGCTTCAAGCATATCCACCCCTTCTACGGCAAAACCCCGCCGTTCGGCCCAGCGCAGGTACATGCGGTAGAGCATCCCTGCCCAGTCGCAGGCTTCGGTACCCCCGGCGCCGGAGTGGACCGAAAGGAAGCAACCGTTCCTGTCCACTTCCCCGGACATAAGTTCCAGCAGGTTTTGCTTTGTATAGCGCAAGGATATGCTTTTTAAGGTTTCTTCGATTTCGCGGCTCTGGGATTCGTCCCCCGCTTCGTTTGCCAGCTCCAGCAAGGCTGAAAGATCCTCCACGTCGGCCTTTAAAAGCTGCCAGGGATCATACCGGCTTTTTAGGGCCTTAAGTTCCCCCATGCATTTTTCCGCCCTGGAACTGTCGCTCCAGAAACCGGCCTTTCCGGATTCATCTTCCAGTTCTTTGATCCGTTCTTTTATGGTTTTTTTTGAATCGCGCCCCCCCTGGGGCTCTTCAAAGACGCCTCCAGGTATCAAGGATCTTTGCGGAAAGTTCCGCCACGGGAGTTCCCAGTTCATTCAACAACATATCACCTTCCTTATCTTGGGCTATCTGCCCCGGCGCACCATCCGCACTGGCCTAGCAGGACCCCGCGGCGACGCGGTCTGTACTGTCTGAACCGGCCGTACCGGCGCCTCTCCGCCCCGGGCAACCAAACGCCGCCACTTTTTTTCCCGCAGAGTACTTAGGACCAGCGTGCCGTCCACGGGAAACTGAAATATTCTAAGGCGGTCAAAGGCGTCGGTGGCCCGGTCCAGATCCCGTTTGATACGGCTTAGGGTTTCCGGAGAAACCACGGTGGATTCCCAAAGACCCCGCTGAACTTTATCAAATCCATACTGAATAAGCAGTTCCGCTAATTCCCTTGCTCGCCCCTCCGAGCCGGGATCTACGGCAATTGATACAAACATGGGCTTATTATAAAAAACCGGGAGGGGCTTGTCAATGCGAAATTTTTTCCATAGAGAAGCTCTGGAAACCCAACCGGGGTTCCCAGAGCTTCCTTATAGATAGGGGTTTCCCGGCTATAGTATAGTGGGTATACATGGGAACTAATACCGAAATAGAAGTAAAGGCCCGGATTGAGGATCATACGGGCTGCAAGGCCCGGCTGGATGATATTGCAGGAAGGGGAAGCGCCTTTTTAAAAGAAGACACATACTGGTTTCTTTCTGCAGAAAGACTCGCCGGGGAAGCCCTTCCTGCCAAACCCGGGGCCCTGCCCCCATCGGGACTCCGGGTCCGGCGGGAATGGCATACCGGTGGCGGGGGCGGAGCCCCGGAACAAACCTGGGTTACCTATAAAATCCGGGAATCCGGTCCGGATAAGCGGGGCATTGAGGTCAACGACGAACACGAATTTGAAGTCTCCAGCGGAGCGGAGTTTGAAGGTCTCCTGGCAAGGCTGGGGCTAAAAAAGGGCGTCTACAAGCGCAAACGGGGATGGAAATGGAACTATGGAAATATATGTGCGGAGCTTGCGGAAGTGGATGGCGCCGTCCTGCCGGATCCCCCCAGGAGCCTGGGCTGGTTCGTGGAACTGGAGATCCTTTCCGGTCCGGCGGAGGCGAATCCCGCCCTTGGGACCGCCAAAGCGGAGCTTCTGGATTTTCTTGCCGTGATCGGCATAGCGGAAGAAAAAATTGAACCCCGGTATTATTCGCAGCTGCTTTTTGAAAAAGAGTGAATGCAGCCCGGAACCTTCAAAATTCCGGCAGAGCCAAGATCCGGCAGCAAAACCGGGGAAGCCCCGGAGGGTTTAAAAGCACGGCGTACAGGGCAGTGCCCCCTATGCATCGGCCTATGCCATGGCTTAGGCCGTTTCTTCAATTATCCCCGGCTTAAGAAAACCCGCATTAAGGCTGCCGCAGCGTATCCCTTCGGCAATGGCATCCGGAAGGGAAAGGTTCCCATCCAGGGCGGCGGCAAGTCCCGCGGTAAAGGCGTCTCCGGATCCGGTACTGTTTAGGGTCCGTTGTTTTTCCACCGGCGTTTCGGCAAAGACGCCGCCGCAGGTATACCACACCGGAAGCGTTCCCCGGGAAAGGATGATTTCGGCGCCGTACCGGGCCGACAGATCCAGGGCCAGGGAAGCGATCCTGTCCCGGACCCCTTCTTCATCTCCGGAAAGCTCCCCCAGGCTTTTAAATTCCGGTGCAAAGGTACCGGCAAATTCAAACAGGTTCGGTTTAATTATGCTGGGTCCGTAGACCATGCTTTGTTCCAGATCCTTTCCCCGGATATCAAGGATAATCCGTTTTCCCTGTGCCCGGGCCAGACGGACCATTTCGGGAACCAGGGTATCGTTGTAGCCCCGGGCTTTGCTTCCCGAAATAATCACCGTTTTCGCCTGAGGAAGAACTTCCCTGTAGACCCCGAGCAATTTTTCTTCGGTTCCCGGCCCCACCGGGTCCCCCTCTTCTACCAGTTCCGTCACCCTATGACCCGTCTCTTCTTCCGTTAGCAGGGTATAACAAAACCGGATCGGACTGCCGCTTTCCACCCACCGCAGGGTAAGCTTATCCTGTTCGCAGAGGCGTAAAAAAAAAGGCCCCAGGGGTCCTCCTAGGTGGGTCAGGTGAATTGTATCTTTTTTTAACTGGGTTAGGACTCTGGTTACGTTGATCCCTTTGCCGGACGCATCGAACCGGTGGACGGCGGTGCGGTTTACCCTGCCGGGGAACACCCTGGAAAAGACAAGGGTTTTTTGCAGGACCGGATTCATGCAGACCGTAAGAAAACAGCAGGACTTTTCCATGAATTTACTGTACAAGAAACCCATAGGTGTTACAATAGAAACATGGAAATAAAAAAACCATCCGAAACGTACCGCCGCCCCAGCTGGGACGAATACTTTATGGAAGTCTGTGAAGCTATTTCCAAACGGGCCACCTGCGACCGGGGGCGATCCGGCTGCGTTATTGCCCGGGACAACCAAATTCTGGTTACCGGTTATGTGGGCGCCCCCGCGGGGCTGCCCCACTGCGATGAGGCAGGACACCAGTTTAAGCGGCTGGTCCACGAAGACGGCAGCGTTACCACCCATTGCGTTAGAACCGTCCATGCGGAGCAAAATGCGCTGTGCCAGGCCGCGAAGCGGGGGATTGCCATTGACGGCGGTACCCTGTACTGCCGGATGACCCCCTGCAGGACCTGCGCGATGTTGATTATTAACTGCGGCATCGTCAGGGTGGTCTGTCAGCGTCGCTACCACGATGCGGCAGATTCCGAAGCAATGTTTGCCATGGCGGGCATTACACTGGAATACATACACGACGAAGTACAGGAATACAACGATCAATGAAGATAAAGATACCGTTTTTTACCGCCGCCCTTATAATCCTGGTAGCCGTAACCGGTTCATCGGTCTTAACGTACCTGTTTTTTCGATCTATAGACGGCGCCGCGGTACAGAACCAGGGGGGTATATTCCTTGGCATCGCCCTGGGGGAAACCTGTATGGTACTGCTGGGGCTTACGGGCCTCTTTTTCCTTCTGCGAAAGCTCCGGGTTTCAACAACACAGGCATGGGAAGAAAAAAAACGGCTTGATACAGAAAAGGCCCGGATCGAGGATGAGGAAACCGTACTTCGGGAAGAACTTGCCAAAGCTACGAACAACCACATGGAAAGCGAAAGGGCCCTGCAGGAGCTGCAAGACATCAGGACCCAGGCCAGGCAAAGGGCCGGCCAAATTAGAAACACCCTGGAACAAATGGCGGATAAACTACCGGCCCTTGAACGGGCCCTTAAAAACGCCTTGGATATGGTGGAAGGAACCCGGATGCAGATGGACTCGCTGACACTGCCGGAACCCAGCCCGGGGGCGGAGCCCTCCGCTGAAAAAAATATCGCCGGGACCGCGGAATTTGCCGGGGTCCTCCGCGGGACCGATGGGCTAAAAATGGAGATTTCCGAAGAAACCATTCAGAGCAAGGCGGTACGGGAACTTATAAGCGGCATTGCGGGAAGCATTGAAAAAATTACCGCCCTGGCAGGGGTGATAAACCGCATCTCCGCCCAGACCAACATACTGTCCATGAACGCCGCCATAGAAAGCGCCCATGCCGGGGCCGCCGGAGCGGGCTTTGCGGTGGTGGCGGAGGAGATAAAAAAACTTGCCGAATCCACCGAAACCAATGCCAAGCAAATCCAGATGGAAGTTAAAATCATAGGCGAAAAAACAAAGGCCGGGGTAATAGCCGGCGAAGTCCTGTCAAAAACCATAGAAAAAACCGGCCGGACCGCAGGGACAATCGAAGAGTTTTTAACCACCCTTTCTTCCGGATATTCCCGCAGCCCCGTTTTGGTCCCCGGCGGCGGACCGGATCTTGCAGAACCGCGGGAATACACTGCGGAACTGGCGGAACAGCTTACCCGAATCAAGGATACCTACGGGCCGGAATATACCCGGATAAAAATGGAATTGGAAAACGCCGCGGAAGAAGCCGGGCTCCTTAAGAGATCCATCCAAGCTCTGGTGGAAGAAGAAGGGATGCCGGAACAAAATGCCGTACCGGCCCATGCAGAACCGGCCCCAAGCGTCCGGATTTCGGACAGTACGGCGGTTAAAGTAAAGGAAGCGCCCCGGACAGTGTGGTAGCCTAGACAGCGGGTTGTTTCGACAAAACGGCGGGTTGTAAAAGGGGCCGCTACAGGGTCATGCGGTATTCGAGGTATATTTCTTCCAGGGTCTTCCGGGGACCGGGGACCTTAAGGTGCTTACGAAGCAGCGCCGCTTCTTTGCGTTCTACGTAAAAATCATAGATATACCGGGGATCGGAATTGTCGATCTTAGTGTATGCGGGAGGCGCAGCCAGGTAAGAGCGAACCTCGTTAAAATCCACTGCGTTAATGCCAAAACGTCTAAGCCGGGAGCGGACCGCCAGCAGTTCTTCATACGAAAGACCAAAAAGAAATTCATCCAAGGCCCATTTGGTTTCTTCACTGGCCGATTGGTTCAGTAGAAAATTATGCCAAACTTCTTCCATATCTATGGAAATACGAAGCAGTTCACTGGTACCGTCCATGGTTCCAAAACTTGGAGGCGAATCGTTCCTAACCTGCCACAGGGTTTCCAGGGCGGAAAAATGGCGAATCATGGCCGGTTCGGCCCCGGAATCCCAGAGCGAAATAAGTTCATCCGCCAGCCGTATTTTAATCTCTTCACGGAGGGAAGGTTCATCCAGGCATGAAAAATAAACATCCTCTATCATAATAACAAACATGGTGGAAAAAAGGACGGAACGGACCGATTTATATAAACCGGAATCCGGCGGCAAAATTTTATACAAAAGGGAAAAACTATGAAACTTGGTCACCAAAAAACTTCGTACCGCCTGGATCCGGGCGGGGATACGGAGCAGATGGGAAGACGGGGCAAGCCCCACCAGCGCCTTGATAAGCTGCTGCTCATTACGGACATAGCCCCTAAGCAATTGATTTTCTCTGATAGTAGGAAAAAGCGTAACGGTGGTTCCAAAGGATCTAAGACAGTCAAACCGGCGTCTGACAATTTTTGCCTCCGATGGATTTTCTGTATCAAGCAGAGCTTCGGCTTTCTGCACCAGAGATACTTCAAATTCATTTAAAAAAGAAGGGCCCTCGCCGGTGGAAGACAAACTATGCGGTTCCCGTTCTACTACAGTATCAGATAACATAATAGGAATAAAATACTCTTAATTTCATCAAATATCAAGAATTCTTTAACCAATTTTAAATTTCAAGAAAATCTTGATAAATATAAATTAGGGTTGTTCGGAAACTTCAGTTTCTGAAAACAAGCGCTTAAAAACCGCAAAATACGGAGCATTTTACCGAGACTTGGCGGTTAAAGCCCCTTGGAATTTAACCAGCGCTAACCGCAGCTTAGTAGATAACCAAACGGGTTATCGAACAAGTCCATTGTATATCTAACACCGCAAGGCATGCTATATAACTCCAGATTACACCATGCGTCGTAGACTTGATTCGTTGCGAAGGGTCCATACCCAAGAACCCGCTAACGCGGGGGAGCCTTGGGGCGGAACCAAGGGTATGGAGCCTGAGTCAAATACCTTTAGAGAACAACATACCCCGTCCGCTTGCGGCGGGGTTGTTGATTTACCGTCAAAAATCGAATATATTAAAAGAATGGGGGGTGCACCGGTTTCGACTGGTACGGTTCGGGATACAGGCTGCAGGTGGAGCGGACGAAAGTCCACGCCGATCTCCTTAACTCGGCAAAAAATTTAACTGCCGACAACGACAGTTACGCTCTCGCCGCGTAAGCGCGGGAACGCGGAAACCAGTCCCGCCGCCTTGAGGGGCTGAATTTCCGTCGCAATCAGGGCTGGCCGTTTCTTCGCGTCCGGAGGAGGAATGGTAAGATTATTCGGAATACGGAGAGGCCGCGTGCTGTCTAGCCAAGCCTTTCCCGACAATCCAATAGGCGGCTAAACCTGTAGACGTCTGTGTGTCGCGTATTAGGACGCGGGTTCAATTCCCGCCACCTCCAGGGTTCTGCCGGTTCCCTGCGGCGCCTTCTGGGCCGGCGGGCAAGAGACCCGACCGGCTCAGTGCTCTACTCTGGTCCTCCGGGCGGGAACCTTCGGCGAAGAACACGGCCTACCTGTAATTCTGGGAAATTTCCTTAAACCGGTCCTGTATCTGAATTACCGCATCGGTAAGAATCGGATCAAACTGGGTACCCCGGCCATCACTGACAATTTTAATTGCCTCGTCATACGACATCGCGGCCTTATATACCCTAACGCAAACCAGGGCATCGTACACATCCGAAAGGGCCGCAAGACGGGCCGGCAGGGGAATACCGGTCCCCTTAAGCCCCTGGGGATAGCCTTTACCGTCATACCGTTCATGGTGCGAATAGGTTATATCATAACAGTGCCGAAGATAAATTGAATCTTTGTCCGCCACCGCCCTCATCATCTCTTCAATAATATTCTTGCCCACAGTGGTGTGGGTTTTCATGATCTCGTATTCTTCCGGATCAAGCTTTCCCGGTTTTAGCAGAATCTTATCGGGAATTCCAATTTTACCCACATCGTGAAGGGCCATGGCCTTGACAATAATATCCGGATGCATGGCCCTAAGGGGTTCCTCATAGGCAGAGTTAGATTCAATAAGGTATTCAATTAGGGCCTGGCAAAAAAACTGGGTCCGCTTAACATGGCTTCCCGATTCCAAATTACGGTACTCAATAATGTTGGCAATAGCCTGAAGAGTATTATCCAGGGTAGAAGTGGCCTCAGCGGTTTTTTCCGCGACCATTTGTTCCAGATTATCGCTGTAATTTTTAAGTTCCACCTGATTTTTTACCCGGAGTTTTACGATCTCAGGCAAGAAGGGCTTACTGATAAAATCTACCGCCCCCGCGGTAAGGGCTTCGCTTTCGGAATCCGAGGTGGTAATAAAAATAACGGGAATACGCTTAAAAGATTCATTGGACTTTAGAACCTTTAGAAGTTCATACCCGTTCATTTCGGGCATGAATACATCCAGCAGGATAATTTTAGGGATCACCGGCGTACTCTTAAGCACCTCCAGCGCCCTTTTGCCGTTTTCGGCGGTAAGAATGGTATACCCGTCCTTAAGGATCTCCTCCAGTATAAGGCGGTTCATCTCTACATCGTCAACCACCAATACCAGGGGAAGGTCTTTTAGCTTAGCCATTTTCCTGAATAACCTTTTCCAGTTCCGGCAGGGTCGCCGCAAAAGCGGCTCTAACTGCCTCTATGGCCCCGGGACTTACGGACTTTGCTTTAATTTGGGCCTCCAGTTCCACCACCTTGGCATGCAGTTCCATGATGGAAAGGTTCGCTGTTACCCCTTTAAGCGTATGGGCAAGTCCCTGGGCTTCTTCATAGTTTCCTGCATCAAGGGCAGCGAAGATAGGCTCGATTTGGGTTTCGTCTTTAAATTTAGTTAAAAGCTTGGCATAAAGTTTTGCATTGTTCATGACCCGCTTTTTTCCGTCTTCCTGATCAATGTAGACAATTTTAGCCATCATAATCCCCCGGCCCCTTAGTATACTAAAGGGCTTCTTATTCGTCCAGTCATGGCAGCGGCATCCGGGCCATGGCATTTCGCCCCCTAAGAAAACTTCCGGGTTTGTTATGTAAGGCCCTGCAGAACATCCAGGGGCAGCCGGGACAAGATCGTTTCTCTAAAGGCATCCAGATCCCCAATAAAATGGAAAAGCCCGGACCGGAGAATTTTTCCCGATCCGGCGGCGGTTTCAAGGCCCTCTGCAACCGCTGCCAAGGGCAGGGCCCCCACAATCCGTGAAGCGTTTTTAAGAACCCGCAGGATCCCCGGGATCGCAGGGTCCCCATCCGGGCCGGGATCTGCCGCCAGTCTGCCCAGGATCCGCAGACGGCTTTCCACGTCGATACAGTAGAGCGCAAGCAGTGCATAGTACTCGTCTTTGGAATTTGAGCAATTAGCAAGGCCCTGATATTCGTCCAGACCTTCAATCCCCAGATTCAGAACCTCCCTTTGCTCCTCCTCCACCTGCAGCCGAAGCTCCCGGGGGGTCCATTTTTCCATCAGAGCATTGATCCGGTGGATCTCCAGGGGTTTTGTATAGTAATCGGAAAAACCCATTCTTAAAAATTGTTCCCGTATTCCCGCCACCGCATTGGCGGTCATGGCTACGATAGGCACATCCTTGTATTTTCTCCCTTCCATGGACCGGATCTTTTTAGTGGTTTCAACGCCGTCCATACCGGGCATCATATGATCCATCAGGATTAGATCAAAATCACTGTTTCTCACCAGTTCCAGGGCCTCCCGGCCGTTGCCGCAAAGGGTAATCTGCATCCGGTAGGGGGCAAGCAGGCCTTGGGTAATTTTTAGGTTGATGGCCAGATCGTCCACCACCAGAACCTTAAATCCGGGACAAATAAAAGGAATCCGCTCGTTCAAAGTATGACGTATCCGCTTTCCCTGGATGGCATTAACTATCGCCCCCGCGTAATAGGGGCGACTTATGGCTAAGCCGTCCCATTCACGGACCCTTGCGTTTCCTGCGGACAAGGGGATCTGTTCCTCCAACAGAATCGGAACCGTTGTAATTGCCGGGTGGGCGGCAAGGCAGTGCTTAAACGGCCCGGCCAATTTTTCGGGAAAGAACACATAGTCCCATTGGCTCCCTTCAAACTGTAACAGCAGCTCCTCAGCGTCCGCCGCCGCCTTCGCCTCCATGCCCAAATCTTCCAAGATCCAGCTAAAGGAAGAGGCAAGTACCGGATCCTGACAATAAAAAAGGGCCTTTTTGTCCTTTGCCGCAAGGCTTACCGCGGGATTAGGATCCACAATATGCTGGGGAATGGTAACCGTAAAAGTTGAACCCCGCTGGTATTCGCTTTTTACCTGGATAGTTCCCCCCATGGCCTGGCAATAGCCGTGGGTAATGGAAAGCCCAAGGCCGCTCCCCTCTATACCGATGTTCCGCTTCATGTCCAGGCGGACAAAGGCGTCAAAAAGGATCTTCATGTCCTCATCCTTGATGCCGATACCGCTGTCGCTTACTTCCATAAGAAGATACAATGTCTCCACATCCTTTTTGCCCGTAATCCGGACCTTTACAAAACCCGAGTCGGTATACTTAATGGCATTGCTTGCCAGATTAAAAAGTATCTGCCGGATCTTTATTTCATCCCCAAAAAGCATCCGGGGAATCTTAGAATCTATTTCCAGCAGGATCTGGATTGGTTTTTCGTGAATGTAGGTCCTCATAACATTTACTATATCGTTTGTCAGGGAACTGAATTCATAGGGAAATTCCACAACCTGAATATTCCCGGATTCGATTTTCGAAAAATCTAGGACATCGTTAATAATTACCAGCAAATTATGGCCGGCCTGCCTAATGTCCATAAGGTACTCGGCTACCCGGGGGCTTACCTGTTCCCGCAGAACCAGATCGCTTATGCCGATGATCGTATTCAAGGGGGTGCGAATTTCATGGCTCACGGTGGCAAGAAAACGGCTTTTTGCACTGTTGGCTTTTTCGGCCATTTCTTTGGCACGGATAATCTCGGTGGTGTCATAGGCCAGGATTGTATACCCCTCCACACTCGTTCCTTCAATGGCGGGAACAACATGAATGGAGTAATTTCGCATCTCGTTCCGGGACGGAATTTGAAGGGGCAATTCTATTTCTACCGGTTCCCGGACATCGTCGTATTTTCCCATAATCCGTAGGAGCCGTGAAAAGTTCGCCGCGCCCCCATATTGCCTAACCACGTCAATTAGGGGCTTATTCCGGATCATGTCAAAATGGGGGATCTTGAATTTGTCCAGCAGCGCCACGGTACAGTAATTTATGCGCTTGTCTTTATCTAGGAGCAGAATAATGTTGATGCTGTTTTCCAGCATCATGTAAAGAAACCGTTCCTGCCGGGCTTTTTCGTTATGCAGAGTATCCAAGAAGCGAAGCTGGACCTGGAAAGCCCGTTCCGAAACTATCGCATTATTAGAAAGGGTCCGCAGGTTTCGTTCCAGTTCCCGTATTCTTAATTTCAGCTTTGCCGGATCTTTTTCTTCGCTCATAGGATGCAAATGCACAGGGAATAATTAAGAAAGTCATTACCGCACCGTTTATTCTTACCCGGAACAGGGCAGAATTCCCCGATGGAGTAGACAAACTGGTAGGGCAAATCATCCGTAAGTTGCGTGGTCAATTCCTGAATTTCGGAAAACAACTCGGTCCCCAGGGTCCAGCCCCGGGCGGCGCAGGAAACAACCAAAGCGACACTGCCGGAAGCTTTGGGGTTGGCGGCCAGGCATTCCATAGCTTCTTGCGCAGTTTTTCCGGCGGAAGTAATAACAAAATCCCTGTTGCAAAAGGAAATTCCCATGGACGCATGGATCGGCATGGCACCGCTGCACAGCAGTTCCCCTTCCTCGGCCTTGTAAATGGTCCTAATCAACCGGGAACCATCCCCGGGGGAGAGGATAATAGGGAAAGACGCAATACCCAGTAATTTGCCGTCCTTGGAAAGGCCGCTGGCTTCAAGGTATTCTAACGCGGGGATGCCATTGATCCGTCTAACCCGGTTTTTGTAAGAATCCGTAATAACCGCCCGGTAGCTGAGTATCCGTTCTTCCGGAATGGTAGAAAGAAAAAACCGGGGTTTAATATTTCCCCAAAAAGCTACCAGGATAAAAACATCGGCATATTCAACGCCGTTAAAACAGGTTTTGATATTTTCGCATTCCACATCGTCGGTAAACACGCTTAAGCCAAAGATGGGAACCCCGCCGCTGGTGGCGTCCAGGACCGCAACATACTCGTCCCCGGTAATGGTCTTTAAATAGGGGGTAACAATATAAAACATTTCTGGACCTGCCATGTTCCCGGGGTTTTCGCTCAAAATAGTTTTGCAAATCTTTTCCAGGGGCTGGAAGGGATCTTCCCCCAGGGGTTCACTGGCAATGGCGGTAAAGGCGCAGTCTTCGCTGGTAATAACTGTAATGGTTAGGTTTATAAAATCCGTGGAGCCCGGAACGGTGGAGATGGACGTGGTTCCCCCCACCAGAGGAAAGTTCAGACGCTCGTAAAGTTTTTTCATAATTCCGGTTTCGGAAAAATCAGGATGATAGTACAATAGCCCCAATGAATGGCGAAGGAGCCGCGGCGGTTCTATCTGTCCCAGAATGTCCGCCAGGGCCTTTTCTTCATCGTCAATTTCACTTGTATGGGCGGTAAAAACCTTTACCATTGTTCCTTCCTACTGTACTCATAATTGGCCAAAATTCATAAAACATTGGCGAAGCCGCTGTTCCAAAAGTTTGTACGAAAAGAACCGTCTGCCAATTTCAAAATTCCTGGCGGTCATCACTTCCGCCGCTTCGGGGTTTTCCAGAATGGCACTTACCGTCTCCACCGTCTCGGGGGTAATGTAGGTATCCATAACTACCACGTCAAAGTCCAGGGGTTCAATATCCTGTTGAAAAATCGAGTACCGGTTTACCAAAATGGGTTTTCTAAACCACAGGGCCTCCAAAAAAGCGTTGCCGAATCCTTCGTAGCTTGAAGGGTAGCTTACAAAATCCGCATTAAGATAACAATCCCAAAGGCTGTATTTTTTCTGTCCCGTTTCCGAGACCCCCCGCTCGGCTCCGATAATGTCGGGCCGGACGATTACATCCACCCCTAAAAGTTCCGCATAGTCCATGGTGCGCTGAAAATACTCAGAGCCCTCGTCCCGCTCTTGATGACTGATAAGCAGCTTAACCCCCTTGTCTTTAAGCCGGCTTGCCAGTTCAATGGCATGTTCAATGCCCTTACGGGCGATCATCCTCGTCGGTTGAAGAAGCAGCACCTCGTCATCGGCAATTCCCAAGTCCATGCGCAGGCCCCGTCCGTAATCATCCAGCACCGGTGGTTCCGTGTCAAAATCAAGCACATTGGGAATAATAATAGAAGCAAGGCCGCAGCGGAACGACAGTTTTTGCCGGGCCTCGGAATTGATTACCACATGGTTAATGGTATGCAGCCGGGGGGGAAAGGACATGGAAATATAATCTTCCACACAGTTGACGGAAAAACGCTGCCGTTCCCAGGCAAAATCGTGGTGATGGGCCAGAACAGGTATTCCCGTTTCTGCGATTAATTCCGTTATGGCCAGCCCCAGGGGTATATGCATAGGTATGGTCAGGGCATTTTCGGCAATAATAATATCTATTCCAAAGGTTTCTATAAATTGATACAGCGCCCGCTTAAGCTGGAACCGCACCGCCTGAATTTCGCCGGTAAGGCTTTCGGTCCGTACCCTGCTTCCAAAACACCGATCCTGAATATCCTTGACCAGGGGATGGTTAAAAAAAGCTTCCTCGACCACCATCGAGCTGTCGGGCGTCCAGTCCGAGAGGCCGGAAAAAAAATAGCAGATGTACCCCATTTTCTCCAAAACCTGCTGCCACTTGCGCGTTTCCAGGGACACCCCATCGGCGCCCTGAAAACGGGTGGAAACAAAACCGACCCTGCAAATTTGAAAAGACCGGGGTAGGTACATACTTCAAGTATAGCAGGTTCCGGAGTTTTTACAAGTCCGTTAAAGTTGTCCGGGTTCCCGGACAACTTTAACGTTCCTAGAACGGCCGCTCGGCTAAGTACTTGTACTCTTTATATGTCCGTTCGGCCAGGGCCTTGGCTTTTGATAAGAGGGCATCGGCCCGGTCGGGGCTGGCAGCCTTAAGGCATTTAAAGCGCACTTCCTTGTACATAAAGTCCTCCAGGGCGGTGGAGGGTTCCCGGGAATCAAGCTGGAAGGGGTTCTTCCCCTGATCCTTAAGCCGGGGATCGTAGCGGTACAGGGGCCACAGGCCGCAGCTTACCACCGCCTTCTGCTGTTCCATGCCCAGGGCCATGTTAATGCCATGATTAATACAATGGCTGTAGGCAATAATAAGAGAGGGGCCATTATAGGCCTCGGCTTCCCGAACGGCCTTGATGGTTTGGTTAATGTCCGCCCCCATGGCGATCTTGGCCACATACACATAGCCGTAGCTTATCCCCATGGCGCCCAGATCCTTTTTGGTAATTTCCTTACCCGCAGCGGCAAACTTGGCAATGGCTCCTATAGGGGTGGCTTTGCTCATCTGGCCCCCGGTATTGGAATACACCTCCGTATCCATGCAAAGGATATTCACATCCCTGCCCGAGGCAATGACATGATCCAGTCCCCCGTAACCGATGTCGTAACCCCAGCCGTCGCCGCCGAGGATCCACACCGACCGTTTAATAAAATGATCCGCCAAAGAAAGGAGCATCTGCGCGGTGGAGCTTTCGTTGCCCTTTAATATCCCCTTAAGCTCATCCACAGCCTTCCGCTGTTCTTCTATGGCCACATCATCGGCCTGGGTATTGGACAAAAGTTTGTCGATAAGCGCCGCCGCGATACCTTCGCTTTTTGCCTGGGCCGCTACTTCCCGGACATGGATTGCCAGTTTATCGCTGGTTAGCCGCATTCCAAGGCCAAACTCCGCCGCATCTTCAAAAAGACTATTGGACCACACCGGCCCCCGGCCGTCGGCTCGCTGGGCATAGGGGGTGGTGGGCAGGTTACCGCCGTAAATGGAGGAACAGCCCGTGGCATTGGCTATGATGGTCCGGTCTCCAAAGAGCTGGGAAATCAACTTTATGTAGGGAGTTTCGCCGCAGCCCCCGCAGGCTCCGGAAAATTCAAAGAGGGGCCGCTTAAAGGCCAGTCCTTTAAAGGTACCTAGGTTAAGTTCCGACGTGGGAACCTCGGGCAGGGCTTGAAAGTAATCCCAGGCTTCCGCCTGTTCCGCATGGTACACCGGGTCGTCCGCATAGGATACCAAGGAAAGGGCGCAGGGCTTAGATGTATCCTTAGACACCGGACAGTTGGCAATGCAAAGCCCGCAGTCCATACAATCCTCCGCGGCGATGATAAGGGTTACTTTTTTATTTTCTACCGGTTTTGGTTTAAGGTCCGCCACTTTAAAGCCCCTGGGCGCCTTGGCCGCTTCATCACCGGTCAGGTACTTCATCCTGATGCACGCGTGGGAACACACCGCAGAACAACGGCCGCACTGGATACACACCGCGGGATCCCAACTGGGCACCCGCTCCGCCACGGCCC
>JAISOA010000089.1 GCA_031275945.1 Spirochaetaceae bacterium
TACGGCAACGCTCACCGAAGAATCGGCTAAAGATGCTTTACAAGAACGGAAGGAAATGAGGAGGCAGTTAAAACTTTAATAATGGGAAATGCGTATGCCTGATCCTTCCAAAAAACACCTGATTCTTAACCCTGGATATTTTGGCAAATTGGAAGATTATCAATCTACCAGGGAACCTCCCAGGCAGGAACTTGTCCCGGAACAAGATAGACCTACCCATTCCCAATCCCTCGCAAAGCAGATTTCGAGTCTTAGCCGGGATATGGTGGCAGCCATAGCAATTCAGGAAAACGCACAGGCTGTTTTGGATCGCGGATTACTTGTTGAATTTGAGAGCTTTGAAGGTATCGGCAAAGTCTTTGAAAAAACGGCCTTTGACGGAACAAGCGAATTACAAAACATACGTTACAAAAATGGCAAGACCTATGCGACGGTCTTTGTCCCTGACGGTGCATTACCCAAACTGGAAAAAAAGTTGCAGGATTACATTTCGTACAGGAAAAAAGTCGACGGCAGCGCCCATGATAACCGGATCTTATTTGATACGATAAAAAGTTTGAAAAAGGCGACCCTCAAGGCTCTGTGGACGGATACCGTTCCTATGCCGTCATCGGATACGGAACTTATGTGCTGGGAAGTGTGGCTTTCCACCCGAACTGATCGTACAAAACAGAGAGAAGCATTTACGGCGATTGCCCGGAGCTTAAAGATTGAAGTTTCAAAAGGCTATATTGAGTTTCGGGAACGGACCGTATTATTGATTCGGGCCGCAAAAAGCCAGCTTGAACAGTCCCTTGAACTGCTTAACAATATAGCGGAACTGCGCAAAGCAAAGACAACGGCCGATTTTTTCACAGAATCGTCAAACCAGGATCAAAAGAAGTGGCTGGATGATTTACTCTCCAGGGTTATGTATCAAAATAAGTCTGATGATACACCCTACATTTGTATTCTTGATACCGGGGTAAACTCGGCCCACCCTCTTTTAATGAACTCCATAGGGGCAACTGATTTATTCACTATTAATGAAGCATGGGGCAAGAATGACCGGGTAGGTCATGGTACCGGGATAGCGGGTCTCGCGTTGTTTGGCGATCTAACGCCAATGCTGGAATCGAATGATCCCGTCGCGATAAACCATCGTCTTGAATCTTCAAAAATCATCAATAGTTCCGAAAATGTACCCGCGTCCAGACAACCCCTTGATTTATACGCTGAATATACACAACAGGCGGTATTACAGGCGGAAATACCTGACATGGCCAGAAAAAGATTATTTCAGTTAGCCATAACTACGATAGAGTCCTGGGATAAAGGACGCCCTTCTTCCTGGTCGGCGGCCCTTGATATGCTTTCCTTCGGTTCTGACAACAGCAATAACCCAAGATTGTTTGTCGTTTCTGCCGGAAACGCGGATACAAGTATCACAGACCCGAAATATCCTGAACTTAACAAAAAGCAGGAAATACGGGACCCGGCGCAATCATGGAATGCTTTAACTGTTGGAGCATATACCGAAAAGGATATGCTGTCCCCTGAAGAAATGCTGGATGAGAGTGTTCCTACCGCATCGCATGGGGAATTAAGCCCATATTCAACCACGTCCTGTTCCTGGGACAGGGAATGGCCTTATAAGCCGGATATCGTCATGGAAGGCGGTAATACCGCGCAAAATAAGCTTGGACAAGTACAAGCCGATTCACTGTCATTGCTTACAACACATCACAATATTTCAGAAAAACATTTTGCCGCAATGCATGCCACCAGCGCCGCTTCCGCGTTGGCTTCTAAAATGTGTGCCGAGATTATAAACTCCTATCCGGAATTAAGGCCGGAGACGATTCGGGCATTAGTGGTTCATTCGGCAACATGGACACCGGAAATGCTGAAACAGTTTGGCTGTGATAAACCACAAAATCCGAAGGGAGCTTATATCAATCTGGTACGGACTTGTGGTTTCGGCGTACCGGATATTATCAAGGCATTGGCGTCATTTCATAATGATTTTACCATGATCATTGAAGATTCGATCCAGCCATTCAAGAAAGAAAAAGCCAGAAAGAACAATGAAGTGAAATTTTATACCTTGCCATTCCCCCAAAAAGAACTTGAGGCTCTTGGAAGCACAAACGTTGAAATGCGCATAACCCTTTCGTATTTTATTGAACCCAATCCTTCTTCCCGGGGTCGCTCCGTTCATTCGTATAAGTCCCATGGTTTGCGTTTTTCCTTAAAAACTCCTGTTGAAACAAGAGAGCATTTTATGGGCCGGATAACCAAAGCGTTACGGGAGGAAAATGTTGATTATGGCAATGATGAAACTGACAAACGGTGGGCTATAGGAATAAATGGACGGACAAAAGGATCCATTCACTCAGATATTTGGACCGGCTCCGCGGCAGAGCTTGCAAGCTGCAATATTCTTGCGATATTTCCTGTTTATGGATGGTGGAAGAAACCGAAAGATACGGTACATAATACCGCAAAATACAGTTTGCTTGTTTCGATACAAACATCGGCAAAGATTGACTTTATGACTCCAACAGAACTTATCATTTCCAATAGGTTAAAGGCCCCTGTCTCTATTGATGTATCATGAAAAGGTGGGTTACTAAGTAACCCACCTATCCCTCAATCCCCAGCGGTTTTAGCAGGGTCAGTACGTCCCTGTAGACCGGTTTCCATACCCTTTCGGCTATCTTCTGCCGTTTGCACTCATAAATGAACGTACCGGACAGCTTGCCCAGGACTTCTTTCATGGCCGGATTATCGGCGGCGATATTGAGGGAGCTTTTACGAATCACCGGAGATGCCGCCCTGACCCAGCCTGATTCCAAAGGCTTCTCCCAGATGAGCCTTGCCTTATACCCCTGGGCTTTCATGCCCTCCCGGTACCGCTTCTGTTTCTCGGCATTGGCTTTCCGGGCGGCTTTCTCCTTTTCCCGGCGTTGTTCCGCTTCCCGGTTGGCGGCTTCTCTTTTGGAGTCTTCTTTTATCCTGATTGTATTATGTTTCATGGGTTACTTAGTAACCCATACCGGCGTCTTAGTCAAGGGGAAAAGCGGATGGAAACCCACTCTCTTTCAACGCCCCTATTATAATTTGGGTAACATTTTCAATTTGAGGCATTACGCCGTCTTGACAATTCCGGATTTCTATGTTTAGCTATCTATACGTTTCAAGATTACAGCTTTGAAACCAAACTTTGATTGAGGAGGCGCACTGATGACATATCTATCAATTATCCCATCTTTTTACACGAACCCGGTAACAGCCTCCGGTTCCCGGTAACGGTTCACTACACACCGGCCTTTACCTGTTTCCTCACGGCTCTTACCGGCAGCAGTTATCTGTCTATCCGTATTGTATATGCGGATTGCAGCCACTCAACGCACGACAGGAGTCATAGTGGAAACACTTTGGTTAAGCATCTCCTCGGGGAATGGTCCCGAAGAATGCGCCCGTGCCGCCGCCCTCACGCTGCGGCTTATTATGAAAGACATAGCAGATGAGACCGCTCACGGAAAGGCGGTCTCGGCAAGAATACTGGAAACAGAACCGTCCCGCATACCGGGAAACATCCGCTCAGGCCTTACTGGCCCTCGACGGGAAGGACGGCCCTTCCTTTGCGGCTTCCTGGACGGGGGTTATCCGGTGGATTTGGCAGAGCCGCTACCGGCCGCATCAGGGTTTACACGGCATTCCCAACGCCCCGCCGGGCAATCCTTCCGCCTGCGGCGACATTAAGAAAAAGCCGCTAGTGTTCGGACTTCACAACCACTATTACCGGGAAGCGGCGTAGGGTTAGACCTTATAACAATCCTTTCTCTGTTTGGCCGACAGGAAAAGTGTGTCCACTGGCGCCGAAAAACGACCGTTTTGCTCCATGTTTTCGTCAAGCTTACAAAAAAGGTAAACTGTCAGGATGATTTTTCAGAGCGGTTTTGCCTCAAAAACGGCGTTTCACGAATAAGTTGACACTTCGGCTACCCCCACAACTGGCTCTTAATACCGCTACCATATTTGCCATACCATTAGTCTTCTTCGTTTTGCCCAGTGTTTGTCTCACGGTACTTGGCACGTCCGGCGTCAACCATTTCCTGGGTAATGATTATACCCCCACGTTCATCAATGCTATCTTCAGTAATATCTGAATATGTCAAAATAATATTGTCCTGCATGTCATAGATAGTAATGTCATCAATCAGGTAACGTAGAATTTCAATAGGCTGTATATCAAGCCAAAGTATGGGAGCAAGGCTCATAACAATTGTACTGTTTTTCCTGCTCATATAATAAGGGGGCATGGCTTGATCGTCTACCAGTAAAAGATCCTTTTCTCTCTTCACACACTCAATAATACTAAGTATTAACTCACATTTACCGTCTCTATTATAATAGTCAACTCGTTTTCTTGGCGTTTCCCCCCGTTCCTGCTCATACTTTGGAATAACGGTCAATTTTATGTTTTCATTACTATGGTTAATTATTCCATAGGCGGTTGAAGATGCCGGCATGGAAAATAAAACACAAGGTATTGTCAAAAATACCACCGGCAGTAAAAATCGCTTTGAATACATATTTCCTCCGGGTATAAAGCCGTTACGATACGGCCATTTTGATAACAGACGAAGAATAGCAAATGATTGTTTTAAATTTACCATGGGAGATACGCCCAAGTTCATGAGTGTTGAGTTCGAGAAATGTCCTGGTAAAATCTTCAACAAACTGCGCTTGTCCTTCCAGTGTCTCAATTTGATCCAGATGCACTATCAGATGCACGGTCTGTGAATTTGTAACGTTTGAACCCGAGTTGTTTAAATAATTAGATGTAATCAACATCCTGCGGAAATAAAAAAAACGGGAGACAAAAAAAATGAACAAGAAAGTATAGCGCGTCATTATCAATACACCTTACTTCCCAGTATACCCAAACTCACGTGCTTTTGCAAGATCAGCCTTTGCCATATTCTGGTATTCTACTTTTAATGTATAGTCTGGTGTTTGTTCCATCAGACGTCTATATACCAAGGCTCTATACCAGTATAACTCACCTGACTGCGAATCAATCTCCAGCGCACAAGTAAAATCTTTTATTGCGTTTTCGTATTCACGCAAGGCATAATACGCTATTCCCCTGCTTGAGAAAGCTCCTACATAATCCGATTGAATTTCCAGAGCTTTTGTAAAATACTCTATCGCGCTGCTGTATTCTTCAAGATAATATGAAATTGTCCCCATGCCGGTAAATGACGCAGAATCTTTTGGATCGTGCAAAACTGCAGACCGAAAATCACTCATGGCTTTTTCAAATTCATTTAACTTCATATACAAATACCCGCGGACGTTATAGACAGATGCAGAATAAGGGTTTATCTCTATAGCCTTGTCAAAGTCGGCAAAAGCCAACTCGTTCTTTCCCGTTTCCTCAAATATCATCCCACGGGTTTTATAATATTCCGCATTATAAGGCTCTAATGCCAACGCTTCGGTATATTTTTGTATTGCTCTTTCAAATTGTCCTAACAGCAAAAAGATAGCGCCTTGATTTGCACTTGTATTTGCCATATTGGGATTTAGTTGAAATGCTTTGTCAAAATCGTTCATTGCTTCATGATATTTTCCTACCTGCATGAAAATAAGCCCACGCCCATTATACAAATCAGGATTTTCCGGATTTTTTTCTATTGCCTTTGTATAAAAGATTGTCGCGCTTTCATAATCACCCGCATCATAGAAAGAAGTCGCCATCTGTCTGAAACCATCAACCTGTTCAGTTTCATCGGAGAAGACTACCAGCGGAACTCCGAGAAACAGGAAAATCAAGAAATATTTCAAATGTCTTATCCCCTTATTTTAAAACAGTTGCAAAAATTGAGAATGAAAAAGGTATACGCCCATTCAACGTTTCACGAATAAGTTGACACTTCGGTTTTAAAAGCGTCATTAACTATTTTATTCATTACTTCTTCTTCCGCACTACCACAAAAGCCGTTGCGCCGCCTATAAGCAACACAACTCCTCCAGCAATAAGCCAGAAATAGGACAAGCCAAAAAAACCGATCTGGATAGTTTGGGGCTCCGGCGGAACCTCGTCGGCGGAATCTAACTCTTCCGTAACAATTGCCGGTTTTTCCAGTTCTTTCAGAGACCCGCTAAAACACCAGCCGGTATCGCCATTTTCGGTTAAAACCTTAATCCAGGGGGTAGCTATACCGTCTACGGTAATATCGGGACCGTACTCAAGTATTTGCAGCTCCGTGCCTTGCTCAAGTACGGCCGGTATTTTTGAGGATAATTCCGGCGTAATCCTTAGCCGAAGAGTTTCTGTTACTCTATGCGTTGCTTTGTAGTGTGACATATCGGATTTCGGAGGACCTGAAAGTTTATATTGTATTGCAGAGGGAAAGCTAAATACAGTCCAACCTCCCTTGTCTTCCGGATTGAGATAATCGATTATTATTTTGTCTTCGGACAATATTTTTATTCGGTATGATAAAAGTGCTTTACTGCCATGTACAATTATGCTATCTTTATCCACGGAAATAATAAAGGTATCTTTACTTTCTTTTATAATATCATTTACCACTATATTTTCATAACTTGAACTGACAGCATGGACAAGCCAATTGTCTGTTTCAAAATCAAGTATATTACACCCCTCGGTAACATCAACTTCACCCCAAGATGTATTGTATTTCGTAATCCACTTCGGTAGGTATGGCTCAATATACCAAACACCAGATAACTCATGTGAAAACAATGAGGAGGCTATCAATAATTGCATTATCACTACAAATTTTTTCACAGTTTATCTCTTAAAGTTATAGCCAAAATCCTGTATTTAGCAAATTGTGGTTTATTTTCATCAGGATCAAAAATGATTTCTTTGTTTTTATCAAGTAATACATGGTGTTCTTTATTACCATTTTTCATGTGTAGCCTATAATAATCCGCCTATGGTTCAACACCCAAGTTAAAATACTGTTGTTCGATGTCTTCGCCTCCTTTCTGAAATCCAAGCCTGTTAAATGTATCACTAATTATTTCATCTCTATTATTCGTATGGGTAAATTCCTCAGTTATTTCATATATTTGGCTTTCATTCTCCATCTTCTCACTCCTTAGTTCATTATCCCGCTTACTACCTAAAAAATCAATACCTTTAGAAGATTGAGGCCATTTTCTAGTTCGCCACCAGCCCCCCAAAAGCCTCCACCTGAGCTTGCCTAATCCGTTCCCGGTCACCGGAGATTAGATGCTCCCCATAACGCCTGAGCATTACGTCCGTTTTGTGGCCTGTCTGCCTCTTTAACAGCTTCCTTTCCACTTTATCCATCATATACGAAGTATAGTAATGCCGCCAGTCATGGAGGCTGTCAAAAGGCATTTCCACAACCCTGCTGTCGTTGGGTCTTGGTCGTTTTTAGGGCATCCTTCTTACGCCAGGAATAGCAGACATAGAGGCAGTCCGGTCCCAAATCCTGGACGCGGAGAGCCAGAATCTCACCCTGCCTCATCCCGGTTACGGCGGTCAAAAGATTGGCTATCTTGGCCCGGCGCTCCAACCATTCAATACGGAAAAGGGCTTCCGCCACTGGAGGGGTTAATATAGGACGTTCCTGGGCTTCTCCGGAAAAGAGCATGATTCCCCTGGTGAAGTCGGTCTCTATTAACCGTTTGTTAAAAGCCCATCGCAGGGGTTTGGTTCCGGCCTTAAATCCGGTTCCAAATTTGGTAACTTTTCGCCTGTTTTTCGGGTGTATGCCATTGCCGCGCTGCTCACGGCACGAGTTGTGTCAAAAGGCGTGTTTTTTAGGCGTTTTTTGAATAACTTGAGCCTTTCCCAAAACTCGGTTAGTTTTGGGAAAGCCCCAGTTGACACTTCGTTTCGGTTTACAAATTTTCCAATCGTTCCACTATTATAAACTCTTCCAGTGCTTTTTGTATATACTCTTCTTTCAAAACCGCATCTTCGGTTTTTTCCGCCAACAAGTAATACACGGTGGCGAGCTGTTTATGCATTGCCATATCTTCCGGATCTATTTTCAAACACTCAGTGAAATCATTTAATGCCGCATGGTATTCTCCAAGTTTGATGTATAGCAGCGCCCGGCTTTCATACAACGATTTATTTTGTGAATCCAATTCCAACGCATTCGTGAGATCGTCTGCCGCTTCACGATAGTTCTTCATCCGCTCATGGACAACACTCCTGCCAAGATAGTATGTATGATTTCTCGGATCTATCCTGATTGCTTTACCGAAACATTCAAGCGATTCTTCGTAGTTGCCGGTGTTACAATATATAGCGCCCCTGATTACCAGGGCATCAGGATAATCAGGCTTTAATTGCAGGGCATAGTCGGCGTCATGCGACGCTTTTCCATATTCGCCCAAATCATTGTATATGCCGGCCCTTCTGACATAGAGAGACGCATCATGCGGGTTAAGCGCAATCACCCTATTTAAGTCGTTTAATACTTCAAAATATTTTCCTGTCTTTATATATACGGATTGTAACGACTCTGTTTCTTGGGGGGAAAGACTTACCGGCAACAAAAGAAGCAGGACGGCAGCAATGTTTATCCGCATGGTTTTCATATTCGCGCCGCTTTTATGCGTTCATAGTTTTTGGTTAGCTAAAATGCCGGTTTTTCCGGCAGTTTAGCCTAACTCCTTATACCATAAGGAATTAGGCTCCTTTGGGGAGTGAAGGATTCGAACCTACGAAGGCTAAAGCCAACAGATTTACAGTCTGCCCCCTTTGACCGCTCGGGAAACTCCCCCTATGGATACAGCCGCCTTGCGTGAAAAGCCATCTTTCGGAATCGAACCGAAGACCTCGAGATTACAAGTCACGTGCTCTGCCAACTGAGCTAAGATGGCCTACCCTTGCTATGGGGTTAAATATATAAAACAATGGACTCTCTGGTCAAGTAACCCAATCGGGGCGCAGGACCTCTGCCCCCCGCAGATAGATATGCCGGGGGGCCCTGCGGGGATCCCCGTAACAGTGAACCAGGGCCCGGATTGTTCCCGGCAGGGTCCGGGCAACCGCGGCTTCCTGGAATACCATCATGGCCAGTTCCCGGGCCCTGCCGCTTTGCCGGAGGGCCGCTGCAGGATTCAGAGCGTCCAGATCCGGGCTTAGCGAAAAAAGAAGGGAAACTATATCTTCCTCCGCCAGGGCGTTTTCCTGAAGAAGGGTATCGTACAGTTCCACCGCGGCGGCGGCGATTTCTTCTTCTGTATTGGCCGCACAGATCGCTCCCCGCAGGGCTTTACAGGTTTTTTTCTTCACATATTCCCCCCCGCGGCGCCGATAATAAAGGCCGCAGCCAAAAAAAAGCACAAACCCAGGGCAATAATAAGCAGGTACCCAAAACCGCCTATTAAAAAAGCGATTTTTTTCCGGTTGAGCGCATAAAACAGGTCCAAAATAAGGCCGTAAAAAGCGGATATTACCAATAAAAGGGAAACGATCAGACAAAACCGGAGGGTAAAAAGCTGGGAAAGATCGTCCCGCGGCCCATATGAACCAAGGACGTACCAGATAAGTCCGGCAAAATCCAGAATCATAATGGCCCAGACGGTCCATTTAATCAGCTTTCCCAGCAGGGAGCGGGTAAAGAAAAACCGCGCCCGGAATTTTTGCATCCAAGATCTATCTTTTACCGCCGGAAAAGTTTTATCTGCAGTTGTTAAATTCCGCTTCATGACATATTATGATAACAGAAAACGCAGGAAGGTTCAAAGTTCTATGAAAAAACTGCTTATAACCCTGGTGGTCCTTCTTACAGCCGGCGGAGCGGTTTTCTTTCTGGGCTGGGCCCAGTTTGGTGTAGCCCCCGGTTCCTGGGGGGTGCTGCGATCGAAAACCCACGGAATTGACAGGGAAGTGATCAGGGAAGGCCGGTTCCGCTGGGTTTGGTATAAACTTATACCCACTAATGTGTCCACCTCTGTTTTTACCATCTCCGGTATCGCAATCCCCATCGAAATTTCCGGAACCCTGCCTTCGGGGGATGTGTATTCGGCCGTGGCGGGGCTTAAAACGGATTTTTCCTATCATCTCTCGGTAAGCCTTAGCTGCCGCTTACGGGGGGAATCCCTCCCGGCCTTGGCAGAGCGGGAAAACCTGCTGGGGCAGGAAGATCTGGACCGTTACATAACCCGGTTGACGAAGGAAATAGAAAATCATGCCCGGATCCTCTTATGGGCCTACGGGGAAAACGAGGGGGCTTTGAAGGAATCCCAAACCACGGGAACCATCCGGGCCCTGGAGATGGATCTGCAGCGGGCCTTTCCGGATATAGAAAACCTTAGCTGTACCGTTAAAACCCTGCGGTTTCCCGATTTTATCCTGTACGAAGAAGTCCGCCGCCTGTACCGGGACTATCTGGCCGCCCAGCGCGGTAGTCTGCAGGGAGAAACCGCAGCCCTGGCGGTTGAAGCCATCCGGGAGCGCCGCCGCTTGGACGAACTGACCAATTACGGCGAGCTTTTAACCAAGTACCCCATGCTGCTCCGGTATCTGGCTCTGGAAAAGGGCTTTCCCCCTGCGGGGGACCAAATCCCATGAACTATTTTTTTAATTTCGAGAAGCTCGCATACCTGCGGACCCCCAAAGCAAAGGGCTGTATCCTCTGTTCGCTTAGGGACGGAAGCCCCGGGGTAACCGATACGGTGGTATACCGGACGGAACATACCGCTGTTTCCCTTAACCTGTACCCCTACAATCCGGGACACCTGCTGATTTTTCCCCTGCGGCATGTGGAGGATATCAGGGAACTTCACCGCGAAGAACGGGAATCTTTAAACGCCGCGGTTGACAGGGCCTTAACCATTTTAGATTCCCTGTACACTCCCTCGGGGTATAACCTTGGGTTTAACATGGGCCTGGAAGCCGGGGCTTCCATCCAACACCTCCACATGCACCTGATTCCCCGGTATCCCCGGGAACTGGGGATCGCCGAACTCTTAGGGGGCAAACGGGTTCTGGTGGAGGATATAAACCGGACCAGGGAACGGCTTCTGGCGGCCTTTGCGCACGTACGCATTGAATAAAGTTAAAAAACCTGTTAGGATTATCCTATGCGGCCCCTAAAATTTTTTCTATTGTTACTGGTCTTTTTATGTGTTGCGGGTTTTGCCCTCTTCGGCCAGGAGGAAAGTGAAGACGAAGAGGACGAGGGCGAATACATACCCATAGAATCGGACTGGTCCAGAGTAAAGGACACCCAGTACGCCAGGGGGGATCAAGTCTTTGCCATGGGACTGGGACTGGTAAAACCCCTGTTCTTTGTGGATCAACAGCGGGGATACCAGGATACAAACATAAAACTCGGGGGTTTGGGAGCCCTGGGGTGGAATTATTTTCTAAGTCCCCATCTGTTTGCAGGCGCCGAGCTAAGCGCTATGTTTGCCGCAACCCTCGGGGAAAACATGTACTTTTGTATTCCCATCGGGGTCCGGGGGGGATACCAATTTATATTCCGCCGTTTTGAATTTCCCTTTTCCGTCTTAGTGGGAGTTGCCCCCCAAACCCACAAAGAACGCAGTTATTTTGGTTTTTTTTCAAAGGCCGAAGGGGCCGCTTTTTTCCGGTTTAACTCCGACTGGTCTTTTGGGATTACTACCAGTTTTTGGTGGGTTCCCCAATGGACAAGCAAAGCCAGGGTGGATTACGATGGGGACGTTCATATCCACGGGTTCTTTTGGGCCTTTTCCATAGGGGCCCGGTTTCACTTCTAAAGAAAGGGTATATGAAAACAAGGATCATTCGTTTTGTATGTCTCCTCGCGCTGTGGCCCTTTTTGGTAAGCTGCGATCAGGAGCCCCTCTTTTACGACATATCCATGGAGATTCCGCCTATTGAGCCGGTGATCGGCGGCGGCCCCTCCCGGATTGTGGAATATGGCGGCAATCTCTATGTCAGCAACGGCACCGTATGGGAGTATAATTCGGCAAGCTGGTATAAGATGCCTTCCCAGCCCCCTTCGGGGAATATTAAAGCCCTGGCACAAACCACCAGCTACTTATTTGCCCTGGGCTGGAATGGCACGTTATGGAGATGGGACGGGACAAACTGGACATCTATCGGTACGGGGGGAACGCAGCCGGAACAGATCTTCGGTGTGGGGACCGATCTTTTTGCGGGGGCCAAAACCGGCGCCGCGGGAACGGCCGACGGGTACTGCATATTAACATTAAACGGTAGCGATACGAATTTGTTTGTTATTGCGTCTTCCACCGGTCTATTAATGGGCGCCGCTTCTGATGGTTCAGACGTTTTTCTGGGAATATTGGGGAAAGGCGTGGTTATTGCAACCAGCCCCACGGCTATTATACCCGGTTCCGCCGCTTCAATTATCGGATTGTACAAGCACGGTAGCGTTATCGTGGCCGTCACCACCGGGGGGGCCTTGCTGTACTACGATTCGCTCAACTTTAACACCCTCCTTGCAACCGGCTCCATTTTTTCCGGCGCCATGGCAAGCTGGAGTCACGGTACGGATACAATGCTTCTTTTAGGCATCCAGAACAGCAGCGGAGCCTACGGTTACGGCTACCGGGAGTTGCATTGGAACGGGAACATATCCAGCCTCTCATCGGCAAGCCGCTCTTTGTATTATCCCGGTGAGGGAAGCCCTTCCAGTGTCGTACGGGACATACAGTACACCACCGCCATCGGGAACCACGCTGTAATGGCCCTGTACGTTAGACCCGCCGGTTTTTCACCTGCCGCCGACGGGGACGGCAGGCCCATTATTTTTGCCTCCACGGTAAAAGACGGTCTCTGGGCCTACCGTACCAGGGACGGCCGGCCCCAGTGGAACGGCGAAGACAACGGCTCCTAGCCGGCATGGAGGATGGAGGATCTATTTTCCGCCGCCGGACAATCCCATGACGGTCCCCTGGCGGACAGAATGCGTCCGCAGACACTGGACGAACTTATCGGCCAGGACCATATAGTCGGTCCCGGGCGCCTGCTGCGGCGGGCCATACAGGCGGACCGTCTCTCTTCCCTTATCTTTTATGGTCCCCCCGGAACGGGTAAAACCAGCCTGGCCCGGGTTATTGCCAACAGCACAAAAAGCGCCTTTGAAAACCTTAACGCGGTGCTATCGGGGATCAAGGATATCCGGGAAGCCATAGACCGGTCCGGTGAACGGCGGCGGCTCTACGGTAAACGGACGATCCTCTTTGTAGACGAGGTTCACCGGTGGAACAAGGCCCAACAGGACGCCCTGCTTCCCTGGGTAGAGAACGGTACGGTAATTCTTATCGGGGCCACCACGGAAAATCCCTTTTTTGAAGTGAACCGGGCCCTGGTAAGCCGTAGCCGGATCTTCCGGCTTAGGGGCCTGGAACAGCCGGATCTTACGGAGGCCGCCGGCCGGGCCCTGTCGGACCGGGAACGGGGCTACGGTAAATGGAAGATCCGCTTTGAAGCAGGGGCTCTGGAACATCTGGTAGAAGTCGCAAGCGGCGACGTCCGAAGCCTGCTTAACGCGCTGGAACTGGCGGTAGAAACAAGTCCCTGGACCTTGGGGGACGGCGAAGGCGAAAACTGGCCCCCGCCGGAGGGGGCGGAAATACGCATATCCATGGAAACCGCCGAAGAAAGCATACAGCGCCGGGCGGTACTGTACGACCGGGACGGGGATTACCACTTCGACACCATCAGCGCCTTTATCAAAAGCCTTCGGGGCAGCGATCCTGACGCCGCCCTGTACTGGCTTGCCAAAATGGTCCGGGCCGGGGAGGATCCCGCATTTATCTTTCGCCGGATGATCATCCTGGCCAGCGAAGACGTGGGACTGGCGGATCCCCGGGCCCTGGGGGTGGTTATTTCCTGCGCCGAATCCTTCGACCGTATCGGGTTTCCCGAAGGAAATTTCCCCCTGGCCCACGCATGCCTGTACCTTGCCACGGCCCCCAAGTCCAATTCCGCCATGGCCTTTTTTGACGCGTTGGCCGAGGTGGACCGGGAAGATGCGGAGGTTCCCGGCCATTTAAAGGACCCCAGCCGGGACGCCGAAGGCTTCGGTCACGGGAAAGGTTATATCTATCCCCACGCGTACCGGGATCACTGGGCGGCCCAGCAGTACCTGCCCGTGGCCCTGCGGGGCAGGACCTTTTACGCTCCTTCCACCCAGGGCTACGAGGGAAAAATCCGGGAACAGGTACTGTCCCGGCGGGAACTTCAGGCGGCAATAGTTTTCGGGGAGGGGGAAGAGGTCGGAGAGGGGGAGCTTTTTTCCTGGTCTCCTTCGGGCAAGGGACGGGAAAGGTGGTTTAAACAGCTTGAAAGGGGCCACAGCGCGGTGCTGTTGCGGGACAGGGACGCGATCCTTGACGGGCTTGAAGTTGCCCGGCACCACCGGATCCTTATTCCCCTGGCCGGTGAGGGCCTTCTTCTTTGGGAGGCCCTGCGGCGGGTTCCCGAAGGGCTTGCCGCCGCTCTGGTAAGCTCCGAAAGCGCCAAAGAAGCTCTGGAAGCTTTTGCCGCCCCGACGGAAGGGATTGAAAAGCCCCTTATCGCCGTCATGCCCCGGGAACGCGGCTTACTGCCCTCGAAGACAGAAGCCCAGGAATGGTTTGGTACCGGGGTCTTTGACCGTATTGCCCTTCGGGAACCCTGGCGCCGGGGGGTTAGCGCATCGCCGGAAAATTTTTCTTCCCTTGCGGAAGGGGCCGCGGCACTGCTGGCCCCCGGCGGAAAAGCCGCCCTCCTCGCCTCTCCTCCGGCGCTGGGTGAACGAATTTCCCGGATCCTGGAGGGTTCGCCCCTTCCGCGGGAACTCCTGAATTCCCTTAAAAAGGCGGAAGCTTCCCTTTTCAGCCGGCGCTGCACCGGATTTTGGGAAACGGCGGATATTACGGAGGCCCTGGAACACTCAGGATTTACCGTATGCGCCGGATTGCTGGACCAAACCGAAGAACGGCGTATCCTTCCCGGGGATCTGGAGCTCTGGTTTAACCGGGAAAATTCCCGCTGGGGGGCCTTTATGTACGAAACCCTTGGGGAAAAAACGGTTTTAGCGCTAAAACAAACCCTGGAAGATTTGATTTCCCGGGGTCCCCTCCTGTGGCAATGGCAAAGCATCCTGTTTAGGGCGGTAAAAACCCCCTAGTCCGCAAAAAAATAGTGGATTTGTTCAATAACCCGGTTGGTTATTGAACAAGTCTTGCAAAATGCTCCGCATTTTGCTGTTTTTAAGCGGTTGTTGTTTAAAAACTGAAGTTTTAAACAACTCTAGTTTTTAGTAAAGTTTCAGACGGAACCTGCCGATATACTAAACGGTGAACCTTCTTTCCGTCCTATCCGCGGAGGGATTGTAGATTGGTACTTGTACTCCCTACAAGTATCGGTTTACGGGGAAAGAACTTGAACCGGGAAAGACAAGGATGTCTTTTCATACACATTCAAGGAGGATGACATGATCATCAACCACAATCTCAGCGCCATGTTCGCTGACCGGTCTCTCAAAGTTACCAACGAGAGTCTCACCAAAAATATGGAAAAGCTTTCCTCGGGTCTTCGCATCAATAGAGCGGGGGACGATGCATCCGGCCTGGCGGTGTCCGAAAAACTGCGAAGCCAGATTCGGGGCTTAAACCAGGCTTCGACGAACGCCACCAACGGTATCTCCTTTATACAGGTAGCCGAAGGGTATCTTCAGGAAACCCAGGACATTATCCAGCGTATGAGGGAACTGGCCGTTCAGGCCGCCAACGGTATCTATTCCGAGGAAGACCGGCTCTATATCCAGGTAGAAGTTTCCCAGTTGGTGGACGAAGTAGACCGGATTGCCAGCCATGCCCAGTTTAACAGCATGAACATGCTTACCGGCCGCTTTGCCAGGGCCGTGGGCAACAATACCGTTACCGCTTCTATGTGGCTCCATATCGGCGCCAATATGGATCAGCGGGAACAGCTGTACATTGGAACTATGACTGCCATGGGCCTGGGGATCCGCAACGTAGGAGACGGCAGTTTCCTTTCTATTGCCACTCCCGATGACGCAAACCGGGCCATTGGTACCCTGGACGAATCCTTAAAAATTATTAACAAACAGCGGGCGGATCTGGGGGCATACCAAAACCGGCTTGAACATGCGGTCCGGGGCCTTGATATAGGTGCGGAAAACATGCAGGCATCGGAATCCCGGATCCGGGATACCAATATGGCTAATCAGACGGTTAAGTACGTGACCGATCAGATCCTGATTAACGCGGGAACCGCCATGTTGGCCCAGGCAAATCAGAGGGCATCTTCGGTCTTGCAACTTTTACAATAATGTAGTATTATTGTAAAATAAGGGGATTCTGACGCTGGCCGGGAAACAGGAAAGGTTTACCGGCTTTGTGTTCCGGACAGCTTCAGATTTCCTTGAAAACCCGGAATCCTGCCAATGCGGGGTTCCCTTGTTCTTTGACAAATACCCTCGGGTTGTACATACGGCGGTACAAAACGGAAGTCCGGCGAAAGCCGGAGCGGGGCCGGAAAACCGGGGGATTTTAGAAATAGCTTCTAAAACCCCCAAGGAGTATTCCGGACTTGCCCTATGGAACCGGAAGGAACCATAGTTCCGTTTTGTTCCGTGCGAGGTTGTGGA
>JAISOA010000136.1 GCA_031275945.1 Spirochaetaceae bacterium
CCCCCCGATGCGCCAGGTTCGGATTCCCAGACCGGCGATGCGTTCCAAAATAGAAATGCGTTTTTGTTCCGGCATCCCCCCCGCTCTGCCGTTTCTCAAAACCAAGTCCGCCACAAACCGCTTTGCCGCCTGGTAGGATCCCTCCGGCGCATCCCCCTGCCCCAGTTCCCCGATAACATAATCTCTGGGAAAGCGGGGTTCTTCCCCGTACTGGGGACGGAGCAGTTCAAGGGGAAGAGCAGATGGGCTTTCGCCGGGTATTTGCGCCCATAGAAACAGGCCAAAAAAAAATAGCGTTATAATTACCATACCAAGGACTTTTTGTCCCATATCTGCATTGTATCGATCCTACCTTGAAAGGGCAACATCTTTTTTTTATATTGATTCCTACAATGGGAAAAACGGTTTTTTCTGTGCTACAGCAGGGTTTTAGCGTTCCCATTCGGGATCCCCTGTGGGGTCATGTCTATCTTACCCCGGAACTGGCAGCCCTTACCGCCTCCGACCCCTTTATGCGGCTTACCCGTATGTTCCAGCTGGGACCCGCCTATTGTGTGTACCCCGGGGCCACCCATACCAGGGCCAGCCACTCCATAGGGGTATACTACCTTTCCCGGCGGCTTTTGATAAACTTGTGCGAACGGGGAGCTTCCTGGCTGAACCCCCAGGGAGCGCTTTCCTTCCTCTGTGCAGCCCTGCTCCACGATCTGGGACATTTTCCCTATGCCCACTCCCTTAAAGAACTTCCCCTGACCGAACACGAAAAACTTGGGGCCGGCAGTATTATGACGGAACCCCTTAAAAGCCTTATTGCCAAAACAGGGGCGGATCCGGCATTGACCGCCGCCATTGTAGACAAGACCGGGGATGACCGGGGAAGCCTCGAGCTGCGTTTTTTTAGGGGGCTCCTTTCCGGCGTACTGGACCCGGACAAGCTGGATTACCTTAACCGGGACGCCCGGTACTGCGGGGTTCCCTACGGCGCCCAGGATGTGGATTTTATCTATTCCAGGCTTTTTCCGCACCGGGAACGGGGGATCGAAATCGATTCCCGGGGCATTCCCAGCGTAGAATCCATACTTTTTTCCAAATACCTTATGTATCGTACCGTGTACTGGCACCGCCAGATCCGGTCCGCTACGGCGATGATCAAAAAGGCCCTTCTGCCGGGACTCGCCAAAAAAGTTATTGTTCCTGAAGACCTGTACGGCCTTGACGACCAGGGGCTTTTTGCCATGATGGCAGGCAAAAACTTTGCCCCTTTTTCCCTGGCGGGCCGGGTACGGGACGGAAAACTCTTTACCGAGGCGGCGTCCTTTCCGTTTGACAGGGCTAAACACGGGGGGCTGCGAAATATTAAAAACCGGAGCCTTCAAGAAGAAGCCTTGGCCGCGGAAACCTCCAGGGCCACGGGAAAACCCATATCAAGCGAATCCCTTATAATCGATCTGGGGGAAGAGATTTCCTTCGAGACCGATCTTTTTGTCCGGGACGAGGGATTAAGCTTTGGGGAAAGTTCCAGCGCCTTTAAAAAAAGCATTTTAGAGACCTTTGTTAATTCCCTTCAAATGGTACGAATTTTTACCGCCGAACCGGTGGAAATACCTAAAGATGTATTGAACAATACCGAAAAATGGTTAAATTTATAGGGGGGATAAAAATGGAAATACACAATACCGCGGAAGACCTGGTAATAGCGGAGGTAAATGCCATCTGCGACTCCCTGGAAGCCGGAGAAGAACAGAACAAAATATGTACCTGCAGCCAATGCAGGCAGGACGCGGTTTGTTATGTGCTTAACCGTACCGAGCCGCACTATGTGGTTTCTCACCGGGGGGCGGCCAGGATAAACCAAGAGGCGGATCACCAGAGCCGGGCGGATCTTACCGCTCTTGTTTACGAGGGCATCAAACGGGTAAACCATAACCTGCGGCCCTATTTTGACCACGATAAGACCGCAGAAGAAGAGGTTAGAACGGATACTCCGGTTTTTAACATCCCCACCGTCATAGGGCGGGTTTTTAACGGGCTTAATTTTTCTCCCATATCGGGCGTAAAGGTGGAACTTCTTCAAAACGGAACAAGCGCCCCCATGAAAGACAAAAACTGGCAAAACCCCTACACCCTTATCCCCAATACCAACGGAACCTTTACCTTTTTGCCAAAACCCGTACCCGCCGCAACCGCCGGTACCAGGGGAGTATTTCAATATACTATTAAAATAACATCCCCCGATTTTTCCGAACTGGATCATGTTTTTTCTATTCCCGTTATAAGTGAACGAACCAGTTCGACCTTCTCGTTAACCCGAACCTTTAAACTGCCGGATCTGTACCTTTTTCCCCCGGGGGAAGAAAAAAACCAGCTTATCATAAGCGACTAAAATGGCTGTTAAAGCGGCCATTGCCGGTCTGGGCCGTATTGCCAGCCTTTTGGAAGAGGATCGGCTGCGGGAAAAGCCCTGTACCCATGCGGGGGCCATCGCGGCGAATCCCGCATTGGTTTTATGCGCCGGGGCGGACATGGACGAAGAGCGGCGGCGGCTTTTTGCGGAAAAATGGGGAACGCCGGTTTACGGGGACGCGGAAACGATGTTGCGGGAACAGCGGCCCCAAATTTTACACATTGCCACCCACCCCGATTCCCATGGGCGGTACTGCGCCCTGGCGGAACAATACGGAGTTTCTGTGGTGGTCTGCGAAAAACCCTTGGCAAATACGCTGTGGGGGGCAAGGAAAATTGCCGCCCTGCACAACGCTGGAAATATTACGGTTATAACAAACCACGAACGGCGTTATGCCGCCGATTATCGCAGGGCCCGGGACATTCTGCTCCGGGGAGAGCGGCTTGGGCCCCTTTGCGGGGTCCGGGGAACGCTTTGCGCGGGAAAAACCAGGCGTCTTCTGGATGTCCTTTGGCATGACGGTACCCACCTGGCGGATGCGGCGATGTTCCTTACCGGGGCGCTTCTTAAGCACCGTAGAAGCTTCGGAAGCGGTTTGAGGGGTAGAACGGGAACGGCGTATCTTTTTGGATCCCTGGAAGCTCCTTCGGTTCCCGCCGCTTCCGGCTCCCTGCCCTTCCTTCTGGAACTGGGATCGGACCGGGATCACCTGATCTTTGAGCTTGAATTTTCCTGCGAGCGGGGGAAGCTTAGAATAGGCAACGGAATCTTTGAAGTATGGGAAAGCAGGGAAAGCCCCTATGCGGAAAAATTTAAATCTCTGGAAAAAATTGAGGAAGGATTTACCGGAAAAACGGGCTACTTTAGCAGCATGGTGGACGATGCGCTGTCCTGTGCATTGGATAAAAGCCATGTTCCCCTGTCCAGCGCGACCGACGGCTTGCGGGTAATCAGGTACCTTCACGCCATAGGGGCCTGGCGCTAGGCAAAAGGACGCCGGGGCCTTGAGACTTACAGCACAATCCCCTATAGTTAGTGTCTGCTGGGACTGGGTCTATTTATTTACAGCCCCATGCGCTTTGAGTTCGTCAGGAAATACCGGAGGGTTGGATAGTGGTTAATCCGCCAGTTTTGGGAACTGGATCTCGGGGGTTCAAATCCCCCCTCTCCGAGAACAACGCAAGTCGCCGCTAACATGCAGGTTCATTTTGCCCGGCTTTTTCCGCAAGGATCCGCATGAGGGCGAAAAAATCAATGGGTTTTGCCAGATGGCTGTCCATGCCCGCGGCTATGGCCTGGGCTATGTCCCTGTCCGAAGTATTGGCGGAAAGGGCGATTATCGGTATTTTTGCGGCGTCCGGGCGATCCAGTTTTCGTATCCGGCGGGCGGCGTCAAAGCCGTTTAAGTTCGGCATCAATAGATCCATAAAAATAAAATTATAGTACCCCACGGGGGATGCGGCGAATTTTTTTACCGCCTCAACGCCGTCAACAGCTTCGTCCACTTCGGCGCCGGTTTCCGAAAGCAGTTCCTTAAGCACAATGCGGTTAATTTCCATGTCTTCCACCGAAAGGATATGCTTGCCGGAAAGAACCGGCGGCAGAATTTCTTCAACCGCCGCCGGGACCGGGGCCTTTTCGTACCGGACACGAAAACCAAACGACGACCCCTTGCCGGGGCTGCTTGTAACGTTTATTTCCCCGCCCATCATTGTTATTAGATTCCGGCTAATGGCAAGGCCAAGGCCCGTTCCTCCGTGCTTCATGCTGTTAATGCTTCCCTGTTCAAAGGGAAGGAACAACTGCGCCTGTTGCTCCTCCGTCATGCCGATACCGGTATCGGTTACGGTAAAAAAAACATCCGCATGGGTTTTCGCTTCTGTTAACGTAACGGTAAAGTCAACCGTTCCGTCTTTTCCGGTAAATTTTACGGCGTTTCCCAGGATGTTAAACAGTATCTGCTTAAGCCTCTGCTTATCGCCCCTAAGAACAAGATCCGGCAGCGATTGTACATTACAGGTAAAGCGAATTCCCTTGGCGGTGCAGCGCTCCGCAATGTTTTTTGCCGTTTGGTTTATCACGTCCCGTAGAACAAAGGATCCCTTTCTCATTTTGAGCTTTCCCGATTCTATATTGGACATATCCAGGATGTCGTTCAGGATCCCCAAAAGATGGGAAGAAAAAACGGAAATTTGATCCAGCGCCGCATCGGTCTTTTCTTTTGTTTCGGCTTTTCTGGCGATCCGGGTCATACCGGTAATCGCATTAAGGGGGGTACGGATCTCGTGGCTTACACTTGCAAGAAAACGGCTTTTTGCTTCCGATGCGGCCTGGGCGGCTATTGTTTTTTCTTCCAGTTCCCGGGTTCGCATTTTAACGGTGCTTTCCAGGTTCGCGTTGGTTTCTTCAAGGGCCATGCTTTTTATAAAATTAGAAACATAGAGCCGGTAAATAAATACGGAAATAAGGATGGTAAGACCGGTAACAATAAAAAAATAAGCCCTCATATCGCTTTCAAAAAATTTAACCCATGCGGACTTACCCGCAGAATCGGTAATGTGCTGGGTCCCCAGCATTACCGCCGCGGTATAAAACGACGAGGCCAGTATGGTAAGGGTACTCTGGATGGGTTTTAGGATGGGAACCAGCCCAAATAAAAGGACCAAGATAATCTGCCCGTTTATGCCCTGGTGGGAAAGTATATTAAATGTACAGAAAACGGTCTGAATAAGGCCGTATAGGTAAAGAAGGCTGTGTACCAGGAACAGTTTGGTCCCCCGGCTTTTTATAAGGTCCCTTTTTACCAGGCTAAACAGTACCCAGTAGATAATTCCCGCCAAGAGAGTTCCCAACGAAAGGACTATGTACCATACAAGGGGAATTTGCATTCCTTCTCCCGCGCCCTGGGGAAAAAGAATATTGGTAGCCTGCAGAACCAACTGCAGAACCACGATGTAAATAGCAAAGCCCCGCATACGGATAAGGTTTGTTTCCAGCCGTTCCTGTTCAAACCGAAGGCGGTATTTTTCCGGTATATCCAGCGATGCGCCGGCAAAAGACCGGCCTTTTCTCTTAACCGGCTTTTTGTCTTTTCTTATCATACCTACTATTTAGAATAGCATACATTACGGGAATTACAAAGAGGGTCATAAGGGAAGAAACCGTAAGGCCCCCCACAAAGGTTTTTCCGATGGGCTGGATGGTATCTGCCCCCTGGCCGGGGAAAAATGCCACAGGGGCCATGCCCAGGATGGTGGTTAGGCTGGTCATAAGAATGGGCCGCAGCCTGTTCCGCCCCGCTTCCATGCAGGCGTCCCGGACCTTCATTCCCCGGGCCCGCAGGGTATTGGTACTATCTACCAGTACTATGCCGTTATTAACGACCACCCCCACCAGGGCAACAACGCCTATGACGGAAAAAAGAGATAGGGGCTGGCTGCCGAACTTATATATCCAAATAACCCCGATGGCCAGAAGGGGTATGGTAAAAAAGATAATAAAGGGATCCACGAAGGATTCAAACTGACTGGCCATTACCCCCAGGACTAAAAAAATCGCCGCTAAAATAATAAACCAGTACCTCTTTAAAAACGATTCCACCTCCGCGGCCTCTCCCAAAAAGCGTACTGTTACCCCCTCCCGGGATACCAGGTTGTCGTTTATGGTTCCCATTAAAACCTTCTGAAAATCCGTGGCCGCAATACCCTGGGCCAGATCCCCGGTGATCCGGACTACCCGTTCCCGGTTTTCCCGGCGAATGGACGAAGGGGCCCGGCCCTCGCTGATCCGGGCCAGGTTTGAAAGGGGCACCCGGGCCCCATTGCGGCTCATAATAAAGATTGCGTCCAGGTTGGGAAGTCCCTGCCGGTCTTCCTCCCGGAGTATCACTTCAATATCCGTCAAAACATCTCCCGTTGTCATGGCCGCCGGAACAGTTCCGTTCATCGCGGTCTTTATTTCATCTGCGGCGGCGGATACGGAAACCCCCAGGGCCGAAGCCCGGTCCCTGTCAATTTCGATGTTAAGCTGGGGATTCCCTTCGTCGAGGTTGATTTCGGGATTTTCCACCTCCGGCAGGCGGCGGGTGATAATTCCCATGATGTCATTGGCCGTTTCCATAAGCTGCTCGTAATTCCTGGAACTAATGGCTATTTCCACCGCCGAGCCGGATCCCATACCCCGGCCGGCCCGGAAGGCAAAACTTGCGCCGGCCACGGAGGATGCATAGCCGCTAAGCTTTTGTTGTATGGTCGCGGGGGTATCTTTCTGCTGGGCCGGCGGCGGCAGGGTAATTTGAATGGAACCCTGGGCATTCCCGCTCCGCCGGGCGGTAAGCACTATATTGGTGTACCCCTCTACCCGTTCCTTGATAAGCTCCTCCAGTTCCCGCAGAATCTCTTCGGTATGCTCTATGGTAGACCCCCGGGGAAGGGATACATTGATAGTTACATTATCATCGGTCCGGGTCCGGACAAACATATTCATGCCTATGCCGGAAAACTGCATAAGGGAATACATAAGCAAAAGGCCCGTCAGGATAAGAATAAGAGCGCGATGATCCAGACAATAGTCCAGGGCGTTTTTGTAGCCCTCGTCCAGGCGCCGGAAAAATTTCTCCATGGCTTCATCTATTTTTATTAAGACCCGGTTTCTTAAGGGCTGCTGCCTGCGGGTATCCAGCCGGAGCAGGGGCCCGCAGAGTACGGGTACCAGGGTAACCGCCACAAACAGGGAACAAATTAAAGAAATAACCACCGTAAAGATAAGATCGCTAAAAAGCTGACCGTATTCCTCAAGATCATTTTTGTAGATGATCATGGGAATAAAAACACAGATGGTGGTGACGGTAGAAGCGGTAATGGCCCGGATCATTTCATGGCTTCCCAGAACTGCCGCCACCGCCGGTTTAGCGCCCCGCTCCCGGTAATTGTGGATATTTTCAAGAATTACGATGGAAGCGTCCACGGTCATTCCCAGTCCCAGGATAAGCCCCGTCATGGTAAGAAGGTTTAAGGTAAAGCCAAAGATCGCCATGCCCATAAGAGTAAGGATTATGGCGATAGGTATGGACAGCCCTATGATAAAGGTTCCCTTGATGTTCCGGAGGAACAAAAAAAGGATGGCCATGGCCAGAATTGCCCCCTGGATGCCATTACCGTATACTTGTTTAAGGGTGGCATTGATCATGGAGGTATTATCGGAAAGTACCGCCAGGGAAATGCCCCGGGGAATATTCTCATTTATGTCCTCTATGGCCGCCCTAACCCTCTGGGCCACCTGGATCTGGTTACTGTCGCTTTCGCTGGTTACCTGAATGTAGACGCCGCTTTGACCGTTTACATAGACCCGGGCGGCATTTTCATTGTATCCCAGGGAAATATCCGCCACATCTTCAAGCCGGATAACCTGAAACCGGCTTTGCCCCTCGGCGCCGGGGACGCTTACCGTTTTAAGGGCAATCCGCTTTATTTCGTTAAGATCCGAAAGTTCCTGGGTGGTCATGATCTGGTATTCCCGTTTTCCCCGGATTATGCTTCCCCCGGAAGAAAGGACGCTCTGGCCCCGGAGGGCGGAGCTGATGTCGCTTAGACCCAGATCAAAGGCTGCCAAACGGTTTAAGGCAAGTTCCACCTTTACCACCTTGGTGGATCCGCCGGTAACCTCCGCCGCCGCCACACCCTCAATTCGTTCCAGTTCCGCCTGTATTTCATCTTCCGCAAACTGCCGCAGCTGATCCGGCGGGTAGTTGCCCCTAACTACCAGCCGCATGATAGGCATCGCGGACATGTCAAAACGCCTAACCGTGGGATTTCCCGCTCCGTCGGGAAGGGAGTTGGAAAGCCGGTTGACCAGAGTTTGTGCATCCGTAATCGCCTCGTCCATGTCGGTGCCGTAGGCAAATTCCAGGTTAATAAAACTGGACTCGAAGGAGGAATTACTGGTTATCCGGGTTAAACCCTTGGAAACGGACAGGGCCTTTTCCAAGGGTTCGGTAAGGTTCCGTTCCACATCCTCGGGACCGGCGCCGGGAAAGGAGGTAAAAACCGAAAGGACCGGCCTGGCGTTGGAAGGGTACAGATCCACCGCGATACGGGGAACCAGGGTTATGGCTACCCCCATGATCAACCCATAGAGTACCACAATGGTTACCGGCCGTTTTACCGAATATTCCGAAATTGACACGGCTACTCCACTATCCTTACCGGGTCCCCGTCGGTAAGAAAATTCTGCCCTGCAGTAACTACCCGTTCTCCCGGTTCAAGGCCGGAAAGAACCTCCACTATAGTTTCGCTTTCAAGTCCTAGGCGTAGTTCCCGGCGCTGGGCGGTATTGGAATCCGGGGAAACCACAAAGACAATCCAGGCCCCATAGGTGTTTATCAGCGCATCCCGGGGAATTACCGGCACATCTACCCGGACGTTGGTTGACAGGCTTACGGTAGCAAACATTCCCGCCATGATCCGGGGATCAAGGCGGCCCCCCTGGGGAATTACAAAACGGAGCCGAATCCTCATGGTCCGGCTGGCGGGGTCCAAAACCGGGCTTAGCTCGTCCACCTCCGCAGGAAATACTTCACCCTCCATGGCTTCAAAGCTGATCTGGGCGGGAAGTCCCCGGCGCATGAACACTGAATACCGCTCGGGCACATAGGTTTCTACCCGTAATTCCGAAAGGTTTCCCACCACGCAGATCACCGTTCTGGATTCCAGGGCCTCTCCCACGCTGACCGGCACGGAGAGGATTACCCCGGAAACGGTGGTGGTAACGGGGCTGGGGAAAAAGGGATCCCCCGGCCGGGAAGGGTCCACCAGGGCGATCACCTGCCCCCGGCCAACCCGGTCGCCGGGCCGGACCCGCAGTTCCGTAAGTTTTCCCGGCATGGAAGGGTATATCGACACCTGGGACGAGGAAAGCACGTCTCCGTTTACGATCAGGGAGTTTTCCACCGTTCCCAGAACTACCTCGGTAAGCCGTATCGCCGTCCCCCCCCCGTTTCCGCCGGGGGCACCGGGTCCTGTTCCCGAAGGGCCGTTTCCGCCGGATTGTCTTCCGGCCTGATCCCCGGCTTGTCCGCCGGGCCGTCCACCGGTCTGGTCCCCCCGGACAGCGGCGGGGATTTCCCGGGCCACGGGCTGGGAGGGGAAAAAATTCCTAACCACATGGAATACAATAAAGACCAGAACAACCATGGTAAGGAAAACCAGCGCCACCGTTATTTTATTTTTTATGTTCGTCATACCCGTCCCCTTACCTTATCCTAGGATCCGGTCCGAAACTGAAGCAATACTTCTTCTTCAATATTAAGGATCAATGCAAGATCCAAAATAAGAAGCCGGTATGCAAGTTCACTTTCAAACTGCTGTTGGCGGGCTTCGGTTAACCTGTTCCGCATGGTTTCAAAATCAAGAAAATTCATCGTTCCCATCCTATAGGCCTGGGCTGCCAGGTCATAGGCCCGCTGGGCATAGCCGGAGTTAAGACGGGCTATTTCTACCTCTGTCCAGGTAGTTTTAATGCGTTCCACATACCCGCGTATTTCCCGCCGGGCGGAATTTTCTATATCCTGTAAATCCATCAGGGCCTTTTCGTATTCCACCCGGGCTTGACGAAGGATCTGATCCTGCCGGGACCGGGGTATCCAGGGATCCAGGGGAATACTGACGGATACATCCCCGCTTATGGAATCGTTAAAGCCCCCCGCTTTGGAAACACCCCAGGATGTGGAAAGATTTACCGAGGGCCCCATGGTGGAGAGGGCCGTTTCGTTCCGGGTAATCCTAAGCCGTTCAACTTCATTGCGCCGGGACTGAAGCTCCAAATGCCGGGGCAGGTACAGGGTGATAAGTTCCTCCGGGTCCGGAGCGATCTCGGTAATTTCCACATTTCCCTCCAGCCTTACCTCGTCCTGTTCCCCTATTCCCAGGGTTACAAGAAAATCCCGTAGTGCCAGGCGGTATTCGGACAGGGCCTTGGTATAGGCAAGTCGTGCCTTTTCCGCGCTTAAACTGGAAGAAAGAAAATCAAGTTCCCCTATATACCCGTTTTGCCGGGCGACGCGGTTCCGTTCCAGTTGCTCTACCGCCAGGTTCATGGTTCCCTCTAAAACCGTCAGGTAGTTTTGTTGAGTTAAAAGGGAAAAAAAAGCCTTCGAACTTGCCAGTACCAGCTGTTGCCGGGACCGGGTATAGTCCGCCAGACTTTTTTGGTAGCTTAAGGAAATTCTTTTCATGGTATACGGAATGGCGGCGCTTAAACCCAGGGAAAGGCGGAAGCTGGCGGAAAGGGAAGGCTCCGTGGAGGGGGCATCGTGTAAGGGGAAGCTGTGACCGATGGCGCCGCCGGCGCTTAGGGAAGGAAGAACCTGAGCCCAAAGATTCTTTGCCTGGAGCCGGCTTAATTCCAGGTCCAGGGCCTCTTTTTTTAAACTGACACTGTTCTCCAGAACAAGGGTGCGGACGCCATCCAGGGTGATTACCCGCACCGATTCCGGATCGGCCCGGAGCAGCAGGACCTTGAAGAAGAGCGGCAGACAAAGCAGAATTCCCGGTTTCATGTTAGCCCCATAGGATTATACTAGCAAAAATCATGCCAAGTGAAACAACCTTAAAATAACCGGATTTTTGAACCGGCGCAAGGGCATACCCTGGGGTATCAGCCCTCCGGAGACCTGTTGACGGGTAGGAAATACCCGGTACCGGCATCCCCGGGCGAGTAAAAATTACCCGGCTCCTGCCTGCCGAGGAATGGCGGCGGAGCGCATACCGGCCTAGTATGTGTCATTTGCGCCTCAAATGTTTGTTTTTTGTTCAAAATATTGACAAAATCGTAATCTGTGGTATATTTTCCGTGGAGTTCGAAACCATGAAGCGGCTATATTATATGCTTGTAGTATTTTTGGGTATTGTTTCTGGCTGTATATTTACCGTGTGTTCTCAAGCTACAGGTGGAGTTCCTGTGATAAGCCTGGAAACATATCAAAATATTGGGGCCGGTGTCGCGGCAAGGGAAGGGTCGGTAGATTATGATTGCAGCAATTTTTCTACACAATTTTATCAAAACTGTTATAAGGCAGGCTTACCATGCCGTGTAAGATTTGGAATATCCGGTGGATCATACTTTACAGCTGGAGCTCACGCGTGGAATTCGGTTAAAATCGATGGAGTATGGGTTAATTGGGAACCGCAGTTGAATGCGGTTTATAATGACCATACTCAAACATGGACCTCGATGGGCCAGGACTGTACTTTTGTAGAAGAAGATATTGCACGAATAATATATGAAAACATAGGTAAATATGTTCCAAAAAACATTATCGATACGCATGAAATTGATACCTATTGGGATACTAATTCACCATTTTATGTATATTTTATTCCTTATGCATATTGTTTAAGTACCGATTACAGCCCGGCTGTACAAGATTTAGTTTCAGAGCTTGAAGATGCAATTCCTGATAATAATAGTGGGGGTATATTTATTACTGAGGATAAAAAACACCTTCTGCTATTTTTTAAATATAATAATAAGTATTATGGCATTCAGAATTTAGAAGCCGGCGATCCCCTTGAAGGGCGTAACATAATAACAAAAGAATTATCTCTTGAAGAAATTATTGCTTCAAATACGAAATTTACAAAATTGAATGTTGACATAAAATATTAGATTTGTTCAATAGAGTTGTTTAAAAACTAGAGTTTTTAAAAGGTACCGCTTTCGACTCGAATTTAGGCTTGAGGTATCCTGGGGAATTGACAATTTTATTACAGTCGCATACCATGTGATTATTGGCATGGACCAATAACTATTTGGTATAAAATAAGGGGTTGTATATGAAACGAACATTGGAACTTGTTTTTATCTGCTTGATTTTTTCGTTAACCGGATGCGCGTCTATTCAACAAGGAAAGTATTACGCGGATATGGCAAATGAACATAACTTTGAATATTTTTTTCCGGCGCATAATTTTAATCGCACATTCGCTACCCTTGAGGAAGCTTATGAATTTGTCAATGTCGCACAAGCAAAATTTGCAAGATCGGTAAACAAGCCGGCTACAAAAGGCCTGGCTGCAAAGCTGATAGGGCCTGCCGTTGCAAATGACAATCCGGTATCTGTAGGATGTATTTTGAGTGCTCAGGGTACAAATGATTTAATTGATTTATCAATAATTGACCAACCGCTGGAAACCGTAGTGAAAAATTCAATTTCCGCATCTATTGTATTTCTGGTATTTTATCAGGACAGAGGGGTTTCAATTTCTAAATTCTACCTTGCACAGGGATATAGGTATATATCAAATTCCCAGTATACCAGCTTTACGTATCAAAAAAACACTTATAACACAGATTATCCAATTGGATGGGGTATAGAAAAGGCATTTGGCTATTTAAGAAAAGAAATAGATTAAAAACGGTCATATAATGGACTTGTTCAATAACCCGGCCGGTTATTGAACAAGTCTTGCAAGAAACCCTGCGGGGTTCAATGCTCCGCAATAGCCGCCTAATACTAACGCC
>JAISOA010000183.1 GCA_031275945.1 Spirochaetaceae bacterium
CGGGCTTATAGCGGGATCCCCTCAAGGGGGCAAGACCGGCCCGGGCCGGATATATCTGGGGGCGGGTCTGGGTTTTCTTGTAATCTACCTTCCGGGACTTATGTGGCTTAAGCATATTATAGGAAACTGGACCGGCGCCTTTATCGGAGGCTTCCTGCCCTTCCTGCCGGGGGACATCCTTAAGGCGGTCGCAGTCGCGATCCTGGCCCCGCGGCTGCGCCGGATTGTTGCGGACAAGCTCCGTGCCTGAAGAGGCAGGTCCCGAAGCGGAGGCTCTGCCGGTTCAAGAACTTTTTACCCTGCGAAACGTACGAAAGGTTTTTCCCAACGGATGCATTGCCCTGGACGGGGTAGATCTTGAAATAATTGAGTCGGAATGCCTTTTAATAAGCGGTTCAAACGGTTCGGGGAAAACGATCCTCATGCGGATCCTGGCGGGGCTTCTTAACCCTTCGGAGGGAACCATCCTGTTCCGGGGGGAAGCCCTGGGGAGGGTATTAAGACGGTCGGGGGAATTTCGCAGGGAATTGGGCATTGTTTTCCAGGATCCGGAATCCCAGTTTGTGGGGGAAACCGTGGAAGAGGACACGGCCTTTGGCCCCTCCAACCTGGGCGTAAGCCCCCCGGAGATTCGGGAACGGGTGAAAGAGGCCCTGGAAAAAACAGGGCTTTGGGAAAAACGGAGTTTCTCTCCCCGCAGACTTTCGGGGGGTGAAAAGCGCCGTCTGGCGGTGGCGGGGGTCCTTGCCATGGGCTGCGGGACCATCATCATGGACGAGCCCTTTGCCAACCTGGACTGGCCCGGGGTAATCCAGGTTTTACAGATTATCCGCACCCTGCGAAGGGGCAACCATACCCTTGTTATCCTGACCCATGAGCTTGAAAAGGTTTTAGGCCTTAGCGATCGCCTGGCGATCCTTCACCGGGGTACCATCCGGGACAGGGGAAACCCCGGGGAAGTCCTAAACCGGCTGCGACCCGAATACGGGGTGCGGGACCCCCGGCATGTTTACAAAACCGTGGAGGATTGTTCCTGGCTGCCCTAGCAGGGCCCGGAGTTCCGCGAGCCGGGGGCCGCAGAACGCCCTGGTCGTACAGACCCGGAAACAGCACCTTGCACCGGTGTCCGGCGGGGATAAAACTTATCCTTACGGGCCTGTCTGCGGCCTTGCCCGCAGGGGGATATCCGGCCATGGGGGGAGCCGGGGCGCTTATTATTCTGGGAAGCCTTTCTTGCGGAATAAAACCCTGGGAGCTCTTTGCCGGGTCCCGGCCCCTTCTTTTTATGCTGGGAACCCTTACGGTGTTTAGATCGGTACGCATACCCTTTGCCCTGGACACCGGGGGCCTGACGGAAAGCCTTTACTTTTCCGGAACAATTCTTATTTCTTTTTCCGCCTGTTCCTTTCTTTTTATGGTAACCACCATGACGGAAATACGCCGTTCTTTGGAAAAGGCGGAGTTTTTCGTTCGCCGCTTATTCCGCCGGTTTTTCCGCAGATCCTGTACGGGATCCGGAAAAACCGGCTCCGGGGCAAACACCCGGGGCCGCCTAAGCCTTGCCATTGCCTTGATGCTGGGTTTTCTTCCCCGTTTTTTTGCACTATGGGAGGACGCGGAACTGGCCTGCAAGGCCCGGGGCTCCTCGCGGGGACTGCGGCACATGGCGGCAATCCTCCCCCTGGTTACGGAGAGGATGATAGAAATGGCCGCGGAGACCGCGGAAGCCCTGGAGGCCCGGGGCCTTGAACTGTAGAGCCCTGTGAACGGCCGGCCCCTTACATCAAGGGGTCCGGTACCCGGGGCTTACTTCTTCCCGTTGTTGATCACCGCTTGGGCTCCGGCAAGCCGGGCCAGGGGCACCCGGAACGGCGAGCAGGACACATAATTCAAGCCGGAGCGGTAACAAAAATCTATGGTCAACGGATCCCCGCCGTGCTCGCCGCAGATGCCGACTTTAAGGGCCTTATTTACCTTCCGCCCTTCGGACGTGGCATGGCGAATCAAAAACCCCACCCCTTCCTCGTCGATGGATTTAAAGGGGTCCACATCCAGTACGTTTTTTTCAAGATACACGGGAAGGAACGACGCCACGTCGTCCCGGCTGAACGCAAAGGTCATTTGGGTAAGATCGTTGGTACCGAAGCTAAAGAAATCGGCATATTTTGCCACGTGACCCGCCCGTATCGCGGCCCTGGGGACCTCTATCATCGTACCGATTTTTACGTCAAGCTTGACGCCGGCCTTGTCAAAGACCTGCTTTAAAACCGCCTCCGCGTTAGGCTTAAGGAGCTTGAGTTCCCGGGCCGTAACCACAATGGGGATCATGATTTCAGGATGCACGGGGATATTCCGCTTGAGGCAGTCCGCCGCAGCCAGGGCTATGGCTTCGACCTGCATGTCATAAATTTCCGGATAGGTTACGGCAAGCCGGCATCCCCGGTGGCCGAGCATGGGGTTAGATTCGTGAAGTTTATCAAGCTTTGGCTGGAGTACCGAGGGCTTTACCTTAAGATACGCGGCAAGCTCGGCGGTTTCCTCTTTGGTGTGGGGAATAAACTCGTGGAGGGGCGGATCGAGAAGCCGTATCGTTACCGGGCGGCCATCCATCGCTTTGAAGATCCCGAAAAAGTCCCTTTTTTGAAGGGGAAGGATCTTTTTTAGCGCGGCCTTCCGTTCCGCAACGGTGTCGGCGACGATCATCGCCCTAAAATGGATAAGCTTTTCCTTGTGGAAGAACATATGTTCGGTCCGGCAAAGCCCCACCCCCTGAGCGCCGAACTCAAAGGCCCGTTTAGCGTCCTCGGGCTGGTCGGCGTTGGTCCGCACGTCAAAGCCCTTTAAATCCCCCCGGACGGAGGCGGCGCGGATCCCGTCGCACCAGGAAAGGAAGGCGCTCATGTCCGCGGAAATTTTCGGAACCACCAGGGGCAGGCGGCCTTCGTATACGTCGCCGGAGGATCCGTCCACGGAAAGCCAGTCCCCTTCTTTAAAGGTTTTACTGCCGATGCTTACTTTTTTACCCTGGACGGAAACGCCCTTGGCGCCGGCGACGCAGGGAGTCCCCATGCCCCGGGCCACCACCGCCGCGTGGCTTGTCATGCCGCCGGTGGACGTAAGAATCCCCTGGGACACCACCATGCCGCCGATGTCTTCGGGGCTGGTGTCTTTGCGGACGAGGAGCACCTTCTCTCCCCGGCCATGCCATTCCTCCGCTTCCTGGGCGGAGAACACGATACGGCCCGTAGCGGCGCCGGGAGACGCGTTAAGGCCTTTGGTTAGGGATTTTGCGGCCTTGAGGGCCTTTGGGTCTATCATCGGATGAAGCAGCTGATCGAGGTGGGCGGGGCTTACCCGCAGAATCGCCTCTTCTTTGGTGATAAGTTTTTCCGCCACCATGTCCACGGCGCATTTTACCGCGGCGGCGCCGGCGCGTTTGCCGTTCCGGGTCTGGAGCAGAAAGAGTTCCCCCTGCTGGACGGTAAACTCCATGTCCTGCATGTCTTTAAAATGATGTTCAAGTTTGTTCTTGATCCCCACAAGCTGGTCGTAGACTTTTTTGTTTCGTTTTGCCAGCGTGGCGATTTTTTCCGGAGTCCTGATCCCCGCCACAACGTCTTCGCCCTGGGCGTTCATCAGGTATTCGCCGTAAAATTCGTTCTTCCCCGTGGAAGGATCCCGGCTGAAACAGACCCCCGTACCCGAATCGTCCCCGAAGTTACCGAAGACCATCGACTGAACGTTGACCGCGGTTCCCTTAAGGCCCCGGATTTCGTTAAGCTGCCGGTACTTGATCGCCCGCTCGTTCATCCAGGATCCAAAAACGGCGTTTATCGCCCCCCAGAGCTGATCCAGGGGTTTTTGGGGGAAATCTTTTTTGCTGTGTGTACGGACGATCTTTTTGTATTCTTCGACAAGTTTTTTAAGATCCTTTTCGTCAAGATCCGTGTCAAGCTCCGCCTTCTTTGCCTTTTTAATGCCGTTTAACGCCGCCTCAAACGCGTCGTGGGGAACTTCCATCACCACGTCGCCGTACATCTGGATAAAGCGGCGGTAAGCGTCCCATGCGAAACGGGGATTCCCGGTCTTGTTTACCAGCCCGTGTACGGATTCGTCGTTCATCCCCAGGTTGAGGATCGTATCCATCATACCGGGCATGGAAACCGGCGCCCCGGAACGGACCGACACCAGAAGCGGATCGCCGGGATCTCCAAGTTTCCTGCCCATGACCTTTTCAAGCCGGGCGAGAACGGAAAGAACTTCTTCTTCAAGCCCGGCGGGATATTTTCTATTGTTTTCATAAAACGCGGCGCACACCTCGGTAGAAACGGTAAAACCCGGCGGAACGGGAATGTCCAGATTGGTCATCTCCGCCAGATTGGCGCCCTTACCGCCAAGAATGTCTTTCATTTTGGCGTCTCCTTCGGCTTTTCCTTCACCAAAGAAATACACATACTTCTGTTTAGCCATTAATAGCCTCCGGTGTAACTATACTCTTTTCCCGCAAAAAAAGAAAGGCGCCCGGTTCCCGCATACCAAAAATTAGACTTGTTCGACAACCCGGTTGGTTGTCTCACCAGTCTTGCACTTTAGCGCCTTACGGCTGCGAAATTGCGATTTTTAGCGGAATTTGTCCGGAAAACTGAAGTTTCCGAACAACTCTATTGAAAGCCGGGAACAAAAAAATCTTCCTAATTTGACAGCAAGAAGGAATAGCAATAGACCGGTAGCAAAAAACCATATCTTTAGCTACAATGATCCGGCGGGGAATCCGCAGAGTTCCCGGCTGCGTCTGAATGAACCTCTCCGCCCTGAAGAGGGTATCTTGTACGCGTTGTATTATTTACGAGGTCCGTTCTGTAAGGATTTATTAACGGTGAGGTCTACTACCATTTTTTGGCGTGGCCGGCTCTAACCGCCCTAAAGCTCCCCCGCCGGAAGGCGGGTTCTTGGGTATTAGACCCCACTGCGAAAAAACGCTAAGAACGGCTTGTTCGATATGCAGCCGGGTTATTGAACAAGTCCAATAGGTAACAAGGAGAGGCAGGTGAACATTTTTATCCGCGTCAAAGCCGCCGGCAAGCGGCGGGATATGCTGGAAAAACAGCCCCGGAGCGTCCCCGATGACACGGACACGGCGGAAAAACTCATCGAATGTCTGGTGCGGGAGAATGTCCGGGCCTACAACGCCCGCGCGGTGGACGCGCC
>JAISOA010000001.1 GCA_031275945.1 Spirochaetaceae bacterium
GTATCTTCCTTCTTTTTGAAGGCGGTACCGGTATTGTTAAAGGCGTCCAGCAGCTCCGCGGCCAGACGGTCTTCCATGCCGCGACCGGACCGGGATCGGGCGGCATTGATAATCCACCGCATCCCCAGGGCCTCCCGCCGGGTTTCCCGAATCTCCACCGGAACCTGGTAGGTGGCGCCGCCAACTCGCCGGGATTTTACCTCGATAAGGGGTTTAACGTTATCGATAGCCTTAAGAAACACCTCCAGGGGTTCCTTATCGGTCTTGGCCTGAAGCTGGCCAAGGGCTTCGTGTACGATCCGGAGGGCCACCGAGCGCTTTCCCTCCCACATCATGCGGTTTACAAACTTTGAAACCACCACGCTGTTATACTTTGGATCCGGTAAAATACCCCGGTTTACCGTTTTCTTTTTTCTGCCCATACGTCCCTGCCCTGCCTTTTATGCCTTGGGCCGTTTAGCGCCGTATTTTGAACGGCTTCGCTTGCGGTCTTCTACACCCAGGGTATCTTTAGCCCCCCGGATAATATGGTACCGGACCCCCGGAAGGTCCTTAACCCGCCCCCCCCGGACCAAAACTACCGAGTGCTCCTGTAAATTATGGCCTATGCCGGGAATATATGCGGTTACTTCGGTACCATGAGAAAGCCTAACCCTGGCTACCTTCCTAAGGGCCGAGTTAGGCTTTTTGGGCGTTACGGTCATAACCCTGGTGCAGACTCCCCGCTTTTGGGGACAGGACTGCAGAGCCGGGGACTTGGTCTTCGAGGTAACCTGTTTCCTTCCAAACCGGACCAACTGGTTAATAGTAGGCACTCACAACTCCTTACACCGCATTCGGCCCCGCAAAGCTATTTGCTAAGACCGGCGGCATTCCAAGAGACTCCAAAATACTGGTATTGCATAAACCCAGGAGTCAAATAATAGAAGACGGAAAACCCGCTCTCTAACAATAAGAGAGCTTCACCATACCAAATACAAAAAAAAAGATCAAGCCCCCGGCAATTTTTTTTACAAAAACCCCGGAAAAGCGGTTTTTGCCGGGTTTGCGGCCTATGCCCTGCCCCTGCGGCCTTTCCCCGGCCACAGCCTGCCCAGGAGCATGTGGCGCGTCGCTCATAAAATCGTATACAAATTCACGAATGTGAATTTGTATACCTTATAAACTCCCAAAGGAGCCCCGGTAACCGGGATTTTTTGCGTAAAGGGCGCCAAAGGCGCTTGAGCAAAAAATCCACACGTGCACAACAGGCTCCTAGCCCAGAAGTTCCCGGGCCTTTTCCACCAGTTTATCGGCGGTAAGGCCAAAACGTTTGGCCAGATAATCCTGGCTTCCCACTTCGCCGAATTCGTCCTTGATACCGATCCGGCCAAATTTAACCGCGCAGCCCTTTTCCATAAGAAGTTCCGCCACGGCACCACCTACACCTCCGGCAAGTTGGGCGTTTTCGGCGGTAACAATGGCCTTAACCGCCGCCGCCTGGGCCAGGATCGCCTCTTCGTCCAGGGGTTTAACGGAAAGAAGATCCAGTACCCCGGCGTCTATGCCGCCGGCGGCAAGAATTTCCCGGGCCTTAAGGGCCTCCCCTGCTTCCAGGCCCCCCAGGGTTATAAAACACAGATCCTTTCCCGCTTTAAGGAGCTTTGCCTGACCGAATTTGAAGCTCTCCGTTTCGGAATACAGTACCGGCACGGGCTTGCGAGGAAAGCGGATGTACACACAGCCGTAGTGTTCCGCCGCTTCCCTAACCAGGGCGGCGCAGCTGTAGTAATCCGAGGGCTCCACAATGGTCAAACCGGGGATTACCCGCATTAGGGCGATGTCCTCGAAGGGCATGTGGGTGCCCCCGTTCATGGCCGCCGTAACCCCCGGATCCATGCCGATAAGCTTGACATTAAGCCGGGCATAATTGGCGGAGATAAAAAATTGATCGTGAACCCGCCGGGAGGCAAAACAGCCAAAGGTAGAGGCAAAGGGGATCTTTCCCGCCACGGAAAGCCCCGCGGCAAGGCCAATCATATTGGCCTCGGCGATGCCGGCATTAACGAACTGATTCCCGTGGGCCTTTTTAAAGCCCCCCGTGTTGGTACAACTCATCAGATCTGCTTCCAACACCACGATATCTTTATTTTTTTCCGCCAGGGCAGTAACGGTCTCTACATAAGCGGCCCGCATTTCTTTTTGTTCACCGGTTCCCATGGTTTCCTCCTTACCTGCCCAGGGCGGCAATGGCTTCTTTTGCCTTTTCCATGTCAAAGGCCATGCTGTGGTTTTTTTCTATTCCTTCGGCAAAACTGCAACCCCTTCCTTTGATGGTATTCATGATGATCATGGAGGGCTTTTCGTTCTGCCCCAGGGAAGCTTCTACGGCGGCATCCAATGCTTCCAGGTCATGACCGTCTACTTCCTGGGTAAACCAGCCGAAGGCCCTCCACTTGGCCCCCAGATCCCCCAGATCCAGTACATCCTTAACATATCCGTCAAGCTGCTGCTTGTTAAAATCCGTAAAGGCGGTGATATTGGAAATTCCCTTGGCCGCGGCAAACATGGCGCCCTCCCAGATCTGCCCTTCGTCGGATTCGCCGTCCCCGATGATGGCAAAAACCCGGTTAGGTTTTTGGTCCATCTTAAGGCCCAGGGCTATGCCCAGGGCTGCAGAAAAGCCCTGGCCCAGGGAACCTGCGGTCATGTCTATTCCCGGAGTCAGGACCCTGTCGCAATGACTGGGAAGCCTGGTTCCCCCCTTGTTAAGAGTCATAAGCCAATCCTTCGGGAAAAACCCCTTGGAAGCCAGGGCCGCATAGACCGCAGGCCCGGCATGACCCTTGGAAACCACCAGGTAATCCCGGCCCTCCCAGCGGGGGTTGGAGGGATCCACCTTCATCCGGTGGTAATACAGCAGGGTAAGGATATCCACAATGGACATGCAGCCCCCGATATGGCCCGAACCTAGATTACCGATTTCTTCAATACAGAGGGCCCGTATTTCCCTGGCCTTGGCGGTCAGGGTATCTACTAGAGTCTTATCCATAGCACCCACCTTAACATGGAGTTATATATTCCCGTTCTCTTTGTTCTACGTCTATTGCCGTACGGTGTATATCATAATAAGAGGGAGCCCGGCGGGTCAACAGTTATGGGGGATAAAACCGCCAGGTGCCGTTCTTCTTCCAGAAAAGGCACCCTGAGGGGGATAAGTTCCCAGTTTTCCCGGCAAAGCCCCGCGGCGGCAATTTCTGCTTCCGTTTTTTCTCGTCTTCCCTTATACGCCGCCAGGCGTCCTCCGGGAACCAGGAGCCGGAACAGGTCCTTAAGCATCCCCGGTTCCAAAGGCGTAAGGGCCCGAAAACTGAGCAGGGCAAAACGGCCCGGCGGGGCCCTTTTTATTTCCCCTTCTTCCACCGTAACATTAGAAAGCCCCAGCACCGCCAGGGTGTTCCGTAAAAAGTCCGCCCGGCGGGTCATGCGTTCAATCAGGGTACAATTTACCCCGGGAAGGCAGATGGCCAGTGGTATGCCCGGCAGTCCCGCGCCGGAACCCGCATCGGCCAGGCCGGGACCCCCGGAATTTCCGGTGACCGCGGACAAAAGTCCGGCTATGTGTTCCAGGGGGGCCAGGGAGTCCAGGATATGCCTGATTACCAGATCCTTCCGGTCCGCGGCCTTTACCAGGCCGTAGGGGCCGTTAAACCGTTCTATTTCGCGGATAAAGACCATAAGCTGTTCCGCCCGTTCCCGGATCCGGGGTTCCGGAAGCAGGGGATTTTTTGAACCCGCGGGGTAAAGCTCTGCGAGCCCTTGGGTAAGAAAGGACCGGTAATCCATGGATACAGCATACCCGCCCCGGCGCCGGCCGTCATCCCGGTTTCTCCTGGGCTTTTTTATATCAACCGGTAGATGCCTCATGTTAAAATGGTGCCGGAAGGAATGGATTCAGGAGAAAACTGTGGTCGGAAAGCGGCGCCGGAAGCATACCGGAACCGTTACGGTGATTTTGGCCCCCCTTCGGGGGTGCTTTTTATTCGTGCAAAGGGGTTTACTACCCAAGAACCTGCCTTCCGCAGGGGAGCTTCGGGGCGAGGGGGTTCATGTCCCGAAAAGGCCTAGTTCAGCGGCAATGCTCAGGCCGGCGCTGGTACCGATGCGGTCCGCGCCGGCCTCTACCATGGCCCGGACCTGGGCCAGGCTGCGGATTCCTCCGGAAGCCTTAATTTTTACGGCGGGGCTGCAACTTTTCCGCATAAGCCGCAGATGTTCCACCGTGGCGCCGGGGCCGTTAAAGCCCGTGGAGGTTTTTACATAATCGGCCCCGGCTTTTTCGGCCAGCGTACAGGAGCGGACAATGTATTCTTCTGTTAAAAGACAGGTTTCCAGGATCACCTTGCATTTTACCCCCCGGCGGTGGCAGCGGTCTACCGCGGCCGTAATATCCGCAAAAACATATTCCTCATCTCCGCTTAACAGTTTTCCCAGGTTCATCACCATATCGATTTCTCCGGCCCCTGCATCGATCGCGTGATCACATTCGGATGCCTTGGTTTCCGTAAGTGTCTGCCCCAGGGGAAACCCCACGGTGGCGGTGATCATGATGTCCGTTCCCGCCAGTTCCTTTTTGCAGGAGGGAATCCAGCAGGGATTAACGGCAATTACCGTAAAACCGTACTGTTTTGCCTCGGCGCAGAGCCGCCTTAGGTCTTCTTCCCGGGCATCGGCTTTAAGCAGGGTATGGTCGATCTTCCGTATGATGCTGCCGGCATCATGTATACTATCCATAACGTGGATCCTCCTTGTTTCTGCCGGCTATTTTTTATGCCGCCGGTCCAGTTCATCCAGTACCTCTTCCACCCCTACTCCCTCCCTGGTCATAAGGGCCGTGGCAAAATACAGCAGGTCAGCAGCTTCCCAAATTACTTCGCTGCGGCCCTTGGCGGCACACAGTTCCCCGGCTTCTTCCATAATTTTTTCCCGGACCAGTTCACCGTCCAAAGTGGCGGTGTATGACCCGGGAAGGGGATTACGGAACCGTTCGGCGATAATTTCCTGAAGGTATTCCCAGGTATAGCGGCGCGTAAGGCCAAAGCAGGACCATGCGCCGGTGTGGCACACGGGACCCGCGGGTTCCACCACCGCCAGCACCGCGTCCCTGTCGCAGTCCGCCCGAAGGCGGCGGATCCGCAGAACATGGCCGGAATGTTCGCCCTTCATCCAGAGTCTTTTCCGGGTGCGGCTGTAAAAGCACAGGT